>JANQJF010000012.1 GCA_028281765.1 Planctomycetota bacterium | reverse complement strand
AGCTGCTCGGCCACAGCGATCCCAAACTCACGGCCGAAACCTACTCGCACTTGGTCGACGACGACTTGCGAGATGCCGTCGAGTTGTTGCCCGGCGGTGGCCCGCGTTGCGCAATACCTGGCACCAAAATGGCAGACGACTTAGGAGCAGCGAAGTGCCGCGCTCCTAAGTCGTTGTCAGAACTGGAGCGGCCGATGGGAGTCGAACCCACGACATTCAGCTTGGGAAGCTGACGCTCTACCAACTGAGCTACGGCCGCAAACCGTGGTGTGAAGGGCCGTTCAGGCCCAGCCGTCCGCGTCGCTGACCTCGCCGAAGCCGATTTGGCAAGGCTGTGGCAAGGCCAGAGGCGCCGTCCGGGACGGCTCAGTGTACACAGGGGCGACGGCGCGTCACGAGGCTACTGCAGGATCTTGGCCCCGAACTGCGAAGTAGCGGGAGTCGTTGGCTTCTGACGTCCTCATCACGAACTCACATGCGTACACGAACGAAAATCGGGCTTTCGATTCTCGCGGTCGTCTGCGCTGTGCTGCTGGTTCGATGGTGGGATCGCTGGGCGATCGTTGGCGCCGTGCGCGCGGCGAGCACCGCCAGTGAAGTCGCTGAGGCGGTCGTGGGCGAGAACTTGAAGGACTTGCCCGTTGGGGCACACGGCCGCGTACTCGACGCGCTTCGCGAGTTGACCGGCAAGGACGAGTACTGGCGAGAGTATCGGGATGGTTCGCCACATCGCCTTTTCCGTTGGAACGGCGGCGCCACGCGGTGGGTCCTCGTGGTGACGTACGAGGGGATGAACGTGCCCGACGCGTCTTGGATGGCCGTTCACCAGTTTGATGCGAGTTGGAACGAAACGTCCGTGATCAACTTCCCGACTGGGTATCGCATCGCTCTGTTCGACGTCTGGAAAGAGGAGTTCGATGCGGTTCCTGAGCCGATGATCGTGGTTCGGCTGGGGAGCGTCGGCTCGTTCGGCGACTACTCCTATCGTCAGCGACAGTACTACTCCGTTCGCGATGGGAGGGTCGCGATGATCCGCATCGAGGAGGAGGGGGGAGGCTTGGAGCGCGCGATCTTCAGTGCGAGTCATCCTTGGAACGGGCCAGCTCTACCCGATCGAAGTGTCGACGAATGGGTCCGGTTGCTAACCAGCGACGACACAGTCGATGTTCTTGAAGCGCTGACGTGGTTGGGCGGAAGCCATGTGGCTTACAGCGAACAGCGCGACGCGGGAGTCAACCAGGAGAGCGTGGAAGACTCTCTCCTGTGGGAACGAGTGCGGGATGATCCAAGGGTAGGCGAGTCGCTCACGGCTCTGCTGCGGTCGGCCAACGGTTGGGTGACTGCGGCGGCAGCTCTGGCGTCGGTGCGTGACGATCTGAGCGGCAAGTAGTCTCGAATCGGGGCTCAGATCACGGATTCGCCAGCGGGCGCTCGGACCTTCGAACTCACAATCCACGCCGACCGAACGTCGACGGTTGCCATCGGGTGAAACCACCGCGAGTGACACTGGCTCGCATGACCAGACCGCAGATCGATCAGCGAGTGATTGTCGAGTTGCGGACCCAGGGACGGAATGCGCTCGAGATAGACGGACTGTGAAGCTGGCAGGCGAGATCCCCAGCCTTCGTGGGTGTCTCCCGCGGACTTCCAGCACTCGCTACCACCGGGATCCTAGCGCACCCTCAGAAGCTTGCGTTGGAGATATGTCGACGAAATGAGTAGATCGCACGATCGCCGCACTCGTCGATGCCATCCCGGGCTCGGGATCTTGGCGCGCCGGCCATCACTTCAGGGGGAGCCATTGATGGAAGATTCTGCTCGAGGAGATCTTGGTGCGACGCGCGTCGCGACGGACGACTCCGAACGCGCGTTCGTTCGCGACAAGATTCAAGACCTGCGGCGCCGGCTGCTCGATCTGACGTCGCGAAACCCTCTCCTCAATTACCGGCACCCGGTCAGCTCTTCCGTGCGCATCGTCGACGAGTTGCCCAACCAGGTCGTTTCGGTTCTCGACGAACAAGGCAGCTTCACGCTCGAGCCGGTTCCGTTGCCGTCCGAGGCCGAGCTTCGCGAAGCGGGCTACGTGAAGGTCGACCCCGACACTGATGAGGAGATCTCACGGACCGAACCCACATCCGACGCGTGGGCCAAGCAACTCGGCATCCAGACAGAGTACGAGCTGCCGAGCGGTGAGACCGACGACCGCCATCAGGATAGCAAGCTGCAGACACTCCTGTTCCCTGATGGCTTGGAAGCGCGCCTTCGCTCGATCCGTACTCGGGCGGACAGCGCCGAAGCCGAGATGGGCTGTCACATCCTGTTTCTGTCAGTTGGATTCCTCGAGTGGTTCGAAAGCGAGGACTCCGATCGCCGGCGACTGGCACCTCTGTACACCGTGCCGGTAGACCTGACGCGCGATGGGCTCGACGCTACGGAAGGTGCGTTCCGGTACCGCATCACGCCGCGCGACGAGGACGTGATCGACAACATCACGCTGCGTGAGAAGCTGGCGTCCGACTTTGGTTTGGCGTTGCCGGCGATCGCGGATGCCGAAGATCCGGAGGCGTTCTTCGACCTCGTGCGCAACTCCGTTCTCAAGCGCCAGCCGCGTTGGAAGCTCCATCGCTACATCACCCTCGCGACGCTCAACTTCCAGAAGCAGGCGATGTATGCCGATCTGGATCCCGCGCGGTGGAACGATGACGCGTCAATCCTGGACCACCACTTGATCCGGATGTTCTTCACCTCGGTCGATGCTGACGCTGGCGAGGAGGTGGAGGCTCGCGGTGAGTATCCGATCGACGACATCCCGAACGTCGTCGACAACTACCCGTTGGTGTTCGATGCGGACAGTTCGCAACATTCCGCGATCATCGATGCGCTGAACGGCAAGAACCTGGTCATCGAAGGCCCACCGGGCACCGGCAAGTCGCAGACCATCACCAACCTGATCTCAGCCAGCATCGCCGCCGGCAAGTCGGTGTTGTTCGTTGCGGAGAAGATGGCGGCCCTGGATGTCGTCCACTCTCGACTGGAGAAGGCCGGGCTCGGCGCGTTCTGCCTCGAGTTGCACGGACATCGAGCGCAGAAGACCGCTGTCATCGAATCCTTGGCCGAGAGACTCGGCGGTCGGTTCTCAGCGCCCCACGGCATCGACACCGAGAAGCAGTTGTTGCGTTCGCACCGAGATCGGCTGAATGCACATGCCGTGCGCGTCAACGAGCGTTGGCGGAACACCGACAAGACCCCACACCAGATCTTTGCGGGCGCCGCTCGCTACCGTTCTCTGTTCGATTTCGGCAGCGACTGGCCGCGAATCGAAGGGCTGTCTGGCCAATCCTTGACACCGCTGCGGGAACAAGAGCTGTTGGACAGTCTGCAACGGGTGGCCAAGCTCCACGGGCGGGTCGCGGAACAGACTCCCGAAGCAACCCTGGATTCGCACTACTGGTGCGGTGTGCGCCAGTTGGACTTGCTGCACTCAGGGCATGCAGAGTTGATGGCAGGTCTGCGGCAGTGGACCCGCGACCTCGAATCACTCGTGCGAGTCGTCGATGACGCTGCATCGGTCTCGGGCGTCGAAACCGCCGGCGCGTGGAGTACGGAGGCTCTAGAGGAGCTGCGGGCAGCGTCGGCGGCCTTGCCTTCGCTGGCAGGACGAGAGCGCCTGGAGTCGGTCGTCGCGATCGCTCGCGACTCGGATGCATGCCGCGAAGCACTGGACGTGGATTCGGAGATCCACGAGCGATGGCGGTATCTGGCCGCGACTCTGAGTGATGCAGCGCTCGCCAGCGAGGAGAGCCCCGATCTCATCCAGGCCAATGTGAGCGCGCTGCGGCCGCTCGGAATCGCAGCTGACCAATCCGTCGAGAACCTGTCGGTGTTGAGCCAGAAGCTCGGCAAGCTCGAGCACACCTGCGAGAAAATCGAGCGCGCGTTCGCCGGCATGCGAGAGCGCGTGCCAGTGACGCTGCACGAAGTGCTTAGCGCCACGCCGCATGGCCTCGGCGAGTTCCTTGTCTTCGCTGGTTTGCTTCAGCAGATGCCGCGGGAGCTGTGGCGTCACCGTGACGGTCGCTTCGACGACGTCGACATGGATGCACTGCTCGAGCAGCTCGCGCCGCAACTGGAGAAGCTCCGTCGGCTTCGCGGTGAGCTCGAAGCCACGTTCGACTTGACCGACTTGCCTTTCGTCGAACATATCGAGCGGGATGTCCGTTGCATGCGATCGGGTGGTGTGCTGCGCTGGTTGTCCGGATCTTGGCGCGCGGCTCGTCGCAGCATCCTGAGCCTCGCCCATGCGGACAAGCCGTCCCGGCGTCGTGCGTTGGATGAGGTCGATCGGCTGATCGAGTATGCGCGTGGCCTCGCGACGATCGATGGCCTGCACGAAGCAAACCCAGTCTTGGGTGAACTCTATCAGGGCGTGGATACGCCGATCGAGCGCATCCGAACCGTGCGAACCTGGTACGCAGCTGTTCGCGCGGAGTACGGCTCGGAGTTCAGCTCGCGTGCATCGCTAGCGGACGCCTTACTCCAACTGGACGCCAAGCTGGCGGTCGCGATCGCGGATCGCGCAGACGGCGGATTGGCTCAGGCTGTGCAGTCCGTGTTCAAGCGGACCGCACAGTTGGGATCGATCCTGCCGGAGCATCTGCTGGCGCGAGACCCGCGCGCGGCACTCGTGGGCGATGGTGGTTCGCTTCGCACCGCGCGATCAGCGATCGACGTGTTCTTGGCCGCGACCACGCCGCTGCTTCGATCCTCCGACCTCGCTCTGGCGGACGCTGTCAAGGCGGCGCAGGCATTGGGCGAGCATCGCGAATCCGTCGCTGCATGGCCTGATCTCGCATGTTCGGTGGCCGCGCGCGACGCCGGTTTCGAGCTGTCGCCGGAGTACGGCGAACAGCGCGAAAGCGAACTGGCGACACTGCGGGCGTCCCTGCGAGTCGCGGAATGCCTCACTGGGCATTCCGCGTTGGTGTCCGCCTTCACGGCTCGGCCCGATGCGAATCGCTACGAAGCTCTGCAGGCTTTGGCCGACCAGGTCGCCAAGCCGCTGGCCGAGGCAATCGGCAGTCGTGACGAGTTTGCCTCCGCCGGAGACATAGACCTGGACGTGTGGTCGAGGTTCTCCGGCGACTCGCTTCCCGCGCTCATCGAGCGAAACCAACAGGCCTTGCAACGGGAGGCCTGGCTCGCGGATTGGCTCGGGTACCAGCGCGTCAAGGCATCACTCCTACCGCAGGGCCTCGGACGGCTGATTCGACACATCGAGGAGGCAGGTCTCGACGAGCAACAGGTCACAGAGACGGCGATAGCGGTCTTGTACCGACAGCTCGCGGATGAGATCTTGGAGAGCGACGCGGAGCTTCGTGACTTCTACGGACCCGACCAAGAATCGGTGCGCGAGCGGTTCCAGGAATGCGATCGGCACGTCCTGCAACTCAAGCGTCAGGAGATCGCCAACGAGGTCGCACGCCGCGACGTGCCTGCGGGCCGATCTGGCGGGCGGGTGCGGGAGTACACCGATCGTGTTCTCGTCGAGCACGAGGTTCAGAAGAAGAAGCGACACATTCCCCTTCGCGATTTGCTCGATCGGGCAGGTGACGCCGTCACCGCGTTGAAGCCGTGCTTCATGATGAGTCCGATGTCGGTCGCGACGCACCTGCAGCCCGGTCGTCACCGATTTGACCTGCTCATCATGGACGAGGCCTCGCAGATCAAGCCGGAGGACGCCCTCGGCGCGATTGCGCGCGCGGACAGTCTGGTGGTGGTCGGTGATCCCAAACAGCTGCCTCCGACCAGCTTCTTCGACCGCGCGATCGACGGCGACGAGGACTCCGAAGACCAAGTGACACTCGATGACTCCGAGAGCATTCTCGAGGCGGTGAGCGGCATCTTCCCGACTCGTCGACTGCGCTGGCACTACCGTTCCAGGCATGAGTCGTTAATCGAGTTCTCGGCGAAGAGCTTCTACCACAACGATCTCGTACTGTTTCCCTCGCCGTACGAGACCGATCCGGAGTACGGGGTCAAAGTCCATCCGGTGGAGGACGGGTTCTTTCAGAAGGTCAACGCGCCCGAAAGCCGCGCTGTGGTCGACTTCTTGGTCGAGCATCTCGAATCGAGTCCCGACGAGTCGATCGGGATCGTCGCGATGAGCGCGGCGCAGTGCACATTGATCTGTGAGCAGGTCGAAGCGCGCATGAAGAGCGACCCGAGGGCCCGCGCGCTGATCGAGCAACAGCTGCAAGGTGACGAGCCGCTGTTCTTCAAGAATCTGGAGAGCGTGCAGGGCGACGAGCGGGATGTGATCGTCATCTCGATGACATACGGCCCCCAGACTCCCGGCGGGACCGTTCCTCAACGGTTCGGTCCCATCAACCGGTCCGACGGGTGGCGGCGTCTCAATGTGCTGTTCACCCGGGCGAAGAAGCGGATGCACGTGTTCACTTCGATGTCGGCGGCGGACGTCGTGTGTGATCCGCGCGCGAGCGGTGGCAAGAAGGCCCTGCGTGAGTTCCTTGCGTACTGCGAGAAGACGCCGGAATCACACGCGGATCAGACCGGGCGAGCAACCGATAGCGACTTCGAGGTGTCGGTCATGCAGGCGCTCGAGGCCGAGGGCTACTCGTGCACGGCGCAACTGGGCGTCGCGGGTTACTTCCTCGATCTGGCGGTGCGCGATCCAGAAGATCCCAATCGCTATTTGCTGGGGGTGGAGTGTGACGGTGCGACATACCACTCGGCCAAGTCTGCGCGTGACCGAGATCGGCTGCGCGAGGAAGTGCTGCGAGACCTGGGCTGGCGGATCGAGCGGATCTGGAGCACGGACTGGTTCCGCAACCCGGAGCCACAGGTGCAGCGGATCGTGAATGCGATTCGGGAGGCGCAGCGGGAGAGGGCGTAGCTCGCTGTCGCGAGCCTCAGTGGGGTCAGAGACCGCAGGGAGCCGGTTGAGAACGCGTCGAGTGGTCGCTACCGGTCTCGGCGAAGTGCTCGTCGCAGCGCTTCCGCGAGCGCGAGATCCGAGAGGTACTTCGGGTAGCGGCTGGATGGGTGCCAGAAGTCGATGATGTGCATCATGCGAGATTTGCCGGCCTCGTACTTGTAGACACCGAAGTAGCAGCCTTCTTCTTCGCGACAGCCCTCTCCGCAGTCACACTCTGCGCCTTCGAAACAGCCCTGGACGAGTTCCCAGATGCCCCCGCAGACGACGATCCTGGGGGCGATGGCGTGGATCTGTTGGATCATCAGGTCGCCGTCTTGCTCGGCGTAGCACTCTAGGTCATCCCATTCGGAGTTTTGGCTCCCCATGACTCTTCTTGATGTTGACGACAGCACACGCGCTCAGGCGATCCACGGCACGGTCTTCGTCTGGATGGAACGGCATCACGGTTCCATTCGCGGCGGTCTCGTGCGCGAGCAACGCCCACCGCGCCATGGACGTCCAGGTCTTGCGGCGTTTACGGGGCTTCTTGGTCGCGACCCAGTCGCGGATCCACTGTCTGAGGTCGTGCCGGTCTGCTGTCGTCTTGCCTGAGGGCTCGAGGTACGCCTCTTTGAGGAGGAACAGAAGCTTCAGTGACTCGTCGTTTCGCCAAGCTCTTCCGACAATGCCGTCTTCGATGAACGTGGCGTCGTGGTCGGGCCGCTTCCGCCACTCCTTCAAGATCTCGTCGTGCGCCTTCTCGGTCATGCCCGAAGTGTACACGGGCGGAGCCAACCGAAGGGGACCGCCGCCGCTACGTCACACTCGAGTACTCGCGGAGGTCGGCGAAGGCTCGATTCAGCATCTCGAGATCCTTCGCGATGCCGGTGCGCATGAGTGAGGCGCGCTTCAGGATCTTCTCGCTGTTGTTCTTGATGGTCTCGGTGAACCTGGTGATCTCGTCGAGGCCACTTGCGAGCTTCTCGATGCTCAGGATCGCGCTGTCGATCGCTTCGAAGTCTGCAGCGCGATCGCCCGATACCGGGCTGTGCATGCACAGCGCGCGGGCTACGTCCAATCCTGCCGTGAGCATGATGTCGGTTCTGGGGTCTTCCATGTCCCAGACCACGACGACGTCAGTTCCGTATCGCGCGATCGGCTCGAGTCCGTCAGGAGCGGTCCGGCGTGAGAACACGAACAATCCGCTCGCGGCGCCGCGGTTCTTGCGCGCTTTCTCGATCTCATCGAGTGCGTCCTTGAGCGAGTAGGAGGCATTCTGCTTCATCTCCAGGACGACCTTCGCTCCAGCGGCTGCATGATCGGGGCCGAGTTCGACCAGTCCATCACCGACCTTGCAGTGCTTGATCAGACCGACCGAAGATCCTGTGCGCGTCGCGATGTCGCCACGTCCTTGGCATGCACTTTGTACCACGTCGAACACTTCTGACTCGAAGTCGTCGCCGTGTCGAGTCGCGCGCTCTGCTTCCTTCTTACGCGTGATCATTTCGGTGAGAATCTGGATGACGTCTTTCTGAAACACGTCGCCCGAAGTCCGGTGTTGCCCCAACACGGTCATCAACTCGCGCCGCATACGTGCCAGTGCAGAGTTTTCCTCGTCGAGTGAGAACTGACTCCGGATCTCCTTCTGCGCGACCTCGACGCGGCGCACCAACCGTGACAGCGCGGACTCTTCGTGGTCGAGTGAGAACTCCCGAACGACGGCGTCGATGCGAGATCGTAGTTCCTTGGAGACATCCCCGTGCTGCTCGCGAAGCTCGACGATCAGGCGGGCCAACGCGCCTTCCTTGTTGTCGAGCGAGAACTGCCGCAGGATCAGTTCGCGCTGCTCGCCGAGGGTACGCTCGACGGTCGTGGCGAGGGACGAAATGAGACCGTTGGACGCGTTCGGGTCGAGCATTTTCAAGAGGGGGCTACCCTCGCCGCAGTGGCTCGCCAAAGTCTTGACGAGTTCCGAATCCTCGCCACCGAGTTGGCGTCGCAGGAGCTGTTCGAGCTCGCCGTCGGGCATGATCAGCTTCTGGACGCGCTGATGAAATCGCCCGCTGTGCGGGTCGAAATACTCAGCTAGAGTTCGGACGAGCTGTTCATCGATACGGGCCTGGCGGTCGTCGAGCATCCCGCGGATGCCCGCCAAGAGTTTCTCGCCCTCCGCACGCACGACGTCCGCGTCGATCCTGCCCTGAGCCCGACGGAGTGCCAACGCACCGATCCGCATCGCATCGATCGCGAAGTCGTGGCGCGCACGGCCTTCGGGGTGTCGCTGCAGCTCGGCGCTCAGTTCCGTGTCGGTCACGATGAGCTGGAGTTCGACCGCCAGCGTGCCCTGCAGACCGGCGGGTGAGGGATCGTGGGAAGTGTTCGATCCGGTGGTTTCGCTTGATGTCGTGTCTCGGTGCATGCCATCGCATCGGTCGAATGCGATAGGCGTACTGAGGCTGGGGCGTGGGCGGGCCGGGTGCCCGATCGCATGGGGGGCTCAGATGCGTGCAGCCAGTTCGGAAGCGTGATCGGGCCGCTCCGCGGACTCAGCCCGCGCGGACCATGATTCGATGGATCTCATCCATCGCGCCGATCAATCCCCACGGCCGCTCGCGTGCGGTTCGTCCCCACGTGTTCGTCGCGAGTCCGACGACCAGCTCGCGCTTGCGGTAGAGCCGCAGATGTGCCCAAGAACCCGGGTTGGACCCGTTGATCCTCAGCTGGAGGTCTTGGCCCTCGCCGATGACGAACCAGCCGTGGCTCCAACCCGGTAGGTGGAGAGGGGCTTCACCGCGAGGGTGAAACGTTGGCCGCGATCACGAACTCCGCCCCGCCCCCCTGCCCGGACCCCGCCCGGCGTTCCGCACCTCTCGCAGCAGTCACGGCACTCCGACTGCCAGTCGCGCAGCACGCGGCTGGCGAAACCGGATCGGTCACGATTCAGAGATGCGAGAACCGAATCACCGGACCGCGTCCGGTGCGCACAGTTCCGGTCGCCGGAACCGTCTGCCCGTCCAGCCTGGCGTAGACGCTCGACATCGGATGCGTCGGCAGCGATCCCGCAATCGTGCACTGCTTGGCGTCGCTCGTGTACAGCGGGAACGCGAACTCGATGCACTGGACGTAGAACGTCGTGTTCAACGCGCCCGGGTCGACTGGGATCTGCAGCGAAAAGCCGGCCTGTCCTGCGCTGAGTGGTGGCCTCGGCGCGAACGTCGTCGGCACATTCGCGACTCCGAGAACGCGGAGTTCACAGCCGGCGGCGCCGAGTCCGAGTTGGCCGAGGTCCACCAGCGTGGGCGCGAACCCGATCGTGAACACGGCGGACTGGAGTGGCGTGCCCTCGGCGGAGAACACGGCGCTCGACCCGGGAGTCAACGAAGCGGGGTCGATGCTCAGCGACGACGCGAAGTTGCCGGGGAGTTGTGTGAGCGCGAATGGGGAGCAGGACTCACCCAGCGTGTTCACTGCACCTTGCGGGCTCATCTCCACGGCGGCGTCGGCGAACCAGCGGTGCGGTTCGGATCCTGCGACGCGGCGGGCTTCGATGTCGATCGCGAGCGTTCCTTGTGTGAAGGCGAACGCCGGAACGATGGGGATCTCGAGGATGTCCGAAGCGTTGGTCCACGCAATCGTTCGTCCTTGTGACGACACAGACGCAGGGAGCGTGACCGTGCCCGTGAAGACCGTGCTCACCACGGCGCCGTGATTCTGGTCGAAGGCTTCCTTGGCGAGCACCGCGGGATGCGGGGCGACGGACATCCGTACGACGAGATCGACCTGGCCCGCGGGGAAGTCGTAGGGCATGTCCTCGCGACGGAACGCGATTGCGGAGACGTCCTGGTTGTGCAACGCCTGCGGCATGTCGACGAGAATGAGTCGCCGAGAGTCGTGCAAGACTCCGGGTGCAAGGTCCGTGCCGAAGCCTTCGGACGAAGCCGCGCTGGACGGCACGACGACGGTGTTCTGCGCGCCGAGGGAGAAGGCGAGGAGCAGTGAAGACGTGAGGGCGAGCTTCATGGCGGACTCCCAGGATCGACGACGTCGATCGTCGTGAAGTTGTCAGGGTTGCACTTGTCGCTGATCGTGATCGAACTGCCAGCGACGGCTCCGGTCGGAAGCTCGAACAACGCGCGGTCGTTCCTTCCGACGGTGACTTGGAACTCTTCTCCGGTTTCGAGCACCGTGATCCGGAGCGTCGTGACCTGCGGGGCGACGATCACGATTGGTGTCGTGTCGCCTTCCCCGACCGTGGCGGGTGCCGTGATCCCACCCGAGTCCTGCATCACCGAGTGCGCAGGGCTTCGAGTCTGCGGTCGAGGGATTCGAGAGTCGTGCGCAGCTCCGCCGGTGGCGTCAGCCTGCGCAGCATCGAGTGCATGCTGTTCGCGACGCGGACGTGATCGCGGTCCGTGGCCTCGCCGCGCTCCGCGACATGCTCGGCAAGGTCGGCCAATGCGCGCCAGAGCATCGGGTGCTCCGGATGCTTGTTGAGGGCTTGGAAGAACACGGGGCTCTTGCGAAGCCACTGCGCTGGGGATGCCTGCGTGGTCTTCAACGCCCAGGCGAGGAGCGGGTCGCGATTCTCCGTGGTTGCGTCCGGCGAAGGCGCGGGCGCCGCGTCTTCAGGCCACAGCCAGGCGGCGACACACCCGCCACTGAGCGTCGCGCCGAGCGCGAACCCGGCGAGCCCTGCGCGCAGAAGCTGGCGGCGCGTGAGGCGCGGGGCCGGTGCGGGGGGAGGCTCCGGAGCCGGCCAGATGTCGTCTTCGATGGGGCGCGAACGCGTCATGGCAGTCGCGGGGATATGTGGGTTGGCGGTTGGGACCGCGAGGACTGAGCACCGGTCAGCGTAGTCCTCGGCGGCCGTGTGCGCTAGATCCGACGCTTCACGTCGCAAATTCGGAAAGGGGCGCGTCCGATTGCGCCGCGGGAGATTGCCGATGGCTCGCGATGGATCGCGACGGAAAGACCAACTAGCGTGCGCTGCTAAGGAGACGCACTTGGCCAAGCGAGACACCCCCGGCGCTGACCTCATCTACTCCGCCGCCGAGCAGTGGCGGAACACCTGCCTCCAAGCCGATGGATCGCTGTTTGCGCCCGGTCGCGCGGCGTGGTCGCGTGAGACCCTCGACGACTTGACGCGGCGCTTCATCGAGGCCCCTGACACCTCCAAGGACTCCTTCATGGCGAAGTTCGAGCGCCAGTTGAAGGATGCTCCGGATGCCACGGTATTGCTCGCGGCCGAGACCCTCTTCGTCTACTTCCTCATCGCAGAGAGCGTACGTGGCTCCAAGAAGCGCGAAGTCATTCAAGAGGTCTTGGGCTGGATGCGCGATCCGGTGGTGATTCCGGAGCAGCTCGGCGAAGCGCTGAACGGTGGGCTCTGCAATCCCGGACTGTCGTTCAATACGCACCGTCCGCACCACATCGCGCAGATCGTGTCGTTTGCGGGGGCGTGGAAGAAGCTGGACAGTGATCGGCAGGAGCAGCTGCTCGGTGATGCGTTCGCCTTCAAGGCGTTCCTCGAAGGCTGCCGCGTGCACACCGGCAACACGCAGTTCCACGCCCTGCTGCACCTCGTGCATCCGGACGGTTTTGAGTCCATTGTATCGCCCAAGCACAAGTCGCTGATCGTCGCCGCGTTCGAGGACCGCATCGAAGGCAGTCACGACGATCCGGACCGCAACCTTCTCGAGATTCGGCGGGCGCTCGAGGACGAGGCCGGTGGGCCTGTGAACTTCTACTCGGAGGAACTTAAGGCGCAGTGGAAGGCCGAAGATCAGAGCAAGCCCACGAAGTTCCGCGGTCCGCCCGAGGATCTGCGTGGAGCGGTCGAGCGCTGGTATCCGGATCCGGCAGTGCGCAAGCGGGTGCTCGAGCAGCTCGCCGCGTCGATTCGCCACGCCCACGCGGTCAAGGAGCGTTCCTGGGCGCTCAACGTGTTCCCTCGGAGCATTCGACTCAACGTGGGGCGCCTGCAGGTCATGGTGCTGCGCGAAGGCGTCATGCGGGTGGTCGTCGACGGCGAGCGGCGCGGCGATGGTTCGTTCGATGCGTTCGTGCAGGACGCGTCGCCGTACAAGACGTTGCCGCATGCCGTGCAGTTGGAGATCCCGGCAGATCAGCTGCAAGCCGTCGAGTATGCCGTTCGTCCGGCGCACGAGAGACTGATTCGGCAGGCCGCGACCACGGCGTCGCGGAGTCCTTCGGCGCGCGAGGTGTTCGAGGAGCTGTTCGTGTTGCTCGAGCGAGAGCTCGGCGTCGAGTTGCCGAGGCCTGCGGGTCGATCGGACGCGGTGGCGGAGACTCCGGACAGCGAAGAGTTCGATCCTGCGGCCGGGCTCGAAGATCTCGAGGAGTCGCTGCTTCTCGAGCAAGGCTCGCTGGAGCGCGTTGTGCAGCTGCTGACGGACAAGCCGCAGGCCGTGTTCTACGGGCCGCCTGGCACGGGAAAGACGTTCGTCGCGCGGAAGCTCGCGGACCACGTCGCCCGCGATGGCGGGTCCGTGACCCTGGTCCAGTTCCACCCGTCCTACAGCTACGAGGACTTCGTCGAAGGTTTCCGCCCGACGCTCGATGGGGACACCTCGGGCTTTGCGTTGCGCGAGGGTCCGTTGCGTCGTGCTGCGCAGCAAGCGCGGCTTCGGCCCGATCGGAAGCACGTGCTGGTGATCGACGAGCTGAACCGCGGCAACCTCGCCAAGGTGTTCGGCGAGCTCTACTTCTTGTTGGAGTATCGCGACGAGGAGCTGCAGCTGCAGTACTCGGACAGCACGTTCTCGCTGCCCGAGAACCTCTGGATCCTCGGCACCATGAACACCGCGGACCGTTCGATCGCGCTGGTCGACCTGGCGTTGCGGCGGCGGTTTCGGTTCGTGCCGTTCTTCCCGGACCAAGCGCCGATCCAGGGCTTGCTCGGACGTTGGCTCACAGCGAACGCGCCGGACATGCTCTGGGTAGCCGATGTCGTCGACCTGGCGAATCGCAAGCTGCAGGATCGCGATACGGCGATCGGTCCGAGTTACTTCCTGCGAGAAGACTTCGATGACGAATGGCTCGAGCTGACGTGGACGCACGCGGTCTTGCCGTATCTGGCGGAGCGCTTCGTGGGCGACGAGGATCGACTCGCTGAGTTCGAGCTCGCGCAACTGCGTCGCGAACTCGAGCGTGAGGTCCGTGCGGCCGAGAGCGGTGGTGATGGTGCGAGTTCGGATTTCTGAGTACGGCTGCTCGCGTGCCGTTCGGGTTTCGCGGGCGCAGGTCGAGGCGCTGCTCCCGCTTGCCAAGCGGCTCCGGCTGTCGCCCGCGGCCGGACGGCCGGGGTGCTACGACATCACCGCGACGTCCTACGTGGGCACGGTCACGGTGGGGGATCTCGAAATCGAGATCGTCCCCAAGGTGCCGATCGGGAACCTTCTCTTCTTGCTCGGCTATGCCGTGGATCGGCAGCATATCTTGCCGCTGCCCGCGGGCGTGGATGTGCAGGACTCGATCCACGAAGCCGCGGGCCTCTACCTGGAAGTCATGATTCGCCGTGCGTTCGCCCGCGGGGTCTTGCAGGGGTATCGCGCCCACGAAGACGCGCTCATGACGTTGCGTGGTCGCCCGCGCTTCGACGAGCAGCTGCGGCAGCGGCCGCTGCAGCTTCTGCCGATGGAGTGCGGGTTCGACGAGTTCACGGAGGACACCGAGATGAATCGTGTGCTTCGCGCGGCGATCCAGCTCGTGCTCGACCTCCGCCTGCGCTCGCGAGAGCTCCAGCGACGCCTTCGTGGCCACGATCACGAACTCGAACGCGTGGCGCGCGTGCGCTACTCCCCGGGGCGACTTCCGAGCTTCACCTATTCGAGGCTGAACGAGCACTATCGCCCGGCCGTCGAGCTCGCGCTCATGCTGCTCCGCGCGCAGGCGCCTGAGGTGCGAGCGGGAGATGTGCAGGTGCGCGCGCTCCTGTTCGACATGAATCGCGTGTTCGAGGACTTCCTGCTGGTCGGCATGCGGGACGCGTTGGGCGTCGATACGAAGGCGTTTCCGAGCCAGGCGAAGGGACGTCGACTGTTCTTGGACGCGGAGCGCGGCGTGCCTCTCGAGCCGGATCTGAGCTGGTGGCAAGGCGAGCGATGCGTGTGGGTGGGCGATGCGAAGTACAAGCGCGTGTCGAATGCCGCGGTGCCGAACGCCGATGTTTACCAGGCGGTGTCGTATTGCCTGGGGACGGGGCTGCGGGAGGCGACGCTGATCTATGCGCAGGGCGTCGAGGACGCGCGCCGCCACTCCGTGGAGTCGGCGGGGGTGGCTGTCCAGCTGGCGCCGTTTGATCTGACGTTGCGGCCGGACCAGCTCCTGGCGCAGGTTCGAGGACTCGCAGCCGCGGCGAAAGCGCGTGCGGCAGGTGTAGCGTCTCTCCGCGCCTGACTCGTGCGTATTCGTGACATACGCTGCGCGGCGAGCATCGACGCGACCTCGCACCGGTCGGCTATAGGTCGGTCGGCAGTTCGAGCCCGGCGAGCTTCCTGATCCAGCTCGGGCCGACGACCCAGATGCTGTGCCAGGCCTCCTCGGACAGAGTCTTGTGAAACTCTCGTCCGCACACGATGTCGGCGATGAAGGCGAGCTGTGGGTTTTCGACACCGTCGACCACGAGCGCGATGTCCGGACTGGCTGAGGTGCTCTTCTTGAGAATCGCGTCGAGGATCCAGTTGGCGGCAGCGTGTGTCGAACTCTCGATCCGCGCCTGCTTCCTTCGATGTCTCTCGCGGTGAAACTCGCTGGGCATCGCGGCGGTCACCTGGAGTCGCAGTCGCGTGGATCGATCCTCGGAGAAGAGCTCGCAATCGAAGCCTTGTTCGAGTCGGGAGTCTCGGGGCGGTTCGACCCAGCTCGTGAAGTTGGTTCCATGGTCGCGATTGGCAGCAGCCATGAACACCTTTGCGACGGCCCCAACGTTGCCTTCACCCTGCGGGCTCTCGCCGAAAGATGTCTGCTCGAACGTCTCCAAGTCGTGAGTCTTCGTGTAGGACTTCGTCTTGCCCTGCGCGTCGAGTTGTCGAATCGACATCAGACCCGCAGGCCCCAGCGGGCACTCTCGCTGCTGGCAGCGGACTCTCGTTTCGGTTCGTTCGTCGGCGTGAACCGTGTGTTCCGCGTGAAGCAGCTGACCGCACGACGAACAGCGGGCGACCGGTAGGAGTAGGTAGCGAAACTCACAGGGTTCCTTCACGTAGCGAATCCAGTGCGCGCGATACCTGCCTCGGAAGGTGATCGGTGGTTTCGACTTCGTGATCTCCTCCGAGGTCTCTGGATGCCAAGACATCGTGCCGCCGAGTTCACGTCCCTCGTGGACGTGAAATTCCAGGTCGCGGTTTGTGCGTGTAGTCGATGTCCAGAGCAGGGGATCGTTGCTCAGCAGAATGGCGACACCCGGCGCGTGCGATTCCAATTGCTCGAGGCGCTGTACATCGCGGAGGAAGCCGTATCGCGCGACGTCTCGTGGCGGCGACCCGAAAAGGAAACGCTCGGCATTCCAGGTCGTGTCGACCTTCGCTTTCGCGAACTTCAGTTCGACCAAACATCGCCCGGTCGGACCCGTAAGCACGAGATCGATCGCCTGCTTGGATTCCACCGACTGTGCGAATGTGGACGACGGAACCTCCAGCCGAACGCTCAGAGGATCTGGCTGCGCCCGGAGCTGGCTGGCCAGCTCGAACTGAAAATCCGCCTCCGAATGGAAAATCGGGCGCTCCGCCGAACAGCTCGCCAGGGCGGACTCGATGCGGTTCAGGAACTCGTTCATCGTGATTGGCGAGTCCGGCGATCTCACGCCCGCGGGCCACGAGCGACACTCCGACTTCCATCGCGATCGACTGCCATCTGCTACTGCGGGTTCGGCCCCGGGCCACCGCCGAGGCGTCGTCCGAACTTCAACATCTCCAGTAGCAGCCGTTGCACCCCGGTCGCGACTTCCTTGCTGTTCATGTACTGCGTCGACTGGTTCTGGTGCGCCGCCGCGATTTCCATGACCGCGTTGTCCATCGCGGCCGGAAAGTCGCCGAGCATCGCCTGCTCCAGCGAATTGTTCGCGATCTGATCCATCACCCTCGGGCTTTCCGTGATCTTGTCGTAGAGCGTGTTGAAGTAGTTGATCTGGTCCTTCTCCGTCAGGTCATCCGTGATGAACAGCTCGTTCATTCTGGCGATGATCTGCGAAAGCCACTCCTCCTCCTTATCGCGTGGCTTGCCCGTGCCGATGTCGGAGAATCCCGGCAGTCCGGTATCCCCTGCATCTTTCACCATGCTCAGGTGCTGCTGCCGAACTTTTGATAGCCGGTAGTGGCTGAGCTCGACCGAGCTCAGGTCGATCGGGTCCTCGTCCTGCGCTCCCTCACGCAGGTTGGGCGCGAGATGGCGGGCGTAGATGCTGAGCTTCTCGAGGTCGTGGCTGTCGTAGTCGACGATCTGCGACATGAACTCGTAGTACCGCGTGAACGCCATCAGGTCCGACTTGAACAACTGCAGGGCGTCGAGCTCGGTCTTCGACTCCTTCATGTCGTTCTCGGCGTTCGCGATCAGCACCGGGTCGTCCGCGGCCTTGGCCCTCTCGAAGAGCTCCTTGCGCTTGGTGAACTCGGTGTTCGCCGTCGAGTAGCGGTTGCGCCAGCATTCGACCGCCGGCCTACAGACGTTGCCGATCGCGGCTTGGGTCTTACCCGGTGCGTAGAACACGTCGGCGAACCGCTCGACGTCGGTCCACAAGAAGATCCCCGCAGCGCGCAGCTTGTCGAACAGGTCCCAAATGATGTTCGGATCCGAGACGTCGAGGAGTTCCGCGGTCTGGTAGTAGACCTGGAACGCCGCGAGCACGTCCTGCGGGTCGTTGAAGAAGTCGAGGACGTAGGTCTCCTTCTTGCCCGGGAACGTTCGGTTCAGCCGCGACAGCGTCTGCACGCACTCGATCCCGCCGAGCTTCTTGTCGACGTACATCGCGCACAGCTTGGGCTGGTCGAAGCCGGTCTGGAACTTCTGCGCGACGATCATCACGTGGTAGTCCGAGGTGTCGAACGCGTCTGGCAGCTCGCGTCCCTTGAGCCCCGGATTCATGCCGGTCTCCGTGAAGGGCTTCTCGCCGACGAGCCCCGCGCTGTTCGGATCGCGCTCGTCGAACGTCACCTCGCCCGAAAACGCGACCATCGCCTGCAGCGAGCCGTAGCCCTTCTTCTGGATGTACTTGTCGAACTCCAGCTTGTAGCGCACCGCCTCCTTGCGCGAACTCGTCACGACCATGGCCTTGGCCTGGTTGTTCAGCAGTCCCATCACCGTGTTGCGGAAGTGCTCGATGATCACGCCGACCTTCTGCGCGATGTTGTAGTCGTGCAGTCGCACCCACTGGCCGAGCCGGACCTTGGCTTTCTTGACGTCGACTTCGGTGTCCGGGCTCGTCACCTTCTGCGCGAGATTGTAGGCAACCTTGTAGCTCGTGTAGTTGCGCAGCACGTCGAGGATGTACCTCTCCTCGATCGCCTGGCGCATGCTGTAGACGTGGAAGGGCTGCGGCAGGTTGTTGCTGGACGGCGGCTCGTCCGGATTCGGCACGCGGCCGAACAGTTCGAGCGTCTTGCTCTTGGGTGTCGCCGTGAAGGCGTAGTAGCTCAGGTTGCCCGAGGACCTTCGTGACGCGACCGCGGCGGCGATCATGTCCTCGCTCGTCATCGCGTCGAGCTCGCCCTCCTCGACCATCAGCACTTCCTTGAGCTTCTGCGCCGTCGCGCCGGTCTGCGACGAGTGCGCCTCATCGGCGATGATCGCGTAGCAGCGGTCCGCAAGCCGCGTGCTGCTCTCGATCGCCTTGAGCACGTGGGGGAAGGTCTGCAGCGTCACGATGATGATCCGCTGGCTGGTTTCGAGCGCGGCCGCGAGCTTCTCTGACTTCGAGCCCTGGCCCTCGTCGCGGTTGATGCGCCCGACGACGCCATCCTTGTGTTCGAACTGCGAGATCGTGTCCTGCAGCTGCGAGTCGAGCACCGTGCGGTCGGTGATGACGATCACCGATGCGAACACGTCGTGGCCGTCCGGCTTCTTGAGGGCCTGCAGCTGGTGCGCCGTCCACGCGATCGAGTTGGACTTGCCCGAGCCCGCGCTGTGCTGGGCGAGGTACTTCTGCCCCGGCCCTTCGCGTTTGGTCGCGTCGATGAGGCGCGTCACCAAGTCCCACTGGTGGTAGCGCGGGAAGATCAGCGACTCTTTCTTGTGTTTGTGTCCCTCCCAATCCTCCTCGGTCTGGATCTCGAGGTGGATGAAGCGGCCGAGGATGCGCAGCAGGTTGTCCGGCGCGAGGACCTCGTTCCAGAGGTAGTCGGTCGCGTAGCGCTCGAGGTCCTCGGGGACATCGTTGCCTCGTCCGCCGTCCTTGGTGCCGCGGTTGAACTCGAAGAAGCGTGTGTCGTCGCCTTCGAGCTTCGTGCACATCTTGGCTTCGAACTGGCTGACCGCGAAGTGCACGAGCGCGCCGCGCTTGAACGTGAGGAGGGGTTCCCGCTTCTTGGTGTCCTTGTCGATGGGCAGCCGCGTCTTCTGGTACTGCCGGACCGCGTTGTCGCAGGCCTGCTTGAATTCGCTCTTCAGCTCCATCGTGACGATGGGGATGCCGTTGAGGAACAGCACGAGGTCGATGCGCCACTTCTTGGCCTGGGTGCCTGTGGCCTCGAGGTGCTCCTTGGTGGCGTACGGGCTGTAGGTCAGTTCGGGGACGATCCGGAGGATGTTGCCCTCGTACATCGCCAGCGTGTCCGGGTTGAGGTCGCTGTCCGGCTTGAACTGGCAGAGCTTGAACGACGCCGACTTGTCGCGCAGCTCGTGGCGCAGCACGCCGAGAGTGCCGAACGTGCGGAGCTGTTTGTCGGTGGCTTGTTGGTCGGCCTTGGCGAGCTGGCTTTGGAGCTTGTCGAGGAAGGCCTTGTCGGGGTCCGTCGGGTAGAGGGTTTCGTACTTGGTCCAGGTCTTCGGCTGGGTGTTCTTGACGAAGGTGAGGCAGTCCGATGTGTAGAGCGCCAGCTCGCGGTTGTAGCCCGACGGCTCGCCGAGCTGCCAGCCGCCCGCGAGCATCTGGTCGATGATGTCCTGCTGGAAGGCGGCTTCTTTGGCGTCCGCGGTCATGCGTGGGCTGGTTCGGGTTGGGAACTGGGGGCCTGCCAGTTGCGGACGTCGATCTTGCCGGTGACGGCGGCGGAGATGAGGGCGGTGCGGCGTTCTTGGAGGAGCGCCACGGCCCTTGTGGCACTGCTCGAGAGTGCGTCGAACTTCTCGAGCTGTTCGCTGATGAACTTCGCAATCGCTTGCTGCTCATCGGGTGGTGGGACAGGAAAAACGAACTCTACCGCGTCCGACACGTTGAACTGCTTCTGTGCAGCTCCGTATGCAACAAGCCCAACTTGTTGGCGACCGACCCAGGAGTTCATCACAGAACAGAACCAGTGAGAGTCGAACTCACCGCGACGAACAATGATGACGGACGCGCAGTTTGCCCCCTCGAGATCTGGCGGGACGACCGCCGTCACGCCGGGGTCTCCGACCCTGACGCTGACGATGTCGCCTTCGGACAGCCTGGAAGGCGTCAAGCGGTCACTGTCTTCTTGAGAGATTCGGCGGGCGTTCGCCAGGTCGAATCCATGTTCCTTGACATCTCCTCCGAAGATGAAGTAGGTGCCCTCGTCTCTCGTGTACGTCGACGGATTAATGACTAGGCCGACGCCAATCTTGGGAGAGATGTGTTTCAGTCGCTTCGTCACCCAATGCGCCGGCACCTCCCCCAGCCACTCCACGCCCGAATCTCGCATGGGCGCGTCCGGATTCAAGCCTTTGGTGACCGCATGACTGATGACAGCCTGACGCTTCTCCTTGAGCAAGGCGATGAGCTGTCGCTGCTTCTCGATCAGCGCGTCGATCTTGGCGGTTTCGTGGTCGAGGAAGTTGGCGATTTGGTTTTGTTCCTCTAGGCGGCACCACCTCAAGACAATCTCATTCATGTCGGACTGATTGAGCTTGTCTCTCGTGCTTCCCGTAATGTGCAGGTGATACGGCGTGCAGTTCAGTCCATAGGTCAGGAAGCGGGGCTCGATTCGCGAGAGATTCGGACGAAGTACGTGTACGTGGTTGTTCGGCCAGATCTTGCCGCTGACGAAGAAAGCCACATCTCTATGAGGTTCGAAGAATGGCGCCCCGTCTTCGCCCAACAAGACGAGTTCTTCGTCAAAGATGTGGGCGTTAACGTGCCCAACCACTTTGCTCGCCCCCCAGTAGGGGATGTCTCCCTCCATCTCACCGCGCTCGGTTGCATTCAGTGGCACTCGTTGACCATCGAGGCACTGCGAGACGAACTTCAGTCGCGTCAACGACCAGTCTTCAGGGATCTCTCCGAGGCCATCGACTTCACTTTGTCGATAGGCGGGATACGGGGGGTGCCGCCCACTCACGAATGCACCTCTCGCAGCATTTCCAAGATCTCAGCGCTCAGCACATCTAGGTCTGCGTCGATTTCCGCTAGGTCTCTTGGCGGATCGTATTGGTAGAAATGCCGACTGAACGGGATCTCGTACCCAATGACGCCGACCTGCTCGTCGCGGTCGTCACACTTGCCCGCACCGATCCATGCATCGTTCACGTGCGGGGCGACCTTCTTGTTGAAGTAAGCCTCGTTCGTCGCGTTGACATTCGCGCCTCGCGCAGTCTCGGCGTTCAGGGGCACGTCTTCGCTATCGCGTAGGTTGCTGTCGGGCTGAAACTGCACGACACGACCCTGGTAGTCGAAGTCGCCATACATCGGAACCGCTTTCGTCTTGAGGGCCTTCTTGATGACGGGTCTTGCGTTCGGATTGGTCCAACTGACGGCGTCGAGAAGCTGCTTCTTCTCCTTTGCTTCCAGCTTGATGCCTGCATCCTTCAAGGCCTGCTTCAACGTCACCTCGAACGCATTAAAGTCGTCATGTTGGTCTGCCCCGATCGACTCTTGCAACGCGATGGCTTTGACGAGTAGCTCCTTCTGGTCCGTCCAAGTCTCTGCGGCCAACAGATCCTTGGCCTGTTTCTCCTTCAGGTCCGTGAAGTCGGCCTTGATGAGGGCGCGCACTTCATCTTCGACCTGCGTGAGGTCACCATAGTTGTCGTCGGACCAGCCGACGCCATGCAGTTCGTAGATCCTCTGCATCGCCGCGTTGAGCTTGCCGGTCTGGAAACGCAGCTCGGCGATGCGCTCGTCCGTGAACTGCACCGAGAGCCGCAGCGGCCGTTCGATCGTGATGCGTCGGTAGCCGAACTCGTGGGTGTCGAAGATCTTGCTGCCGAACGTACGCTTCTCGGCCTTCTTCTTCGAAGTCGACGGGCGTCCGCGGCCACTCTTCGACTCGCTATCTGCGGAGTCGTCATCGAGGTCGTAGCTCTCGACCGCTTCGAACGCCCCGAACGTGCGCGTGATCAACGCGATGTCGTCATCTCCGAGCTCTTGCCGCTTCGACCCCAAGCTCTTGCGCATCTTCTGGTAGAGGTGCACGCCGTTGATCAGCTGCACCTTCCCTTTGCGCTCCGCGGGCTTCTTGTTCGACAGCACCCACACGTAGGTCGCGATGCCGGTGTTGTAGAACATGTCCGTCGGCAGGGCGACGATCGCCTCGAGCAGGTCGCTCTCGAGGATGTGGCGGCGGACCTCGCTCTCGCCGCTGCCGGCGCCGCCGGTGAACAGCGGCGAACCGTTGAGGATGATGCCGATCCGACCACCGTTCTTGCTCTCGTCGTTGGGGTCGAAGTCGCGCATCTTGCTGATCAGGTGCATCAGGAAGAGCAGCGAGCCGTCACTCACACGCGGCAGGCCCGGGCCGAAGCGGCCGTCGAAGCCCTTGAGCTTGTGCTCGTCCTTGATCGCGCCTTCGACCTTCTTCCAGTCCACGCCGAACGGTGGATTGGAGAGCATATAGTCGAACCTGTCGGCGAAGAGCTGGTCGTCGCTGAGCGTGTTGCCGAGCTTGATGCGGCTGACGTCCTGGCCCTTGATCAGCATGTCGCCCTTGCAGATCGCGTAGCTCTCGGCGTTGAGCTCTTGGCCAAAGGCCCGCATGACGGCTCTGGGGTTGAGCTCGTGGACGTACTCCATGCCGCTGGAGAGGAAGCCGCCGGTGCCCGCGGTGGGGTCGTAGATCGTGCGGATGATGCCGGGCTCGGTCAGCGCCTCGTCGTCCTCCATGAAGACGAGGGACGTCGTGAGGCGGACGATGTCTCGCGGCGTGAAGTGCTCCCCAGCCGTCTCGTTGGAGCTCTCCGCGAAGCGCCGGATCAGCTCCTCGAAGACGAGGCCCATGTCGTGGTTGCTGATGGCCTCGGGGCTGAGGTCGGTGGCGGCGACCTTCTGCACGACCTTGTAGAGCAGGTTGGCTTCGTCGAGCTTGCTGACGAACTCGTCGAAGCGGAAGTGCTCGAAGATCTCGCGCGCGTCGCGGGAGAAGCCGTCGACGTAGCTGAGGAGGTTGCTCTTGATGTCGGAGGTGCCGAGCTTTTGGAGGTCGAGGGCGGAGGTGTTGAAGAAGGATTGGTCGGCGGCCTTGCGGAGGAACTTCTCGCGGGCTTCCTCCTCGAGGGACATCGATGCGAGCTTGTCGACCTCGGCGAGGACGGCGGGTTTGCGCTCTTGGAGGACGCACTCGAGGCGGCGGAGGATCGTGAACGGGAGGATGATCCGGCCGTACTGGGACTGCTTGAAGTCACCGCGGAGGAGTTCGGCCAGCGACCAGATGTAGGCGGCGGTTTGGGAGAAGGTGGCGGTCATGCTTCGGTGTGGGAGGGTGGCGCGGCCGAGCCCTCCGCTCGCGCAGTCCTTCGCGCTGCGGGTTGAGACTCTCGCCGGGATTCTACGCATCGCGGACGTCGATCCCAGCGCGCGCCGATCGGTGCGGCTCGTGGCTTCCGACGCATCGTGTCACTCGAGATCGAAACCTCTGCGGGGATCGCTACCCCACCCCGAATCGTGTTCAATGCACAACCTTCTCGCTGTCGCCGCTCGAGTCCCGGAGAACTCGCATCGCACGCCCCGACACCATGACTCCCGGTTGGCGCTTTCGACCTATTCCCGCGGACGGCGGCCGCACCGGTGGCGACCAAGCCGCGATGAGCTTCGGGGACGACCTCGAGGTGTTCATTCGCGAGGTCTTGCAGAACTGCCTCGATGCACGCGCCGACGACGCGCGGCCCGTCGAAGTCGAGTTGCGACTCACGCGTTTGGTCGGTGCGGACAAGGCCGCGTTCGTCAACGCGGCGGGTTGGCCCGAACTCGCGCCGCACATCGCTGCGTCGGAATCGCTCTTTCCCGCACTCGCGACCGCGAGTCGGCGGATCGAAGATCCCACGGAGCCCCTCGTCGTGTTCGCGGTCGAGGATCGCAACGCGGTTGGACTGTCCGGGCCCGAGCGCGGTACCGGCCGATTCGCGACGTTTGCGCGCAACAAGTTGATGAGCGAGAAGCAGAGCGGCGCCGCGGCAGGGAGCTACGGTCTCGGTAAGTCCGTGTTGTGGCGCTACGCGGGATTCTCGACGGTGTTCGTACACTCGCGGCCCATCGGTACCGACGGAGTCGAGTCGGCGAGGTTCTTGGGGATCTCGTTGCTGCCGTTCCACCACGTCGGCGTCGAGGAGTTCGATGGGCCTGGGTGGTTCGGCGATGTCGATTCCGCCTGGGCACGCAGCGTGCGGGATCCTCACGAACTTCTGCTGGATCCGCTCGGGGCTGCACGTTCGACGACGGCGGCCGGCACGACCATCGTGGTCCCAGACTTCGTGCCGTCGCACGGTGAGTCTTCGTTGGGTCGGCTCGGCGAGGAGATCGAAGAGCACGCGGCGCGGTGGTTCTGGCCCGTACTCGGCGGAGAACGGCCCCGCATGGTTCTCGATGTGTCGGTCGAGGAGCAGGTCCGGCGGGTCGATCCCGCGGCGCACGGCCTGACGGCGTTTCTCCGGCTCGGGGGGCTGATCGACGACGACGCAGCTGGCGAGGTGTGTAGCGCGGATCTCGCGGTCAAGCTGCCGGCGACCCGGGAGGAAATGGACGGTGTCGACGGATTCGAGAGCCATCGTTCGCGCCGCGTCGACGACGGAGTGCGACTGCGGCTGCTCGCGTCGCGGAGTGCGGATGCGAACTCACGCGGCCGGGTTGCGCTCGTGCGTGGTGCCGGCATGGTCGTCGAATACCTGGATGTGCCGACCGGCGGTGTCGAATGCCATGGCCTGGCCTGTGCGGGAACTGCAGTGTCGGAGGATGCCGATCACCGTTTCGTGGAGCAGTTTCTGCGAACCGCCGAGCCGCCGAGTCACGACACGTGGACGGCGAAGGCGCCGCGGCTGCGTGAGCGATACAAGCGCGGCTACGCTTCCGAGCTGACCTCGCTGCGTAAGCGGATCGTCGAGACCGTGCGCGGGCTGTTGCTCGCGGACGATCGTTCGACTGCTGGCGAAGAGTTGCCGAAGGCACTTCGCAAGGCGCTGAGTCTGCCCCAGGGGCGGTCGCAAGGCGTGAGCGAAACGCGGGCCCGGTTTGACTTCGGCATCGATGAATGCGAGTTGATCGAGGACGCGAAGGCCAGGGCGTGGCGATTCTCCGGTTGGGCGCACTTCTCACACGACGGTGCGTGGCAGCTCGCCGTCGAGTGTCTGCTGGCCGGTGATACGGAGGGGCGGCGGCTGGAGTTGGATCGACTCGTGGTGGACGGTGTGCCGGCGGAGTCGCGAGAGCCGGCGCGGATCGAGCTGCCGGGGCGCGTGGAATTCGTGGGGCAGGCTGCGTTGCCGGACGATCCGATCGCGATCGACGCGTCGATCTGGATTGACGCGCGGGCGAGGGTTGCCAATGACTGACGTCGAGTTGGATCTGCCGGTATTGCTCGATCCGAACCGGCCGCTCGGCACGAAGAAGGTGTTCGTGCCGTATCGGCCGTTCGCGTTGGTGCCGCGCTTGCCGATCGAGGTCGTCAATGTCGAGGTCGATGGACAGGACGTGACCGAAGACGCGGTCGACGCCACGCGCTGTCGGGTTCGGCCGCACGTGCTCGGTGCGGGTTGGGGTGAGGTCGTGCTCGTCGTGAGAATGGCCGATCCGACGGGCGCGATCGTGCATGCGTGTTTTGCAGGCCGTGTGAAGGTGCCGATCGCGTACTTCGTGCGCATCGAATGTGACAAGCAGCAGCAGGGTACGCGGCTTCGGCGCGGTGCACGGTTCGTGCGCGATGGCGCGGGGACGCTGTCTGCGACGGTGCGAATCGCACGTCGAGACATGCGTCTCAATCTGTCGCTCGTGGCGTTCGCGGTGCGTGCGGACGACGCGAAACCGAAGTTCGGGGTCGCGAGTCGGCGCGGTGCGCGGCTAGCGATGTCGCCGAGCTGGATCGTCGAGGAGATCGAGTCCGAGGGGCTGGCTGGTGGCGCATTCGACTTCGCATACGTCGACTTCGCCGACCCGCAGCCGGGGCCGGGGTACGCTGGCGAGGATGCTGTGCACCTGCGCGCCAGCGTCGGGGCGTTGAGCCACGTCGCGTTCCGTGCGCAGGGGCCGCTGGTTTTGCTCAACGTGCATCGTCGCGAGGTTCGCGACGTCTTGCTCTCCAAGGGGACTCGCGGTGTGCGTGCGCGACTGCGCGATGTGTTGCTCGGTGAGATCGCGACGCACGTGTGGCGGACCATCGTTGCGGAGGCGTACTTCTTCTGCCGGCCCGAGTCCGGTCAGCCGACGGATGACGATTTCGAGTGGGGGATCGATGTCGATCACTGGTCGTTCGCCGTGTTGGAACACGTGGTGCGGAAGCTGTCCGCGTTGTCGGACGTCGAGGAGCTGCTGTGCTCGCTGCACGATGATGCGCGGCGTGCGGGGTTGCTTCTCGAGATCGGGGAAACGCTCGGACGCATTGGCAGCGATGCTCCGCTGAAGCTGTTGCGGGAGGTCGAGGGGTGACGCGGGTGCAGCGGGCCACGACCTGGGGGCTGAGTGCGATTCGTCGCTACGCGGCCGAGCATGGCGCGATCCCAAGCGGCGATCAGATCCAGGATGGCTGGTTCGAGCCGCACCCCTCGGGTATCGAGCTCGACTTCAGCATGGCGCACACGGCAGCCGAAGCCGCCGGATCGCGCGACGATGGCAGCGGCGACTTCGATTTGGCGGTCGCGGTCCACGATCGTTGGAAACTGCCGCGTGCGATTGCTGCGGAGAACCGAGTCTGGCCATGGGTAGCCATCGTGCCGTTCGGGGCCTACACCGCGACGCGCTGGCGAGACGCCAAGCGGAACTTGGGCCTGCGAGTCGGCGCGCAGCTCCGCGACAACGCGATCGCTCGCCTTTGGTGGTCGGCGGAGTTTGCCGTTCTTTCGAACGCGGCGGAGGTGCGCGCGCGACTACGACTCCCGGCGGCCGCCGGAGGGCGCTACGCATTCGCGGAGCGCCTGCTACAGGCGGCGACGGAGCGTTCCATCGGTCGCCGGAAGATCGTCATGGTGCGTGCGCTCACGGTTGCGATACTCGCTTACGTCGAGTCCGAGAAGCTGATCTCGAACGACGTCGAACAACTGGCGAAGGCTGTCGGGCTTGCGACGTCGTCCATCTGTCCCGAATACTTCGACTGCGGAGTTGATGGCGACCCGTATCGACTGGACTTGGACGCGGTCGCGGAGCTCTACGAGACCGTTGCGAGTATCGACCGGGAGGTCGAGAGGGAGGTGAAGCGCAAGAGCGGTTTGTTGGGGTTCATCAAGTCGCTGGGCAAGCGTGGGTGAATTGGTCATTCCTGCACCCACGCCCACTCCCCCAAATGCTCTCGCGCGAACTCCTTCAGCGCCTTGCCCGCAGTCACCTTCCCGCCTGGCAACCGCCGTCGCCGAATCGGCGACAACGCGCGCAGCGCCTCGCCAGCGATCTCCGGTACCGCGTCGGGCGCCCAGTCGTGGAACTCGTAGACATGCTCGCGATCCGCGCGATACAGGCCCAGTAGCGTGCCCTCGCAGTATGTCAGAGCCGCAGCGACCAGGCCCATTTTCACGAGCCGATGAATCTCCTCAACGAATGGCTCGACAGTCTCGGTCAGAACTCTCCAGACCGATTCGGATTCTCCCTCGTAGTGGAATGCGTCGGAGGGAGGGGCGAGGTCGAACATGGTTAGCTCGGAGAACGCTTCCACGACCTCAGTGGCGACATTCTCAAACTCGATACTCTCGACGCGCTCGAACACGATCCTCTCGATCTCGGGGATCAACTCGGGGCGTTGGTTCGCCAAGGCGCGTAGCGTCGCTACACCATCTTCAGCACTCAGGTAGACCAGGATCTTCGAGGCAGTGACCGGTAGTTGTTGCTTCTTCGGTGCGCGCTTCGTCTTGCTCGCTGTGGGTTTCTTGCGGACGGACGTCTTGCTGGTTCGACGATTCATAGAAGCCTCGACTGGCGATCATGCTTCAAATCGGCGCCAACACCGTACCCTGAACCCATGCGCTCGGCCGGCTCCCACCTCCGCCTCTCCCCAACCGACCTCGCCAATCACCTCGGTTGCCACCACCTCACCACCCTCAATCGCCGCCACGCCCTCGGCGAGCTCGAGCTCCCGCACTACCACGATCCGACCATCGAGGTGCTCCGCGAGCGCGGCATCCAACACGAAAACTCCTACATCGACTCCCTCCGCGCCGCCGGCGCGGACATCGAACGGATCTCTGATGGCGATGACGGTACCGCCACCCTCGACGCGATGCGGCGCGGGGTCGATGTGATCGTGCAGGCGACGCTGACGGTCGGGCGCTTTCTCGGTCGGGCCGACGTGTTGCGCAAAGTCGAGACGCCGTCGGAGCTCGGTGACTTCTCCTACGAGGCGTTGGACACCAAGCTCGCGCAGGAGACCAAGGGTGGGACGATTCTGCAGCTCTGCTTGTATTCGGATCTGCTGACGCAGCTGCAGGGCGTAGCGCCCGAGTGCATGTACGTCGTGACGCCGCCGGATGGGGATGGCTCAGGAGTCGAGAGGTATCGGGTCGAGCGGTATCGGGTCGCGGAGTTCGGGGCGTTCTATCGGCAGGTGCGGGAGCGGCTCGAACGGTTCGTCGATCGGGAGGAGCCGGCGGCGACGTATCCGTCGCCGGTGCCGCAGTGTGACGTCTGCCGGTGGTGGCCCAGTTGTGATTCGCAGCGGCGAGCGGATGATCATCCGAGTTTCGTCGCGGGGTTGGGGCGGTTGCACGAGCAGGAGCTCGTGCTGCAGGGAGTGCGCACGCTGACCGCGTTTGCGGAGCGGGCGACGCCGCTCGATGTGCCGCCCAAGCGGGGCACGGTCGAGACCTACGAGAAGTTGCACGCGCAGGCCAGGATCCAACTCGCGGGTCGACAGTCTGGCGATCCGGAGCACGAGTTGCTTCCGTTCGAACGTGAACTCGGCGTGGCGCGGTTGCCGGAGCCGTCGCCGGGCGATGTGTTCTTCGATATCGAAGGCGATGCGTACGTCGAGGGTGGCGGGCTCGAGTATTTGCTCGGAGTGGCGTTCGCGGACGGCGGCAGCGAGCTGGAGTATCGCGCGTGGTACGGGCTCGATCGCGAGCACGAGAAGCAGGCATTCGAAGCGTTCGTCGACTTCGTGATGGCGCGCTGGGAGGCGGATCCCGGCATGCACATCTACCACTACCACGTCTACGAGCCGGCGGCGGTCAAGCGGCTGATGACGCGGTTCGCGGCGCGCGAAGAAGATGTCGATCGGTTGTTGCGCGCCGGGCGTTTCATCGATCTGTACTCGATCGCCAAGCAGACCGTGCGGGCGAGCGTCGAGCGCTACTCGCTCAAGGACCTCGAGCCGTTCTTCGGATTCGAACGCGATGTGGATCTGCGCGAAGCGTCGCACGCGCGGCGCGCGGTCGAGTGTTCACTCGAACTCGGGGCGGAGGTCGATCCGGACTTACTCGCCAAGGTCGAAGGGTACAACCGCGACGATTGTGTCGCGACCGAGGGCTTGCGGCGTTGGCTCGAAGAGTTGCGTCGGCAACACGAGCGCCTCGGTGTCGATGTCGGACGCCCGCCCGCAGTGCCGGGCGACGCGAGTGAAGAGCTGTCGGAGTGGTTGGCGGGCCTGCGGGTGTTGTTCGAGCGACTGGTCGACGGCGTGCCGGCAGACGACCGCGATCGCAGCGACAGCCACGACGCGCGGTGGCTGCTCGCGCACCTGCTCGAATACTTCCGACGCGAGAGCAAGTGCGCGTTCTGGGAGTTGGTTCGATTGCGCGAGATGGACGACGACGATCTGTTCGCCGAGCGGGACGCTGTGGTCGGGCTCGAACTGATCGACACGGTCGGCGGAACCGACCGGTGTCCGGTGCATCGGTACCGGTATCCCGCGCAGGAGACCGCGATCGACGAAGGCGATGAGCTGCGACGGCCGCGGCCTGAGGACGACGACGAAGCTGCGATCGGAACCGTCGTCGCGATCGACCGCGCGGCGCGGACGCTCGACGTCAAGAAGCGCAGCAAGCTCGCCTCTGTGCATTCCAGGTCGATGTTCCGCTACTCGGACATCCCGACCTTCAAGCTCAACGACGCGTTGCACGAGATCGCGCGTTGGGTTGCGGATCAAGGCGTCGATGGTGATGGTCCGTATCGCGCGGCCCGCGACCTTCTCCTGCGGCGGCCGCCGCGTCGCGCGGCCGGAATGGGCGAGGTGCTGCAGCGCGACGGTGATGATGTCGCGGCGATCGCACGGCGCCTCGTGCTCGAACTGGACGAGGGTGTACTCCCGATTCAGGGACCACCGGGCACCGGCAAGACCTACACCGGGGCGCGGATGATCTTGGATCTCGTCCGCGCCGGCAAGACGGTCGGGATCACGGCGGTCAGCCACAAGGTGATTCGCAACCTGCTCGACAACGTGCGCGAAGCTGCCGAGGAGGAGGTCGTCGACGTGCAGTGTGTGCACAAGATCAGTGCGCGCGGCGAGATCGCGGATCCGCCGGCGGCGTGGTTGCACGAGACCAAGGCCAACGACGAGGCGCTCGCGGGGCTGTTGCCCGGACAAGTCGTCGGCGGCACCGCGTGGCTGTGGGCGCGCGACGACGCGGCACAATCGGTGGACTACTTGTTCGTCGACGAAGCCGGCCAGATGTCGCTCGCGATGGTGCTCGCCGCGAGTCGAGCCGCGCGCAACCTCGTACTGCTCGGCGACCCGCAGCAGCTCGAGCAGCCGCAGCAGGCCGCGCATCCCGAAGGCAGCGACGTCGCGGCGCTCGTGCACGTGCTCGACGGGGGTGAGACCATGCCGCCGGATCGCGGGTTGTTCTTGGACCGCACGTACCGAATGTCCGCGCCGATCTGCGAGTTCACGTCGGAGCTCTACTACGAACGGCGCCTCGTGCATCACGCGTCCTGCGACGAGCAGGCGATCCTTGGCGACTCGGAGTTCGCCGGGACGGGCTTGTATCTCGTCCCGGTTGCACACGAAGGCAACCAGAGCCAGTCGCTCGAGGAGGTCGACGCCGTCGCGCGCGTCGTTGCGCGGCTACGCGGTGCGACTTGGCGCAACCGCAAGGGTGAGGTTGCGCCGCTCGACTTGCACGAAGACGTGCTGATCGTCGCGCCGTACAACGCGCAGCTCAGCGTGCTGCAGGAGCGGCTGCCCGGGATGAAGATCGGCACCGTCGACAAGTTCCAGGGACAGCAGGCGGCAATTGTAATCTACTCGATGACGACGTCGACGCCGGAGGATGCGCCGCGTGGGATGGGGTTCTTGTACAGCCCCAACCGGTTCAACGTCGCGACCAGCCGGGCGCGGTGTGCGGTGGTGTTGGTGGCGAACGAACGGTTGTTCGAGCCGGAGTGCCGGACGCCTGCGCAGATGCGGTGGGCGAATGGGTTGTGTCGGTATCGGGAGCTGGCGGTGACGTTGCCAGGTGGTGGTCCCGAAACCTGATTCATCTCATGCGACTGAGGTCAGGCGCGATTGACTTCGGTGCTGAATTCGCCCGCACGATCGCTACCCAATCCCCTTGGCAGGGAGGTGTCGAAAGCGACCCGGTCGATTTACTCTGGGGATCTCTCTCTTCCCTCGAGCTCTGCCCGTGCCCGACAGTTCCGCCGCCCCCTCGGTTCGTGACTCCGCACGAACTACGCCTCCCCCGAGCTTCTCCGCCCTCGAAACCTGGTACGCCCTCGACGGCGACGAGGTCCTCGCCCGGCTGAACAGCGAGCCGCACGGCCTCTCCGACGACGACGCGCGGGCGCGCCTCGAGCAGGCCGGGCCCAACGAGATCGAGTTCAAGAAGACGCCGGCGTGGCAGCGGTTCCTCGCGCAGTTCTACGACCCGATGGTGATCATTCTGCTCGTCACCGCGACGGTGACGGGCACGCTGACGGCGCTCGGCAGCCACATGCTGCCGGACACGATCGTGATCTTCGGGGTCGTGATCCTGAACGCGCTGCTCGGCTTCGTGCAGGAGGGCAAGGCCGAGGGCGCGCTCGACGCGCTGCGCAACATGATGGTGCAGGAGTGCATGGTCATTCGGCTCGGCGACCAGCGGAAGATCCCGGCGCGCGAGCTCGTGCCCGGCGACATCGTGTCGCTCGACATCGGGGACAAGGTTCCCGCGGACGTGCGGATCCTCGAGAGCACCGACATGCACCTCGACGAGTCGTCGCTGACCGGCGAGTCGATCCCGGTGCTGAAGCGGGTCGAAGCGCTGTCCGGTTCGGACCTCGTGCCCGGTGACCAGTCGAACATGGGCTTCTCCGGCACCTACGTGACGCGCGGCGCCGCGGTCGCGGTCGTGACAGCGACCGGCGCGAACACCGTGTTCGGGCGCATCGCCGGCATGGTCAAGGACGCCGACAAGGGGATGACGCCGCTGCAGCGGAAGATGAAGGAGTTCGTCCGCACGCTGATCTTCGCGATCCTCGCGGTCGGCGCGTTCAACTTCGTCTACGGGACTTATGCGGGCTACTCGGTCGGCTACAGCTTCCTCGGTGCGGTGTCGCTCGTCGTCGCGGCGATTCCCGAGATGCTGCCGGCGCTCGTGACGTCGATCCTCGCGCTGTCGGGGACGGTGATGGCCGGGCGCAAGGCGCTGATCCGGCGCCTGCCTGCGGCCGAGACGCTCGGCGCGACGTCCGTGATCTGCTCCGACAAGACCGGCACGCTGACCGAGAACCGGATGACCGTGACGCAGGTCCGTGCCGGCGGTCGCGATTTCGCGGTGACCGGGCACGGCTACGACATCGAGGGCGAGTTCCAGCACCACGGGCAGACGGCGGACTTCGCCGAGGAGCCCGCGCTGCTGCGCCTGCTCGAGGTCGGCTTCTTCTGCAACAACGCCCACGTCGGTGCCGACCGCGTGTCGGGCGACCCGACCGAGGTCGCGCTCAAGATTGCGGGTGCGAAGGCGGAGCTGATCTCGGAAGGCGTCCGTCGGCTCGCCGAGATCCCGTTCGACTCGTCGGCGAAGTACATGGCGACGCTCGTCGACACCGGCGCCGGACGGTTCGTCTTCGTGAAGGGGGCGCCCGAGGTTGTCGTGAAGATGTGCCAGACCGAGCTCGACGCGCGGGGCGAATTGGCACCGCTCGACGTCGACGGCGTGCTGCATGCGGCGAACGCGTTTGCCAGCGAGGCGCTGCGCACGATCGGCGTCGCGTTCCTCGAGGTCGACGGGGATACCACGGAGCTACTGCAGACCGATCTCCAGCAGCTCTGCTTCATCGGTCTAGAGGGGATGATCGATCCGCCGCGCGACGCGGCGATCGAGGCGGTCGAGGTCTGTAAAGGCGCCGGGATCCGGACGGTGATGATCACGGGCGATCACCCTGCGACCGCGCAGGCCGTGGCGCGGCAGCTCGGGATCGAAGCGCAGCGCGCGATGGTCGGCGCGGAGATCACGCATCTCGACGACGAGCAGTTGCGTGACGTCGTGAAGGAAGTCTCGGTGTTCGCGCGGGTCGCGCCCGAGCACAAGCAGCGGATCGCCGAGGCGCTGCAGTCCCACGACCTGGTCGTCGCGATGACGGGCGACGGCGTCAACGACGCGCCGGCGCTCAAGGCGGCGGACATCGGCATCGCGATGGGGATCAGCGGGACCGAGGTGGCGAAGGAGTCGTCCGACATGGTCCTCGCCGACGACAACTTCGCGACGATCGTGGCCGCGGTCGAAGAAGGTCGCCACGCGTGGAACAACTTGCGGAAGGCGATCCTGTATACGCTCCCGACGAACGCGGCGCAGGCGCTGCTGATCCTCGGCGCGGTCCTGCTCGCGGCGTACGTCCCGGTGTTTTCGGCGCGCTTCGTGCTCGAGCCGGTGCAGATCCTGTGGATCAACCTGCTCGATTCGATCCTGCTGACGCTGCCGCTGATGATGGAGCGCAAGGAGGAGGACCTGCTCGGTTCGCCGCCGCGCCCGGCCAACGAGCACATCATCAACACGCTGTTCGTGCGGCGCGTCGTGCTCGTCGGCATCGCGATCGCGGCGCCGGGCTTCTTCATCTACCACCACTTCGGCGCGGCGGCCGTCGTCGACGGGGAGATCGTCGACGCGCTGCTGCTCACGCAGGCGCAGACCGCGGCGTTCTGGGCGATCCTGCTCGCGCACTTCGGATACCTGATCTCGGCGCGCTCGGTGCATCGGTCGGTGTTCCGCATCAACCCGTTCGGCAATCGCTGGCTGCTCGCCGGCATCGCGACGAGCATCGCGATCCGCTTCGTGCCGACGATCGTGCCCGAGGCCGCGAGCCTGTTCCGGACCGCGAGCTTCCCGGCGGAGTGGTGGCCGCTGATCCTACTCGCGTTCCTGCCGAGCTTTCTGACGATCGAGGCGGACAAGCTGCTGGATCGGCTAGGGAAGCGGGGATGACTCGTAGGTCCTAGCCCAACCGCACCCTCACCCCCGCCACGCGCGACCGGCTCACTGCCACCCGCGCGCCATCCCGCATCACCAGCCACGCGCCGCCTCCCGCGCCCTGTTCCAGCGCCCGCACGCTCCGCAGCGCTACGACACACGACCGGTGCACGCGCAGGAATGCGCGCGGATCCAGCTCGCGCTCGATCTCGGCCAGCGTCCTTCGCGCGCGCACGGTTGCCCCGTCCTCCAGATGAATTTGAACGTGCTTGTCGTCGGCTTCGATCCACGTGATCTGCTCGGCGTCGATCAGCTGCACGCGGGCGCCGTCGTGGACGGAGATGCGGTTCGAGGGGGTGGGTGCGGGGCTGCTCTCGCGCGCGGCGGACAGGAGTTCGATCAGTTCGTCGCCCTTGCGCACGAGGGACAGCTGTCGAACGCGGTCCTTCGCGCGGGCGAGCGCACGTTGGAAGCGTGACTCGTCGAACGGCTTCAGGAGGTAGTCGGCGGCGCCGGCTTCGATCGCGTCGAGCGCGTACTGCTCGTGCGCGGTGACGAACACCACGACGGGTAACTCTCCGTCGGTCGCATCGCCAAGCGCTTCGAAGCCGTTGATCCCCGGCATCTGCACGTCGAGGAACGCGATGTCGATGTCGCCGGCGGCGATCGCGGTGCGCGCGGATTCGCCGGTCGCGCATTCGGTGACCGACGCGATGTCCGGGTCGTCGCGCAGGAGGGTCTGCAGCACGCGGCGGGCGAGCGGTTCGTCGTCGACGATCAGGGTCTTCATGAGGCGGTCAGTGGCGTGGGCGTGCTCGCGGCCTTGGCGAGTGTGCTGTCGTAGCGGGGGATACGGATCGACACGCAGGTGCCCCGGTCGTCGCCGGCGCGGATGTCGAACGACCCTTCGTCGCCGTACATCGTCGCGATCTTGTCGATGCAATTCGTGAGGCCGACGCCGTCACCGGTCGTGCCCGCGGTGTAGCCGGCTCCGTCGTCGGTGATCGTGATCGCGACGTGCTCGCGCGTGCACCCGATCGCGACGCGGACCGTGCCGCCGTCGGGGAGCGGCGCGATGCCGTGGCGAATCGCGTTCTCGACGACGGGCAGGAGCAGCAGGGGTGGCACGCGTTGGTCGAGCGCATCGGAGGCGACGTCGATCAAATGGCGCAGTCGTTCGCCGAGGCGGATCTGTTCGAGGGCGAGGTACTCCTCGAGCAGTTCGATCTCTTCGCGAACTGCCACGGTCGGCTCCTCGTCGTGACGGAACGAACGGCGCAGCAGCGTCGCGAGGGACGCGATCGCGCGGTGGGCCTCGCGGCGTTCGCCTTCGAGCACGAGACCGCCGATCGCGTGGAGCGCGTTGAACAGGAAGTGGGGGTGCACCTGCATGCGCAGTGCGTCGAGGCGCGCCTTCGTGAGCTGCTTCTCGAGGCGTTCTTCGCGCAGCGCGCGTCGCTGGTCGTCGCGTTCACGATTGCGCCGGGTGCGATACTGCCGCAGGCTCGTCATGCCGAGGACCGCGATCGCGTAGAGGAGCATTGACCGGACGAACATCATCGTCATCACCATGCCGATGGTCATGCCGGACGGCAGGCGCGGGAGGCCGATGACGAGTTCCATCATCAGGCGCGAGGCGAGCATGACACCGCCCGCGTAGGCCGCCATCAGCAGCGCGTCGAGCGCGAGACTGCCGCGCAACGTCAGGTCGCGCCGCGCGCGGATGCGATCCCGGAGCCGGACGATCGCCCACAGGAAGCCGATCGTCGCGCTCCACGAGATCAGGTTGGCGAGGAAGATCGTCGCGTGCGACGGTGGCGCGTCGCCGACTCGGAAGAAGTCGCTCGACAAGAACGCGGTCAGGCTCGCCATCGCGACGACGAGCAGCGCGCACGCGGCGACGCGGGCGGCGAGCGAGCGGCGGAGGAGGGGGATCAGCCCGGGTTGGTCCATCGGTGTGGATTGTCTCACGCCGTGATCGCGGCGCGCAGCCGCAATCGTGGTGGGAGTCCCTGGTTCGGTTCGCGGCGGTCGTGTTGCCGTTCGCGACTCGTGGAGTGCGGTTTGCGACGTGCAGTCAGAACACGCACCAACGCGAACGTCGGCAGCAACTGCCGGCGGTTCGTGTCACTGTCGGCAGGTCCTGCCGCATGGTGCGTGCGACCGGGCGTTCCACTCGCGACTCGCAGAAGAATCGCGAAAGACTCGCGACGCGCGAACGGTCGATCGGAGTCGCGGTCGGTCCGCCGATGGTCGCGACCGGTCGGTGGCGGACAGGTCGCGACATCGGCGCTTCTGTCGGGCCCGGCGCCGGCCTCACCTTTGCTCTCTCCACGGCAGGCCGCGCGCGGTGCGCGGCCCGCGACGCGAGACGGTCTCGCGTTGCCTCGACACACACGAGCCACGGGAGGTGGCAGATGAATGTGGATGGAATCAGCGGCGGCATCGACATCGCGCGGCTGGTCGGTCAGTCCGGCTTCAGCGGTGCGAACGGGTTGCCGCTCGGACTCGGGCAGGGCGGACCGCCGAGTCAGATCACGTCGATCCGAAACGAAGAGGGGCAGAGCCTGCTCGACATTCGCGACGAGCTGAAGAGCGCGGTGCAGGGTGCCATGCAGGACTTCGACGGCAGCGGGGATCCTCGCGCCGCGATCCAGGACGCGATCCAGTCGACGCTCGAGTCCAACGGGTTCGACCCGGCGGAGGTCAAAGGCGCGATGAAGGACTCCGGCTTCGGCGGCATGCGCTCGCTGATGGGCGGAGGTGGCGGCTTCGGTCCCGGCGGCCCGGGTGGGCTCGGCGGTGGGCTCGGCGGCGGCTTCGATCCTGCCGCGATCATGCGCGACGGCGGCAGTGAGGACGAGATGATCCAGACGTTCCTCCGGCAGTTCCGTGCCGGGACGAATTTGGATTTCGAGGCCTGACGGGGTCGCGAGCAGATTTGGCTCGCGCCGGTTCGCCGGCGCGGGCGCCTCGCATTCATTCCACAGCGGGTTCAGGGTGGGGGTGGCGAGGCTCGAGATTCTACGAAAGGCGGAGAGCGTGGAGGACGTCCTCAGCTTCTGGGATTGGGGTGCGCGCCTACTGATACGTGAACCGGAGAACCGGTCCGCGGTTTGTCGCAACCTTGCCTGTGGGTGGGAGGCCCGGGCCGACGATATCCGCACGCACCCCGGATACGCCGATGCTCGGGATGCTGCCGGCGATCGTGCACTGCGCGAGTTCGCTCGTGTAGACCGCGGTGCTGACTTCGAAGGACTGAACGAAGAACGTGAGACCGAGCGCTCCAGGGTCTACCGGGATCTGGATCGGGAAGCTCGCGAAGCCGCCACTCAGCGGGGGGCGTGCCTCCAGCGTTGCCAACGGTGCGAGTTCCGGGACGACACGCAGGCGACATCCGGGGCCTGCGAATCCGAGGAATGAGAGGTCGATGTCCGTGGACTGGAACCCGATCCCGAACGCCGCCGTTGCGCCGATCTGGCCGGTGGCCGAGAAGGTCGCGGTGGAGCCGGGCACCAGCCCGTCCTCAGCGATCCCGATCGATGACAGAATCTCGTCGGGCCGACGGAGCTTCGCGGACGGTGAGCACGATTCACCGATGCGTTGGACGGAGGCGTTCGTCGCTTCGTGAAATCCGTCCGCTGCCCAGTAGCCGGCCTCTTGCCCTGCCACTGGTCGGGACTCGAACTCGATTGCTAAGGTACCGGAAGTGAATGCGAACCCCGGCGTCAACGGAATCGCGATCACGTCGAATGCGTTCGACCACTGGACGGTTCGGCCATCTGCGGAGGGTGATGGTGCGAGTGAGACTTGACCCTGAAATACCGTCGATACGTTCGCACCGTGATTGAGATCGAACGTGGGTACCGCGAGCACGGCCGTGTGCGGAGCGATTGACATCTTGACCGTCAGATCCGCCAGTCCGCCGCTGAAGTCATTCGTGGACTCTTCGCGTCGGAACGCGATCTCGGTAAGGGTCGTGTTGTGAAGTGCAAGAGGCATGTCGACGAGGATCAGGCGTCGCTCGTCGAGACCATGTCCGGGAGCCCAGTGCACGGAGTCTCCACTCGAGTTCGTTGCGCCTACCGGAATCACGACGCTCTGTGCGGACAGGGTGCCCGCCAGGCTGATGCTCAGCAGGGTGTTCAAGAGTCGATTCATCGTTGAGATCCGTCGAGCTACGGAGGAGAAGTGGGCGTCGTGACGAAAATGGTGTGAGAGCGGTTCGGGTTCGACTTGTCGGCGACTTCGATCGTGGAGCCCGCCGTCAGCCCCGCAGGCAATTCGAATGTGGCGCTTCCGTTCTTGGCGTCGACTTCGAACTCCTCTCCGGTCGAGGGCAGGTAGACCACGATCTCGTCGACCCCCGGGCAGTCGATCTTGATCGGAGAGGTCGAGCCTTCCTCGACTTGGTCCGGGCCGTCGATGCCGGTGCCCTGCATTACAGGCCCAGTCGGACGCGGAGTCTCTCGACCGAGGCGGAGAGAGAAGAGTCGAGTTGCGACGGGGCGTCGAGGCGCCGCACCACGTTCGAGATTGCGGAACCGGCACTCACGTGATCACGGCGTTCACGGTCCCCGTCGGACGCTAGGTATTGGCACATCGACGAGACGCCGCGCCAGAGGATCTCATCCTCAGGGAAGCGGTCGAGTGCCCGGCAGTATTGGCCGACTTTTCGCGTCCACGTTGAGGGCGGCTGCGGGGCGAGTTCTCGTGCGAATGCCAGGAGCGGATCGATCGTCGCCGTGCCTGTGTTGCTCGATTCGTTCACAGTATTCTCGGAACGGGTCGTGAAGCTGCAGGCCATCCATCCGGCAGAGGCACCGACGAGGAATCCCATGATCGCCGCCCGTGCGAGGTGCCGGCGTGTGATCTTGGGTGCCACCACCTCCGGCGCCGGCCAAATGTCCTCTTCGATCGGCCGCGGCCGAACCGTCTCGCCACGAGCCACACGCGGCTCCGGCTCGGGCCAGACGTCCTCTTCGATGTTGCGCGAACGCGTCATGCGGATCAACGGTGGTGAGTGAAGCGGCGGCCGTGAGCGCGGCGCCGCGGAGCACCACAGATGGTAGGGGGGTGACGGAGCCGGCGCTAGCCCGAGCGGGCCTGTGAGCGCGTTCTGCGGTAGATTCGTCCATTGCGCAGCTCGCCTGCACCCGCCGTGCACGGCCTACCGAAGCCCTCCCATGACCTCGACCACAATCACTACCGACACCCCCGCGCCCGCCTCCTCGCGCCGCCAGTTCGTGATCTTCGCCCTCCTCTCCCTCGCCACCCTCGCACTCGGCGGCTGGCTCACCTCCCTCGGCTTCGGCCCGTGGTACGACGACCTCCGCAAGCCTTCCTTCCAACCCCCCGGCTGGGTCTTCTCCCCGGTCTGGACGACGATCTTCGTACTGCTCGCAATCGCCACCTGGCAAGTCGCAAAGCTAGGCGCGGTCGCGCGCGCCGCACTCGTCGTCTACGCGATTCAGCTCGTGCTCAACGTCGTGTGGTCGCTGCTGTTCTTCACGCTGCACGAGCCGACGTGGGCGCTCGCGGAGATCGTGCTGCTCGACGTCGCTGTCGTGAGCATGGTGTTCCTCTACGGACGCGTGCGTCGATCGGCCGGCTGGATGATCGTGCCGTACGCCGTCTGGCTCGGACTCGCGACGGCGATCAACGTGTGGATCGTCATCCACAACTGATCGTCGGGTTGGGTGGGGTTGGGAATGCGTGGTCTACCACCACGACCACCACGGAGACCGCGCGTCGCTCAGAACCCCGCACCCAGAATCGTCAGTCCCACACCACTCCCCAAGTACGCCACGCCACCCCCGATCCCAAACGCCTGCAGATACAGCGTCGTCGCATCCACCCCAGTCGGCAGCGCCGACGACGTCAGGTTCAGCGACAGCGTTCCACTCGCCGGCACCGTGCCGATCGCGACCGCTTGCAGCGAGGCGTCGAGCAGCAGCGTCGAGGTGAACGGCGCGAAGTAGAGCGGCTGGGCCGCGATCGAGATCCCGAGCGCGATCGAGTCGCCGGCCGTTGCGGTGACGTCGAGCGACAGCGGCTGTTGCTCGCGTGCCGGCCCCGGAACTTCGAGAAGCGCCGCAGAACTCGTGAGCGCCGTGACCATGCTGCCGGCCACGGCCGCGATGCCGAGGCCGTTCGCGCCGGCGGGACATCCCGGGATCGCCGTGCCACCCGGGCCGCCGACCGTCGCCGTGTTGCGATGGAGGAACGTCGACGACGCGGTGAACAGATCGACGCCTGCGCCGCCCGCGCCACCGGGGTTGCAGCCCTGGAAGAGGATCGCGTCGCCGCCGCCGCCGCCGAAGCATTCGCAGTCCTGAGCGAACACGAACGACTCGTTGAGGAACATGCCCGGGGCGCCCGGTCCGGGTAGGAAGCCGCCGGTGATGTCGGTGCCGCCGGTGAAGGTCGAGTCGTAGGCGTGCAGTGTCGAGCCGTTCACGAAGATGCCGGAGCCCGGGTTGCCGGCGTTGGTGAACGTCGCTCCGGCGATCGAGCATCGTTGCATGACGACCGCGTCGGAATTCGAGACCGTGCACCCCGAAGCGCCCACCGGGAAAGTGGCGGCTTGGACCGTGCAGTCTTCGATCCACGCGGTGCCGAAGCAGTTCACGATCGCGAGGCTGCGGCTGAGCTGGAGCCCGCGCACCCGCGCGGTCTCGCCCGCGGGGAGGTCCCGAACGCTGAACGTCGCGTCGACGGAGACCGAAGCGCCGAGGTCGGCGACGACCGAGATGCCGCGCGTCACCTGGTACGACATCGAGTGGTGCGGGAGTGAGTAGGTGCCACTCTTGACCAGCACGACGTCGCCGACGCTCGCCGTGTTGATCGCGTCCTGCAGCTCGGAGAAGATTCCGATCCCGCCGTCGTCGTCGACCACGTAGACCGACTGCGCCATCGCAGCAGACAGAACGAACGGCGCTACCACCAATCCCATGACTCGCATGGGCGCGGATCATACCCGAGCGCGCGACGCGCGTGGGCGCTCCGCGGCGGCGAACTCACCACAGCGTGCGCAGTCGCCAGGTCCCCTCGTCCCAGCCGGTCATCGTCACGAGGTGGTCGAGCTCGTGACGCACGAGCAGCGGCAGCACCTTGTCGAGCCGTTCCTGTGTCTCGTCGGTCGAGAACTCGAAGCCCATCTGTCGCGGCAGAGCGTCCTCGAGCATCTCCATGACGAGCGTCACCTGGCCGCCGAACAGCGCGCGCAAGTTCGCCAGGCCGAGTCCGTTCCAGCCTCGTGGCGCGTGGTGCTGCACGCGGATCACGGCTTCGGGCAGGCGGCTATCAGGCGATTGTGCGGAGCCCGTTACCAGGGCCTCCAGCTGTGTGACACCCTCGTCGCCGAAGGCCATCGCGAACAGGTCCTGCCCGACGGCCATGTGCATGCCGCCGACGACGCTCGATCCGAGGCGCGTGATCTCGACGCCCTCGACCGTGCGGGTCTCGTGCTTGTGGACGACGCCCTTCAAGTGCGCGAGCAGCTTGTCGAAGCCGCGACCGAACGCCGCGGCGTCACGGAGGGAGAACGCGACGCACGCGCCGAGGTCCGGGTCTTCCCCGTCGCGGAACAGCTCGGGGTCGCGCGCGCGCCACAGGTCACCGAGCACCATGACTTCGCCGCTGAGGTGGGCGAACAGTTCAGTGCCGAGATCCAGGCCGAGCTCGTTGCGCACGTCCTGGCGCACGTTCTCCTCGCCGAACTCCTCGGCCGTGTCCATGACGACGTCGAACAGCACGTCGAGGCGCAGCGGCATGGTGAGCCACGGCGTCGCCTCGCGCGGCACGCGGCGCAGCAGCTGCGGCAGCGTGTCGACGTCGGGGAACAGCGCGCCGAGGATGCCGCGTTCGCCGTCGCCGAACGCGACCTCGAGTCCGAGCTCGACGTGCGGCCCGTTCGCGCGCACGACCGCCTGCAGCGAGCGAAGGCTCTCGAGTCCGAACGCCTTGACCAGCTCCGGTTCCGAGCGCACTTCTGCGAGCTCCTTCAGCTGCGCGAGGTCGACCTGGAACGAGATGGGGGCGGTCGGCCGGTCCGTGTCCGCGGCCAAAGCCTGCAAGCACTTCGGCACCGTCTGCTCGAGCGAGCCCGACTCGCCGAAGAACGCGAGCACCGATCCCTCGACGACGAGCGGCATCGTCACGAACTCGCGGCCCGAGCCGATCATGGCGAGCGTGTGGTCGCCGACCGTTCGTTCGACGGGTTGCTCCGGGATGATGCGCTCCACGACGCGCGACAGGTCGCCGGCGAGCGCGCTCAGGTCGGTGGCGCCGTCGGCTTCGAGCGCGAACACGCCGTACGCGTGGTCGTCCTCGTCCTCGGTGCCGGGCTCCACCATCCACAGCACGCGGATGCGGCCTGCGTAGTCGAGGACGCGGTCGCGCGTCGCATCGAATCCTTCGCTGCCGTCGAACTGCCGCCACATGTGTTCGATCGGCGTGAGCAGCGGTCGCCACAGTGCGGTGCCGTCTTCGGATGCGAGCAAATCGCCGAGGTTGGTCGGCAAGAACGCTTCGCGGAACGCGGCCGGTCCGGCGGCGTCGAGGCGCAGCAGCGGGCGCACCGCGGCAGGAGCCGGGGCCGTGGGGGCCGGCGTCGATTCCTTCGCGGCCGGCTTCGACTCGTCGTCGGCTGTCGGCGTCGTCGGTCGCGGGTCGGCGCTCGCGAGTTGCGATTCGCTCGCGGCCGGCGCGCTCGCGTGCTGCGTCTGCGCCGGGGGTGCGGAGTCGTCGTTCCAGAGTGCGATGGCGATCGGGGCGAGCGCCGCGGCGCCGAGTGTGAGCTTCATCGTCTTGCTTCGGAAGAAGGTCTTGGATGTGTGTCGGGGCGGTCTCAGCGCGAAGGCGACGGCGAACATCGCGCGCCACTCGCCGGCGTCTTCCTCGTCGAGGCGTTCGCGCAGCAGGACGAGCCCGCGCTGAAGGCGTGTCTTGACCGTCGCGAGCGGCGTGCCGGTCGCGTCGGCGATTTCGGTCGGGGTCTGGTCGCGGAGGTAGCGCGCGAGGATCGTCGCGCGGTACGGCTCGGGCAGCGACGTCACGACCTCGGTGAGGCGCTGCATCGAGTCCGCGTCTTCGGCGCTGCGATCCGGTGGCGTCGCTTCGGTCCGGGCGGCGCGTTCCTCGTGCTGGCGGCGGATGCGCTCCGCGCGGCGTTGGTTGCGCGCGACGTTGCGCACGACGCTCGCGAGCCAGCCGCGCACGGGCCCCGACCTTTTCGGTGGGGCGAGCATCGTCTGGATCGCGGCCTCCTGGACGACGTCGTCGGCGCTCGCATCTCCGACGAGCTCGGCTGCCAGCGCGCGCAGGGCGCGCGTGTGCTGCAGGAGTTCGCGGAAGATGGGGGTGGTCGTAGTCACTGAGAGGGAACTACCCGGAGCGCGGGGTTCGGGACTCAGCAACTGTAGGTTTTGGCCCGCTTTTCTGCAGGCACGGGCCTGCAGGCTCAGGTCTGTCGGCTCATGTCTGATCAGGCCCGCGACAGGCTGCGCGGATCGAACCGGTAGCCCAGCCCGCGCACGGTCGCGATGTACTCCGGGCTGTCGCCGTCGACCTCGACCTTGCGACGCAGGCGGGCGATGTGGCAGTCGACCGTGCGCGTCGTCGGGAGATGGACGTAGCCCCAGACTTCCTTGAGGAGGTCGCTCCGGGTGACGACCTCGCCGCGCCGATCGATCAGCATGCGCAGGATGTCGGCTTCGTAGCGCGACAGCTGGTGCCGGGCGTCGCCGTTCTGCACGGTGAAGCGCAGGAAGTCGACCTCCAGGTCGCCGAAGCGGAAGTTGTCCTGCCGTTCGTGGGCTTGCCCGTCGGTGCGTCGCAGCACGGCGCGCATGCGCGCCTTGAGTTCCGCCAGGCTGAACGGTTTGCGGACGAAGTCGTCGGCGCCGTGCTGGAGGGCTTCGATCCCGGCGGCGTCGCGGTCGGACAGCACGATGACCGCGGATTCGTCCCCCTGGGTGCGCATCGAGCGGAGGAGCGCCAGGGTGTCGACGTTCGGCAGGTCGAGGTCGAGGAGCACGAGGTCGTGGGATCCCTCGGCCCAGACGGGGGCGCCTTCCGTGCTGTTCGTCGCGACGGTTACGGCGAATCCGGCCAGCTCCAGGGTGTGCAGGAGGCCGGTCCGGAGCGCGGTGTCGGCCTCGATGAGGAGGATGCGTTGGGGGGTGGGGTTGCGGGAGTCGGTGCCGAACGGGGACCGGTGCATGGAGGGGGAACCGGACGGGGGGCGGGGTTGGGGACACGGTGGGGGAGAAAAATGGAGGTCTCCTGGGTGGAGCGGGCGCGGGGCACGGGGCGCGGCAGAGGGCAGGGGCGGGCCACGGGCACCACCCGTAGGCGCAGGCGCATGCGCACGCGCAGCACGGGGGCTCAGCTGGGGGGATTTGCGGAAAATGGGTGCATCGTACCAGTCTGCTGATCCGTCTTGCTTCGTGCCGTGAATCGCTCCGCTGAAGTCGACCTCCTGCTCCACGAGACCCGCTGGCTCGGTGGGCTCGCGCGTCAGTTGGTCGGGCATCCCGACGATGCGGCGGACGTCACGCAGGACGCGGCGTTGACCGCGTTGCAGCGGCGGCCGCAGTCGGCGGCTGCGTTGCCGGCTTGGTTGCGCGCGGTCGTGCGCAATCGGTCGCGTGACGTGCTGCGAGCGCGGCGGTCGCGGAGCGTGGCGCAGGGCGAGCTGCGAGAGCGTGACGTGCGGCACGCGCCCGCGACGGATGACGTCGTCGCCAAGGCCGAGGTTCACGAGCTTCTCGTGCGTGCCGTGCTCGAGATGGACGAGCCGTATCGCACGACCCTGCTGCTGCGATTCTTCGAGAACGTTCCGCCGCGCGAGATCGCCAAGCGTCAGGGCGTTCCCGTTGCCACGGTGCACAGTCGCCTCCAGCGCGCGCTGGCTCGGTTGCGCCAGAGGTTCCTCCGCGAGCACGGCTCCGATTGGCCGCTCGCGCTCGCGCCGTTGCTGCCGCGCTGGTCGCTCGCGTCCTTCCTACTCGGGTTGTCGATCATGAAGCTGGTTCTGATTTCGTGCGCGGCGGTCGTGACCGTCGTGGTCGCGGTCGCGTTGTTCTCCGGAGATCCCGATGCTGCGCCGCTGCAGGTTGGGGCGACCGATGCTTCGCCCGAGGGGCCGGGTGGCGCTGTCTCGGCGGGGCGAGTCGACGCGCCCGGCTCGGTGCGCGAAGTCGTCGAGTCGAGTGGGGCATCCGCACGTGACACCGCCGAGGTCGCGGCGGCCGTGGCGATGCGTGCGGGTCGCGTGATTGACGTGCGCGGAGCCGGGGTCGTCGGGGTTGCGCTCGACTCCGGCGTCGGTCCGAGCGATGGCTCGGGCTCGTTCGAGTTTCCTGTCGATCTCGGCGCCGATCGCGTGCGTGCAAACGACCCGCGCTGGTCCACGGTGCTCGCTGGCTCGACGCGAACCGAGGCGGACAGCGTCAGCATGGTCGTCGTGGCCCCGCGCATCGAGCTGCACGGTCGTGTCGTCGACGAGGCCGGGCTGCCGATCGCGGATGCCGCGGTCAGCGTGCACCTGCCGTCGCACCTGGGCGCGGACCTCGACATCCTGCTCGACCACTCCATCGCCCAGGTGTGGCGTGCGAAGTCGGACCGAGACGGACGGTTCGAACTCGGCGACGTGCCGGCCGTCGCGAACGGCGCGCTCGTTGCCGAACTCGGTGGATACCTGCCGACGATCGAAGCGCTGCCGCAGGCGACGAACCGTTTGCTCGAGCTCGTGCTCTCTACTCCGGACGAGGCCTCGGACGTCGTCCGGGGCATCGTCGTCGACCCGAACGGCGTCTCGGTCGCGGATGCGCGGGTGAGCGCGGGGCAGGCGATCTCTCGTTCTGACGAGCGGGGCGAGTTCGCGGTCGACCTGAACGCATCCGACGGGCGGAACCTGGGCCGCCTCGTCGCGGTGGCTCCCGGCATGCAGCCGGCGGTGTTCGAGCCCGAGTGCGGGAGCGACGGGCAGCCGCTCTGGCCCGCGCGTGTCGTGCTGCGGCTCGGTCCAGCGCCGCTGTCGATCCGCGGAATCGTGACGGATGGTGCGGGACGTCCCGCGGCTGGCGCGCGCGTCTGGATCGCGGACCCGATGGTGCTCGGTGTCGACGGCGACGTCGTGCTCGCGGAGACGACGCGCGCGAGCGAACCGCGGCCGTTCTGGGCATACGTCACGACGGATGCGGCCGGCAGTTTCCATCTCGACGGCTTGCTCGATCGCGACTACGTGGTGCGCGCGCTCGATCCCGAGACGCTGGTGGCCGCGACGATCGATGGCGTGCGTGCGGGCACGACCGGGCTGACGATTCGCCTCGAAGAAGCGACCCATCCCGCGCTGCGCGGTCGCGTGGTCGCGCGTGACGGTGCTCCGATGCCCGGGGTGCACGTGACGGTCCAGCGTCCGGCGCTCGAAGTGAAGGTCGCCGGTGGGACACGGGACGAGTGGGTGCCGCGCGATCGTGTGACTACGGCAGAAGACGGCAGCTTCGAATTCGAGAACGTCCCGCAGAGCGGTGTCGAGGTCTTCGCGATCGGCGACTCGATCCAGTTCGCGGGTCGCATGGTCGAGCCGGGGAGCGACGCGACGGATTTCGTCGTCGAAGTCGATCGGCGCGTGCATCTGCAGATCGAACTGACTGCCCCGAAAGACCGCGCCGACCGGCTGCGCGTGCTCGGCGCGAACGGGCGTTCGATGCTGCTTCGGGTCATGCGCGGTGAGGCGGCGTACACGAACCGCTCCGCGAAGATTCTCGACGGCCGGACCGAGGTGCTCTCGCTCGGCGAGGGTGCGGCGACGGCGGTGTTCTACCGCGGCGAGGACGAGGTCGGCCGGCTCCCCTTGAGTCTGCGCTGGGACCGGGTGAACCGCGTCGTGTTCTGAGACTCTGCTCCTGTCACCAAGCGTGCTGCGGCTGCGGTTGTCCGGACGAAAATCAGCTTTTCTCTGAGGGCCCGAGCCCGTTGACGCTGGCTTCGAATGCGGGGGAAGATCGACCCGTGATCGTTCCGCTCCACACCGACAGCCGCGCACTCGTCGACCGTTCTCTCGACGGCGACCAGGCGGCGTTCGGTCGGCTGATCGAGCGCGAGTCGATCCGTCTGCGCATGGTCATCGCCAAGTCGATCGGGGACGTGGCGCGGGCCGACTTCGACGAGGAGGACATGTATCAGGCGGCCGTCGCGGAGGCGTGGGCCGCGCTGCCGCAGTTCGAGTATCGCGGCACTCGTTCGTTCTTCGCGTGGCTCTGCACGATCGTGCGGCACCGCATCGTCGACCGCGCGCGCTACGTGCGGACGCGGCAGCGGCCGGTGCCGCGGGGTGATGCGCATGTCGTCGGAGACGATCGCGAACCGCTCGATCCGCGCACGAGCGTGATGTCGAGCGCCGCGCGTCGGCACGACTACGAGGTCGTGCGGAACGCGCTCGACCGTCTCGAGCCCGAGCAGCGCCGACTGATCGAGCTCTACTACCTCGACGAGCTGACGATCCGTGAGATCGCGACGCAGGAGGGCATGGCGCGCGCGACGGCGTTCGACCGACTCGAGCGTGCGATCGGGCGGCTGCGTCGGGAGATCGACGCGAACGTGAGTGGGTTTTCCCGGTGAGGCCCGCGGGTGATCCGATCGACGTCGCGGACGCGATCCTCGCCGCTGCGCGTTCCGGGGAGGACGTGCGTGACCGGCTGCGTCAGCTCCCCGAAGACTGGCGTTCGCGCGTCGAGGAGATGCTCGAGCAGCAGCGCTGCATCGTCACGCCGGGCACGCCGGGTTCGCGTGACGATCGTACCGGGACGCACATCGGGCGCTACGAGATCGTCGGCGAGCTCGGCGCCGGTGGGCAGGCGCGCGTGTTCGACGCGGTCGACGAGGAGCTCGGCCGACGCGTCGCGCTGAAGCTGCTGCACAATCGCGCGTCGTCTCGGCACGAGGCGCGGCTCCGCCGGGAGTCGCGGGCGCTGTCGCAGCTGCGTGATGCGCGCATCTGCTCGATCTTCGATGTCGGCGTGCACGACGGGCAGCCGTTCGTCGTCATGGAGCAGGTGGAAGGTTCGAGCCTGTCCGCCTACATCGAGCTCGAGCGGGCGAAAGCGGGAGAGCTCGGCGCGTCGAAGGCGCGGATTGTCGAAGCCGTGCGCATCACGACCGAGCTCGCGCGCGCGCTCGCCGGTGCGCACGACACGGGCCTGGTGCATCGCGACCTGAAGCCGGCGAACATCATGCTGCGTGATGACGGCACGCCGGTCGTCCTCGACTTCGGGCTCGTGCACGAGGACCGTTCGACCGAGGAGTCGCTCACGCATACCGGCGACGCGGTCGGCACGCCGGCCTACATGGCGCCCGAGCAGATCGACGGCTCGTCGATCGACGCGCGCTGCGACGTGTACGCGCTCGGGCTCGTGCTGTTCGAGCTGCTGACACTCGAGCGGGCGTTCCAGGCGCCGTCCTGGCACGCGCTGTTCGAGACGGTGCTCGGCTCGCCACCGCTCGACGTCGCACGGATTCCGCGTTGGGTGCCGCAAGACCTGCGGGTCGCGACCGCCACCGCGATGGCGCGCGATCGCGATCTCCGCTACCTCGACATGACCGCGTTCGCGGACGACCTCGAGGCGTTCGCCGAGGGTCGACCGATCCAAGCGCGGCCGCTGCCGGCGTTCGTGCGCTTCGGGCGCTGGGTGCGTCGCGAGCCGATGCGTGCCGTCGCGCTCGTCGCGGGGTTGGTCCTCGCGGTGCTCGTTGGGTTCGTCGCGGCCGAGTGGCCGCGGCTTTCCGAGCGCAACGAACGGTTGGCGGCGATCGAGAGGGCGGAAGACGCACGGCGCGCTGCGGCGCGCGGCTACATCGCACTTCACACGGACGCGATCGACGTCGCGCGCGCGAGTTTCGAGGAGGCGACGGCGCTGGATCCCTCGCAGCGACTCGCGCGAGCGGGGCTGGCGCTCGCGAGCTTCGCGGTGCGCGACAACGAGCGAGCGATCGCGATACTCGCGGGTTCGGACGACCCGGCCTTCGCGTACCTGCGCGATACGATTCTCGCCGGGGAACCGGTCGAGGCGGATCGCGCGATGGCGACGGACGGCGTGCTCGAGTTCGTCCGCGGCACGTTGCTCTACGGGCGCTGGCGGCAGGTGCAGGACCGTTCGCTCTTGAGGCGCGCGCACGGGCACTACGGCAACGCGATTCGGCTGCCGGGGAACGACCACGCGGTCTACCACTACCTGCGTACGCTGGTGTCCGCGGTGCTCAAGGATCGAGCGGCCTATCTCGCGAGTTCGGCGGCGGTCGAGGCGCGCTGGCCCGATGAACCCTGGACGTGGAGTGTCCTCGCGCGCGCGAGTCTGGACTTCGACGGTGGAGCGAGCGACGGCGTGCGATTCGGTCGACGCGCTGTTGCTGCCAACCCGGACGACCCCGAAGCGCTGGCGTACATGGGGGCCTTGCTCGGCAACGCCGGGCAAATGTCCGAAGCGATCGCCGCGTTCGATCGATCACTCGCGGTCCGGCCCACCGCGATGGCGTGGGGGATCCGCGGGAACCTCCACCAGAACCGCAGGGAATGGGATCAGGCGATCGAGTGCTACCGCAAAGCGGAGGCCCTGTTGCCGGGCGTGGCGACTTCGGCAGCGCGGATCGGCACGGTCCTCATCGATAGCGGGCGTCCGGAGGAGGCGATTCCCCATCTGCAGCGCGCGCTCGAGATCCAGCCCGAATCCGTAAACGTGATGCACGAGTTGGGACGGGCGTTCGGCACGTCGGGTCAGACCCAGGAGGCGCTCGTGTGGTTGGAACGTGTGCGCGCGATCGACGATGCGGGCTGGCGGGTCCACTACATGCTGGCGCGAGCCTACGGCGACCTCAATGACTGGAACGCCTCTCGCGACGCGAGCCTGGAGGCGCTGCGGCGGTTCCCGGATCCTGAGCTCGAGTCGAGTGTGCTGTACGCGTGCCAGCTCTCTGCGGATTCGGCGGCGAACCTCGAGGCGATGCGTGAGGTCGTGGCGCTGCGGAAGGAGTCTCCACACGCGGCAGTAGTTCTCGGTATGCTGCTGCACGGCGAGGGGGAGCTGTCCGCGGCGCGGGAGCAGTACGAGCGGGCGGCGACTTTGTTCGCGTCCGACGACAACCTGACCGAGCGTGAGTTTCACGCACGCGAGCGCCTGGCGGCGCTGCGAGCGCAGCTGGACGAGGCGACCGAGTCCGGCCACTGAATCGAACCTCGAGCCGGACGCGCGGCGCGTTCGTGCGCTCTCCGGGGTGAACCGAGCGCGTGCGTCCGCCCACGTGCGTGTTCTACATCCCGATTCGAATAACGCATGAAGTCTATCTCCACCCTCTCTCTCGCTCCTGTTCTGCTCGCGCTGAGCCACGCGCCACTCACCGCGCAACTGTGGACGCCGTTCTCGCCGACGACGATTCCGACCGCGCGCTCCGAGCACATCCTGGTGTACGGGCCCACCGGTGCGTCGCCGGCCGCGCGCGGCGCCGTGATGTTCGGCGGCACCGACTACACGATGTCGGCTCAGCTGTTCTTCGGCGACACGTGGACGTTCAACGGCCAGAGCTGGTCCCAACGCAACCCTGCGACCTCTCCACCGCCGCGGCACTCGCACGCGGCGGCGTTCGACAGCCGTCGCAACGTCATCGTCATGTTCGGCGGGTGGACCGCTGCCGGAATCCTCAACGACACGTGGACGTGGGATGGCAACAACTGGAGCCAGCTGTCGCCCACGAACTCGCCGCCGCCGTTGGTCGGTGCCGCGATGGCGTACGACAGTCTGCGCGATCGCGTCGTCCTCGTCGGTGGCCAGGTCAACGGTGGCCCCACGACATCGGCGACCTGGGAGTTCGACGGCACCGATTGGACGCAGGCTACGCCGCTGGCCTCGCCGGGGTCTCGGGCGTATCACGCACTCGCATACGACGCCAACCGTGGCGTGTGCGTGACCGCCGGAGGCGCGACGACGGCCACGGTGTACGAGTACGACGGCACGATCTGGCAAGGCGTCGGCTCGCTGCCGAACACGGCGCTCACCGGCGGTCCCGCGTTCGCTTACGACTCGGTTCGGGAGCGTACGATCCTGTTTGGCGGGGTCGGCGCGTTCACCGGCCAGTGGCTGCGTCAGACCTGGGAGTGGGACGGCGCGACGTGGTCGAACATCGCGGCCGGATCGCCGCCGATCTCGGCGATGGACGTCGGCATGACGTTCCTGCCGGAGATCGCGAGCGTCGTGACGTTCGGTGGTCAGGCGCGCGTTATCGGTGGTGGGACCATCACGTCCAACCTGACCGATGGCTACGGCCCGGCGACTCCGGTCGCGGCGATGGCGTCCGGTGGACTGTCTCTGCCCGGTTGCCTGACGCCGCCGGGTCCGAGTGGCGACTTCGCGCAGTTGCCCTACGTCGGTCTCGAGCTGATCCAGCACGTCGGTGGCTTCGTGCCAGGCACCGTGCCGGTCATGCACTGGGGCAGCGTCAATCCGGGTGCGCCCGACCTCGCGCTGATCGGTGCGCCGGGCTGCTTCTTCTGGCAGACCCAGGTGTTCTTCGTGTTCCCGATGGCGGCCGCGAATGCTCAGGGTGTCAGCGAGCACCGGCTGACCATGCCGGCGAGCCCGGGCTTCGCCGGTCTGAACTTCACGCTTCAGGCGCTCGCGGTGCAGCCGGGCGTCAACCCGCTCGGCGTGCAGTTCGCGGATGCGCGGGTGATGACGGTCGGGATGTTGTAGACATCAAGTCTCTGATTCCTACGCAACCAAGTGGCGTCGTCGTGCTCCGTATCCGTATGATTGGCCGGTCATACAGAAGGAGAGCGAATGGACTTCCGTTTCGTCCGTGTTGCATTGAATCTTGCGATCGTATCGATCGCAGCTTTTCTCGGATCCTGCGCCCATCGACCGACGATTGCCGATCTGACGCGCGATGTCGCGTGGTTGGAGCAGATCCGAGGAGGGCCCTACTTCCTGGACTTCAACACGGATGGCCGACTGACGAGCGGGTCGGAAGTGCAGCGATTTGCGGCTGACGCGAAGGCCCGCCGCGACAACGGTCATCCGGTTCGAAAGATCGCGATCGTCAGTTTCGGTTGGGGTCTGTCGCGCGAGGAGTCGGTCACCGACTATCTGCAGTACGTTCGCTACTACCTCAAGGCGGCGGGGGACAAGTTCCAGTCGTTGGGCGACCCCGAGTCCGCGCTCACCGAAGCCGAGACGGAGATCGCCGACGATTGGGCGATCGTGTGCGTCTCCTGGGATTCGTCGCAGCATGCGATCGAGTCAGCGATCGAGTCGTTCATCCCGTCTCCGAGCTTTGCTCGCTGTCTCTCGTTCGTGCCGGACTACATGTTGTTCCCGGTTACGTTCTGGTCAAAGGCAGGCCTTGCGGATCGGATCGGCTATGGCAGCTTGCGCGATGCCGTCGAGGTGATGCTCGACGAATCGTTCGAGCCGGCTGACGTACCCGACCTCTATCTGGTGGGGCACAGTCTTGGTTGTCGAATCCTGTCCGGCTTCGTCAAGACCAGTCTCGGGGCGGTCGAGCTACCTCAGTCCGCGAAGTTCCAATACTTGGACTCCGTGCAGGGTGGTGTTTTCGTCCTTCCCGCGCTGGTTCCTCTGAACCTGCCGACCGAGCCGAACTACCCTCTGGTAATCGCGCAGAGCGAGCACGACTACGCAAACAGCTTCCTCTACCCCGTCGCCAACGTTCCACTCAACGCCTACACGTCGACCGGCGCGGAAGGGATCCCGTGGGTGACGACGAAGCGTTCGTCGCAACAGTCTCCGGGAGCGCGTCGCTTCATCGACTGGGCGAAGCTTCCGTTCTCGTTCGTGCTGTCCTTGATCATGACGCCGCTGAACTACGGCTACACCCAAGTCCGCGAAGTAGCGACGCGTCACGTGCACTACGTCCCCGAGACCTTGGCGCACGTGCCCATCGTCAACATTCCCGTGCACCTCATCGACGAGTACGTGATGGGAGGGGTTTTCGATGCGAAGCAGGACTGGGGTCGGTATCACCGCGGAGCATTCAATCTCGGAGCGGTGCATCAGTCCGCAGCGACTGAAGCCACTGCGGCGATCGGGGCGTCGTGGGAGGTGGCGGATTCCGAACCTCTCAGCGGGGCTCTCTCAGCCAGTCGACAGTTCGGACCCGGCGTTCACTACGTCGACTGTTCCGATGTGATTCGCAGCGGCTGGCATGGGTTGGATCTGGCCAACCCATGGGTCGGATTGACCGTTGGGGCGCTGGACCCGATCGGCGCGCACATGGAGTATCGGCGGCCCGAGATCATGCATCTGATCTACCGCGTGCTCGCGCAGTTGCCTGGCGTCCGGAATGTGGAAGCCGACGAGGGGGGCTCAGAGAAGTCGCCGAGCGGACTCTCGGGCGGCAAGTAGTAGCAAGAGGAACGCGGCGATGGCGAGCTGCTGATGAACGCTGGACGCGAACGTAGCTGCGATCACGCATGCGATTGCGCACAAGATCACCAGCAGCTTGCTGCGAGCGCCCAAACGAAAAGCGCCGTGGCCCGATCGAGATCGGGCCACGGCCGTACCAGGTACCAGGCGGAACGATTGCCGCCCGTCGGAAGGAAGGTCTCGAGAGACGCGGCGAGTCGTGGCTCGCTGCGTCATTCGAAACGGTTCTCAGGAAGGAGAATCCAGGAAGTCATGCGGCCTCGTCGGGCTTGTGACGGCGACGCCGCGAACGCAGCTTGTCGATCCGTCTCCACATCGTCTTCGTCGCCCGCAGGCAGGCCCCCATCACCGCGCGCAACGGGCGGTCGCTGGTCTCGTCGATGACGATCCGTCCGGCGGACGAAACGACCTCGACCCGACACAGGATGTCGTTGCCTCCTCGCAGCCCGTTCACGTCGTGCAGCGTGACGCGGATCCGATGGATCCGCTCGCTGAGACGAGCGAACGTGGTCTCCACGAAGTCTTCCAGCTTGCGGCGACCGCGCTTGGAGACAGGGACTCGGTTGGCTCTCAGGATGGTCTTCATGATGGTGCCTCTCTGTTTCGGTGAGGCCCGGTGATGCGGCTTCGGTTCGGTGGTCCGCTCCCGGGTTGCAGGAGTATCGACCCCAAAATCGTTCAACGCGCGTCCATAGCGTTGACAACTTACGTCAGTATGGTTGACGCTCTGAAGCGCCCATGGAATGGCTCAATTACAACCATCTGCACTACTTCTGGACCGTTGTCCAAGAGGGAAGCGTCGCCGCGGCCAGTCGAAAACTCATGGTCGGGCGTCCCTCGATCAGCATGCAGCTGAAGAGTCTGGAGGCTTCTCTCGGCGAGCAGTTGTTCGAACGCCACGGACGGCGGCTGGAACTGACGGAAGCCGGCAAGACCGTCTACGGCTACGCGGACGTGATCTTCGAGACGGGGCGCGAGCTGCTCGACGCGGTGCACACACGGGGCGGAGGGAACGTGAAGACGCTGCGGGTCGGCATCGCCGACGTCATGGCGAAGCTCGTGACGTTCCAGCTGCTCGCTCCCGCAATGCGCGGCGAGGACGCGGTGCGGTTGGTGTGCCGCGAGGACCATCCGCGGCAGCTGTTCGCGGCGCTGGCCGTGCACGAGCTCGACCTCGTGCTGTCCGACATCCCGCCCTCACCCGGTCTCGACGTGAAGGCCTACAACCACGTGCTCGGCGAATCGACAGCGTCGTTGTTCGCGGCGCCGTCGCTCGCGGCGAAGCTGCGGCGTGGGTTCCCGCGTTCGCTCGACCGTGCTCCGTTCTTGATGCCGTCGCGCGACACCGCGATCCGCGCCTCGCTCGATCTTTGGCTCGACCAAAACGAGATCCGTCCGGAGATCGTCGGCGAGTTCGACGACAGCGCGTTGCTCAAGGTGTTCGGGCAGGCCGGGTTCGGCGTATTCCCGGCGCCGACGGCGGTGGAGGAAGAGGTGCGATCTCGCTATGGGGTCCGCGTGCTCGGCGAACTCGAGAAGACGCGGGAGACCTTCTACGCGATCTCACCCGAGCGGCGGGTCAAGCATCCTACCGTCACGCGGATCATCGAGCACGCGAAGACAGCGCTGTTCGGGGCGTCCTGACCGGAAGCGCTGGATTGGCCCGGCGCATCCTCTAGGATTCGCAGCTCACCCTCTTCCCGAGGCGCGCGACAACATGTCCGACACACAGAGTCCCCGCGTCGGCGTCGTCATGGGAAGCGCATCGGACTGGCCGACGCTTCGCCATGCGGTGCAGATGCTCGAGCAGTTCGAGATTCCGCACGAGTATTCGGTCGTGTCCGCGCACCGCACGCCGGATCGGCTACGCGAATACGCGACGACCGCGATCGAGCGCGGGCTCGAGGTGATCATCGCGGGCGCCGGTGGTTCCGCGCACCTGCCCGGCATGCTCGCCGCCTGGACCGTCGTTCCGGTGCTCGGCGTGCCGGTCGAGAGCCGGATGCTCAAGGGCGTCGACTCTCTGTTGTCGATCGTGCAGATGCCCGGTGGCGTGCCGGTTGGCACGCTCGCGATCGGCGAAGCTGGCGCGAAGAACGCCGGCCTCTACGCCGCGCAGATGCTCGCGACGAAGGACCCCGCGCTGCAGCAGAAGCTGCAGAAGTATCGCGAAGACCTGGCTAGCGCCGCGCTCGCGGCGGAGCTGAAATGACTCAGCCTGTGCCTCGGGGCAGCACGCTCGGCGTGCTCGGTGGTGGGCAACTCGGTCGGATGTTCGCGCTGGCCGCGCATCGGCTCGGGTTTCGCGTCGCCGTGTTCACGGACGCCGAGGACGCGCCCGCGAGTCTCGCCGTCGACCGTCACGTGATCGCGCCGCTGGACGACCTCGATCGGGTTGCCGAGTTCGCGCGCTCGGTCTCCGTAGTGACGTTCGAGTTCGAGAACGTTCCGTCCGCGACGACGGAGGCAGCCGCGAAGTTCGCACCGGTGCGCCCGTCGGGTTCGCTGCTGCACACGTCGCAGAACCGCAGTCGCGAGAAGGGTGCGATGCGCGCGCTCGGCCTGCCCGTCGCGACCTACGTGGACATCCTCAGCGAGGACGACGTCGCTCGCGCGCCGGAGATCGTGCCCGGCGCCGGGATCCTGAAAACTGCCGCATGGGGCTACGACGGTCACGGACAACGCCGCGTGGCGAGCGCCGCCGAGGTGGCCGACGCGTGGCGCGAACTCGACTGCCAGCCTGCGGTTCTCGAGGGGCTCGTGCCGTTCGAATGCGAGGTGTCGGTCGTCGGCGCACGCGGTCACGATGGCGAAGCCGTGTTCTACGATCCGTTCGAGAATCGGCACGCCAACCAGATCCTCGACCTCACGCTCTGGCCGGCGCGCGTGCCCGAAGACGCGCGCGCACGTGCCCTCGAGGTCGCGCGCGCCGTATTCGAGGGGCTCGACATCGTCGGCGTCGCGTGCATCGAGATGTTCGTGCTGCCGGACGGCGAGATCGTGATCAACGAGATTGCGCCGCGCCCGCACAACTCCGGACACCTGACGATCGACGCCCACGTGATCAGCCAATTCGAGCTGCAGGTGCGCGCGATCGCGGGGCTGCCGCTCGGGTCGGTCGAGCCGGTGGCACCCGCCGCGTGCATGGCAAACCTGCTCGGCGACCTGTGGAGTGGCGGAGAGCCGCCGTGGGATCGGGTGCTCGCCGAACCGCGCGTGCGCCTGCATCTCTACGGCAAGACCGACGCGCGGCCCGGTCGCAAGATGGGGCACTTGACGGTCGTCGGCGAGGATCGCGACGCACTCGAGCAGCGCATCGTGCGGGCTCGCGCGATGCTACAGACCTAGCGACACTGCCCCGCGCTGCCCCGGCGTTTCTTCAACGCTGACTTGCACTCGCTCGAGCAAGTCGGCGTTGCCGGATTCGCGAAGGGCGGCGAGCAGCTCGAGGGCGATCCACTTTGCGAGCTGTTCGGAACTCGAGTTCGTGATCGGCAGAACCACGACGTCGGCGGTCGGCATCACGTAGCGTCGGTCGTCGTAGCGGAATTCGACTTCGCCGTTCTCTTCCTGGATGCGGACCTCCGGATGCAGCCGCGGGAGAAGCATGCGCTCGTCGAGTCGCTCGAGCACGTGTCGCAGTGCGTTCTTGACGACGTGAAAGTCGATCACGACGCCGCCCTGCTCCTCCGTAGCGTGCAGCTCGACTTCGACGCGGTAGTTGTGGCCGTGCAATCGTTCGGCCGTGCCGTCGTCGAAGATCATGAAGTGCGCGGCGCTGAACTTGTGATACTCCTTCGCGATTCGGACCGACCAGGAGACATCCTGAATCGGTTTCGCGGCGGACGCCGTCGCGGAGTGGTCTTCGAGCGTGCTCATGGGCTCAGTCGCGAATCATCGCGAGAAACTCGCGGCGGGTGGAGTCGTTGTCGCGGAAGCGACCGAGCATGCGGCTCGTGACCGTGACGGTGCCGGGCTTGCGCACGCCGCGTGCGGTCATGCACTGGTGCGTAGCCTCGATAACGACAGCAACGCCCTTCGGCTGGAGAATCGACTCGATCGCGGCGGCGATCTGAGCGGTCAGCTTCTCTTGGATCTGCAGGCGGCGTGCATACAGGTCTACGACGCGCCCGATCTTGCTCAACCCCACGACGCGCTGGTCCGGCAGGTACGCGACATGCGCCTTGCCGACGAACGGAACCATGTGGTGCTCGCAGAACGAGTGGAGCGGGATGTCGCGCAAAGTAACCATCTCGTCGTAGCCAGCGACGTCTTCGAACGTCTTCGCGAGATACGCCTCGGGGTCTTGACCGTAGCCGGCGAAGAACTCGCCGTAGGCGCGGGTGACTCGACCCGGCGTTTCGAGAAGGCCCTCGCGGTCCGGATCGTCACCGGCCCACGCGAGGAGCGTGCGCACCGCGGCTTCGGCTTCTTCTTGCGACGGCCGCGCAGGGCGTCCGGTCAATTCGGTCTGAGTCTTGGTGGAGCGAGACAGTGTTGGCTCGAGCAGTGTCATAGTGAATCGCCGATGCGCGGCGAGGTGGGGGTTGTAGACAGGGTGAGTGCTGGCCCAAACAGGCACGAGAGTCACGTAGGCGTGGCAGCACTCGCCCCATAACCGGCAGTTCGCAGGTCACTTCCGAACAGATGCAGTCGTTCATTCGAATCTCCCGGCGGCGCGTTCCGCATTCGCTGTCGTGCCGCAATCTCGGGCGTCCACGGCCCGGAACCGCGCATCCGCGCCGAGTGGGAAGGCGAAGGAGCCGACGATGAGCTATCCGAAGGCACGACTCTTGCTCGGCGTGAGCGGCGTAGGAACATTCGTGGTCCTTGCGACTCTCGCTCTCGCGCTGGGCCTGCCGGTGGCGTGGTCTCGAGATCTCGGAGACTTTGAGGTGATCTCGACGGCGATCGCGCTCTACGTGATCGTCAGCGCTCCGTTCGATTGGCTCGGTGGTTACTTCCTGCCGCGGGCTTACGGTCTGCGGTGCGACACCGCGGGTGACTTCGCCGGGCGCTGGGCCCGCGCGGTGAGCGTGCAGGCGGGTGTCATGGGCGTGTGCCTGGCCGGTGTGCTGAGCGCCGGGCGTGCGGGTGGACTCCCCGGTGCCGGCGCGGCGTTCGGCTTGTGCATGGTCGCGCTCGTCGTCCTCCAGGCGCCGCTCGCGCGAGTCGTCGCGGGGCTGCGGGACGAAGGCGGTGAGCCTGTGTCCGGACGGGGCGGCGTGTCGGTCCGGCGCTACATGTCCGCCGATCCCGGTTTCACCGGCGGCGTCGTGGGGCCTCCCGGCGGGGAATCGATCGTGATTCCAGCGCACTGGCGCCAGCGACTCTCGCCGTGGAACCTGCAGGCGATCCTGACGCGTCGACGTCACGCGGTGACCAAACGCGCTCGGGCGTTCGGGATCGGTGCGGCGGTGCTGTGGAACCTGGGTGGGTTCGTCTGCACGGCGCTACTCGTGCCCGGCGCCGACGTCACGACTGCGGGCGGACTGCTGACGCTCGCCCTCGGGCTCGGGCTCTGGACGTTCGTCGGTCTCCTCGCTCTCCCGACGCCGAGCCGCCGGGCCGTCTACGCAATCGACCAGAGTACGGCCAACGAGAATCGACTCGGCCGTCAGACCCTCGCGACGGCGATCCGACAGGTGCACGACCTCCAGCACGACGAACTGCGTCGGGGGGCGTGGATCGAGACCGTATTTCATCCGATCCCAGCGCTCGACCACCGGCTCGACAACCTGGCGTCCGTCGACACGAAGACCGTGATGTGGCCGTGGCATCTCGCCCGCACCTCGCTCTTCTTGAGCTGGGCGTGCTTCGGGTTCTTGTCGCGGGCGGTGCACTGCAACGTCGGTCTTCCCGACATGTGGGTGCTGTTGCCCTCTGACTGAGTCGCGGCCTTTCGACGAGCCAAGGGCTCTTGGAGTCCTTACAGGCTCGCCGAGTCGATGACTTCGACGGCGTTGCCCCAAGGGTCTTCGAGATACGTCGAGCGGCTACCGTCTCGGTGCGTCTTCAGCTCGCCGAACACGGCTGCTTCCTCGGAGCACACCGCGACGTGTGGCGGATGCTCGCCGGGCAGCACGAGCGCGAGCCGGAAATTCGAGAAGCGCAGCATCGCCCACGTCGCGTCGTGATACTCGATCTCGCATGCGAACTTACCGCGATACCAAGCGACCGCAGTCGCGATGTGATCGACGCGGATCGCGACGTGGTGCAGCGTGTCGAGCTTGCCTCCACGATTCGTCGACGCGCCGGATTGGCACGCGAAGTCGACGTTCTTGTTCGAGTTGGTCAGCAGGCGGCGCAGCTCGGACGCGACCTGTGGCTGGTCCTGATCGAGCTTTCGCAGCAGGTCGTTGCGCTTGCGCTCGGTCAGATCGAGCGCGAGTTCGAAGTATTGGTCTACTACGGACATGTCCATGGTCAGGAGCTCCTGCGATCCCGGCGGCGCAGCGGGCGGCGTTGTTGGCTGCAACGCTTGCTGCAGTATTTCACGGAAGACCAGCAGCGTTCCCACTTCTTGCGCCACTCGAACGGGCGCAGGCAGACGACGCAGACTTTAGTTGGTTTGGGGGCGCGCGTTCCACTCATGACGCGAACTCGCGAACGTCCGCCGTGCTCGATCGATGCGACGTCTCGAGCAGGCGGTCCGCGAGTGCGGCTCCGCTGAGGAATGCGCCTTCGACGCGTGGTCCCGCGCACCAGTCTCCGCACGCGGCGATCTGGAGGTTCGGATCGTAGAGATAGCTGGTCGCGATCGGATTCAGCGGCAGCGCGAACTTCCAGCGGTGGAACTGCGCGGCGACCGCCGGCGGCAGCTCGCGTCCGACGGCTGTGGCAAACGCCGTGGCCATCGCGGCCTGCACTTCGGCGGGGTCATCCTCGAAGTGTCGCTCGGACCACTCTGGCGAGGCGTGGAGCACCCAGGATTCGCGCGCGCTGCGGCCCGGCTTGGACGAGTTGCGTGCGATCCAGGACAGCGGAGAGTTCTCGACAAACGCCGCGTCGAACGGGAAGTCGAGCGCGCTGTCGTATTCGAGCATCGAGGCGAGGCACGGTGCGAACGAGACCGCGTGCGCTGCGTCGGCGAGGTGGGGGGCCACGGCCCGCGCGATCTCCGCGGTCTGGGGCGCGGGAGCTGCGAGCACGACCGTGTCGAAGCCATAGGCGCGCGAGCCGTCCGCTGCTACCAGAGTCCAGTCCTCGAACGTGCGCACTAGGCGCGTGACGCGGAACTCCGTCGTGACCGTCAACCCGGTTGCCAGGTGGCGGGCCAGCGAACTCATCCCTGGCACGCCGACGAGTCGGCGGCTGTCCTTCGAGCACGGCTTCTCGATGCCTGCTTCGAGGTTGGCGATCCGTCCCGACCATGCGCCGACCACGCCGTCCCGCTCCCATCTGGCGACCTGCGACGCGAACTCGGGATCCCGGACGGTGAAGTATTGAGCGCCGTGGTCGAAGGACGTGCGTTCGGCCCGCCGCGTCGACAGCCGTCCGCCGGTCCCGCGAGACTTGTCGAAGACGTGCACGTGGAACCCGGCGTCGCGCAGCCGCGTGGCGCACGTGAGGCCGGACATGCCGGCACCGATGACAGCGACCCGGTGGGGATGTGCGCTGTTTCGCCTCATAGAGGCGGGTTCGCCCGGCGAGGGCCGGTGGATGCAGGACTCAGGGCCGGGGTTCGGGCTTTTCGACCGCCCGCACCTTGCGCGGGCCTCGGTCGGGTCGACAATGGGCGGGGATTGCCGAATCGTCGGCCGGAGAAGAGCGGTCCCCCCCTTTGGCTTCGTCTCCCGTACCAGCCAACGAGACGCAACGGCTCGCGTCTTTGCGCGCGCTACGCGTGCTCGATACCCTGCCCGAGAGGGTTTTCGACGACCTCGTCGAGATCGCTCGGCGAGTGTGTGGCACGTCGATGGCGATCGTCACGCTCGTCGACGAGAGCCGACAGTGGTTCAAGGCTCGAGTTGGGGTCGGCGTTGCAGAAACACCGCGCGACGTCGCCTTCTGTGCGCACGCGATCATGGGGACCGACGTGTTCGAGGTGCCCGATGCGGCTCTCGATCTGCGGTTCGCAAAAAACCCCCTCGTGACGGGCGAGCCCCACCTTCGGTTCTACGCGAGTGTGCCGCTGATCTGTTCCGACGCTTGCGCGATCGGCACTCTTGCCGTGCTCGACGATCGGCCGCACAAGCTCAGCGACAGCGCACGGGACGTTCTCAAAGCGCTGGGTCGCCAGGTCGTGGCGTTGCTCGAGACGCGACGGGAGGAGCCGACGGACGTCCAAGCGGTGATCTCTGCCGCGGATCGCGAGTTTGAGGCCAGTCGCCGTCGCTTCCGGACGATCTTCGACGAGTCGCCCCACGGGATGGCGCTGCTGTCCACGGACGGCTACTTCGAGCGGGTCAATGAGACCTTGTGCACGTTGCTCGGTCGCGGCGAAGGGGAGTTGATCGGTTGTTCGCTCGACGAGTTCGGGCGTCCCGAGACGGTATCGGCGATGGCGGCGCGGTACGGATCGCTGCTCGCGGACGAGTTCGACGCGTTCGAGTCGGACGAGCAGCTGCTGCGCCCCGACGGAGAGATCGTCCATGCAGCCGTGCACCTGGCACCGATCCGGGGCGAGGACTCCGCGATCGACTCGATCTTGATGCAGGTGCGCGACGTCAGCGACAGCCGCGCGCTCGAAGTGCAGGTTCGACAACTGCAGAAACTCGAGTCGATCGGTCAGCTCGCCGCAGGCGTGGCGCACGACTTCAACAATCTACTGACTGTGATCCAGGTGCAGGCGTCGACGATCGTCTACGACCACGCGGGTGACGAGAGCGTCACCGAAATGGTCGTGCCGATCACGAACGCGGCCGAGCGCGCCGCGGACCTCACTCGACAGCTGTTGCTGTTCGGCGGGCGACAAAGCATGGCTGCGTCGGACTTCGACGTCGCCTTGCTCGTGGAGGAACTGCTCTGCATGCTGCGTCGCATCGTCCCGGAGAAGGTCGATCTCGTGTTCGAACCGGCGGATCGCAAGCTACCCGTCTACGCCGACGCTGGCATGATCGAGCAGGTCGTGACCAATCTGGTGGTCAATGCGCAGGACGCGATGCCCAACGGGGGCCGCTTGACGGTCTCAGTTCGCTTTGTCGAGGTCGACACCGACGCTGCCGCTAGGCATGCCGAAGCCGAACCGGGTCCGTACGCGTGCGTCGAGGTTCGGGATCAGGGCGTCGGGATTTCGCCCGATGATCTGCAGCGCGTGTTCGAGCCGTTCTTCACCACGAAAGAAGTCGGCGAAGGATCCGGCCTCGGCCTGTCGACTGCGTTCGGCATTCTCAAGGATCACGATGGGTGGCTCGACATCGAGAGCGCACTCGGCGACGGCACGGTCGCGCGCGCGTTCTTGCCGTTGCGAGCGAGCACTTCGGAGAACGGCTACTCCAACGCCGAGCACTTCGATGTGCAGGGCGCTCTGTCAGGCGTCGTGCTCTTGGTCGAGGACGAAGAGTCGGTGCGTCGGTTGACAGCGAGCATCATGCGCGGTGCAGGTCTCGAGGTGTTCGAAGCGAACTCCGGACCGGCCGCGCTCGAGATCTGGGAGCAGGAGCACGGCCGCATCGACCTGTTGCTCACGGACATGGTGATGCCGTCCGGGATGAGCGGCGCCGCGCTCGCGCAGCGGCTGCGCGCCGATCGTGACGACCTATCCGTCGTCGTGTTCAGCGGCTACAGCACCGAGGGGCCTGTGCCGGGAATCGACGCGTTCGTGCAGAAACCATTTGGCCGTGCTCGGCTGCTGCAGGTGCTGCAGTCGGCTCTCGCTACGCGCGCGAGCGAGTGACGTCCAGCACGCGCGATCAGTAGACCCACGGTCGTGCTTGCTTGATCGCGAGTTCACCCTTCGCCGTGATCTTGAACTCGATTTCGATCGCGAACTGGTCGCGTAGCTTCTTGCCGTAGAGCTTGCGGAACTTGCGATGGATCGAGCGCAGATGGCTGCGAAGCTCATCGAGGTGGTCCTCGTTCAGAACCCGCTCGCCCGTCGCGACGCGGTTCGACGAGCGCACGAGCACGTCCCGGCTCGCGGTGCGCGTGTGGAGCAGGATCTCCTCGGGGATCGACGCGTCCTCGGGGTTCGTGACCAGGTCTTCGCCGACCTGCACGTTGACGTAGTAGCGACGCGCGTCCGGAGTCTGGTAGACGATGTCGTCGGTGACCGCCACGCCGTTCGCGACTTCGTCAGAGTAGTTCGTATGGATCAGCACGCCCATCGCGGTCGCGAAGTGATCGATGCGGTAGAACTCGCGCTCCTCGAACGCGCGAAAGTTCCACAGGCTGGCGAAGACCTGCTTGATCGACTTCTCGAGGTGGCCCTCGTCCGGACGGTGAGTGAACGAGTCGTAGAGGCCGGCGCCGCTGAAGCCCGGGAGGTCTTCGTTGTTGGTGCTGGAGCGGCAGCGCATCGAGCGGTCGCCGAACGATCGTTGCAACGTGCCGAGCGCGGTCCGGAGCGACTCCGGCATCTCCGCGCGGCGCAGTTTCTTGCGGAACTTGCGCAGGGCCTGCTCGCGCGCGTCCGCGTCTTGCCGGAATTCGGGCTCGGCGACCATCGCGCGTGCCGCCGCGTAGAGCCGGTTGTGCTTCATGAACGCGTCGTAGAAGTAGAACGGCACCGCGTGTCCGTCCGGCACGACGCCTTCCGCGAGGTCGGAGACGCGGCGCAGCGTTGCGAGATTGGCGGCCTTGACGCCGACGCTCGTGAAGTCCGAGAACTCCACGTCGTCGAGTGTGCGGATCGTCGTGACGGAGAGGTCGCGTTCGGGCACCTGCCGCTGCTTGGGGCGCATCGACGCGAAGTGCTTCTCGACTTCGCCGTACGTCGCTTCGCGTAGGTCGTAGCCGTCCTTTCCGACCGAGTAGCGGACGTACTTGCCCACGAGCGCTTGTACTTCGGGGCGCTGCGAGGCGCCATCCACGAAGGCGTTCGGCACGCCGTCTTGCACTGCGCGCAGATTGACGTGAGACAGCGGGGTCTGCCGGACTCCGGTTAGAATGCCGGCGACGCGAGGCATCTCGTTGGGGAGTGCGTCGTAGATCACGACGTCACGGGGCGACGGTCGCTCATCGGGCTGTATGATGCGGAGGCGCCCGAACCCGACCGAGGGGTTCAGCGGTAGGTAGACGATGTCGCCGTAGAGGTCGTCGGGGAGGAAGACCGGCAGGCCGGCTTTTTCGTACTGTTCCTTGTCGTCTTCGTACTGGTCCATCGCCCGTGGTAGCGGGTGGTAGGCCAGGTTGCCCTTCAACATCGGGGCAAACTTGACGAGATGGTCGTGGCACAGCTGGACCATGTCGTAGGCGTACGCGTCGGTGGGCTCGAACTCGAACGTGAAGAGACCAGTCTGACCGCTCGGCGACTTGAGCATCGGTCGGTAGATCAAGACGCCCTTCATCTGCTCCGACCCACCGCGCGGAATGCCTGCCGCGGCCATGAACATCATGTGTGCGCGGTGCGTGTTCGTGTTGATGAAGTAGAGCTTGGGCTCCGCGTCGTCGTAGGTCTGCAGGTGGAACTTGACGAACTCGAGGTCCTTGAGATGCGTGTCGATCAGCACCTCGGTGCCCCGATACGAGAGCGTTTGAAACGTCTTGCGATCCGGAATCGTCGCGGCGCCGTCCTCGATCTTTACGGCGGCCGGTTCGAGCATTGGACCGCTCGCGCGGCGGCCGAAGCCCCCGGGCCCGCGACCGCCACGTCCGAAGCTCGGCATCAGTTCGCTCTCCGCGAGCGTGCCGTCCTCGTCCTTGTCGAGCGTCCACAGCGAGTCGACGGCGCTGTCGAGTTCGTCCTTCGAGAGGATCTCGTCGGAGTCGACGTCGAGCGCCTTCATGATCGGCAGCATCGACATCATTCCCGGCGGAGGGCGGCGTCCGAAGAAGGACGGAGCGATCTCGTCGCCGGCGAGTTCGCCGTCTTCGTTCTCGTCGAGCGTGGCGAGCGTGGTCTTGGCGTTCTCGATCTCCGTCTTGGACAGCGAGCCGTCCTTGTCCGTGTCGAGCGCGACGAGGACCGGTGGGGGTGGTGGCCGGAAACCGCGACCTCGACCGCCACGCTCCTGTGCGAGGAGCGAGCTGCAGACGAGGAGGCCGGCGGTCAGGCTGAGCACGAAGGGCCCGATAGCGGGCGCGGCACTGTCAGAACGCATTTCCTCAATGCTGCAGATCCGCGTTGGACTGTCGAGGTCCCGAGCGCGGTGCAGCGCATTCGTTACAACGCCGGCACCGGGACGTTGCGATACCGGCGATTCAGCGGGCCGGGCCGTGTGGCACGTCGACCCACTGGTTCTTGCCGTTCACCCTGAGGTATCCGCGCAGCCTCGTGCGCGCATCGCTTGGCGCGCACAGAGCGATCGAGTCGGGAAGCGCCTGATGCCAGTCTATGGAAGCGTCAGGAGAGTAGCGCCAGCCGAAGCCGTCGACGCGGTGGAAGCGCATCGTGCGAACCCGGTTCCACTTCGCGTCGTTCCACGCGACGTCGTAGGCCAGCATCAGGTACTTCGCCTTCGCCGGTTCGGCGAGGCTGTCGAGCATCTCGCGCGGTCGCACCGCCTGCATCTCGATGTGCGGAGAGATCACGAAGCGATCGCCGTCCGAATGCGCGACGCGCCCGTCCTCGGACATTACGCGAACCCGACCGAACACCGAGGAAGGGTTGCTCGCCTGCGCGACGAGCATGCCGTCGTGGATCCACGCGCCCGGCTGTTCGCTCGTGTCCTCGGTGTCCGGCGTGAAGTACTCGAGCGCGGACGTGCTGCGGAAACGGCCGTCGACCTCGATCGTGATGTCGGGCGCCGTCCAGCTTGCGAACTCTTCGGGCCAAGGCATGCTGAGTCGTGCGGGGCGGCCGGTTCCGCGGCGCAGGTGGAGCACGCGATCCGGGCCGATGCGTGCGTCGTCGAGGTCGAGGTCCCAGAGCTCGCCGTCCGGTAGGACGATCGCCATGCGCACGTCGTCCGCCCGCTGCTTCATGTCGAAGTCGACCTGCCCTCTACCGTTGCGAAACATGCGGCCGGTCGACCAGCCCTCGCGGTCGGACGCGAACAGCGCACGACCGTGCGTGTCGTGCGGCGTCGCGCCGTCGGCCTCGACGATCTCGAACCGGAACAGCGGTCGCGCGCGACTCGCGTGTGCGATGACGTCTCGTGGCTCCGGGAGCTCCTGGATCTCGGGCTCGACGCGGTAATCCTCCGAGTAGCAGTACGCGGCGATCGGCAGGCCTTCGACGACTTCGAATTCGGATCGTGCCGGCCCGCTCTCGGAGCGGTGATCCACACGGCGACGCGCGATCCACACGTCGAGGCCGTGTGCCGAATTCTGCCGGTGCACGTGTTGGCTGCCGTGCGTGAGGTCGGTGTCGTTCTTGCGGGACCACGCCGGATAGATGCTCATCCGCCGCGGGGCGTCGGACGGCAAGGACCGGATTTCCACCGAGATGCGGCGGCGGTGCGGGCAGTGAATCACTCCGGTTCTTTCGAGAGCGGTCCACTCCGTGGCGATGCTGAGACCGGCGTCGATCTCGAACCAGACGAACGCGCCTTCGCCCGCGGCTTCGGCCTCTGGATCGAACCGACCCAGTTCGTCCGTGCGCGCCGCGTCGTCGGGGGCGCGGCCGGGATGCATGCGGAACGGTCGCTCGTCGCGCCAGTATGCGACGCCGGCCATCGGTCGGCCGTCGGCGCTTCGCAGGACGAACGCATCTTGCGTGCCCCCCGGCGATCGATGCGAGGGCGGCAGCGCGACGCGTTCCTCCGTGACGTCGCCGTCTGGCGACGCGGTATCGAGAGTCGTGGTCTCGGGATGCTGCGCGTCGACGTTCGTCACCGGGGTCGAGGCGGGCTCCGCGCCGGCAGGCCACTGCGAAGCCGCGAACCAAACGACGAGCACGGAGAGTCCCAGTGCCATCCACTTCTTCATCGTGAGTCCTCCGATCCACACGATGGACCCCGCGGCTCCGGCCGCGAGCGCGACGTCGCGCGCGGGCATCGCGCCGACCAGCGGCGCGAGCCACGCACGGCGATCGCCGTGCTCGTCGTCGACGCGCGCCCGTAGAGTTTCGAGCGCTCGCTTGAGCCGCTGACGCACCGCCGCGGCATCTTCGCCGTTGCGGCGCGCGATCTCCGCGGGTTCGAGCCCTTCCCAGTAGCGCGCGACGATCGTGTCGCGTTGCTTCGGGGGCAGGGACTCGACGGTGCGGACCAGATCGGCGCGGCGCTCCTCGTAGGCCGCGAGGTCGAACGGCGAATCACCGGGATCGATGTCGCGGCGTGCCACCGCGCGTTCGCGGGCGTCGCTCCTCGCAGCGCCACGGCGCACGTTCCGCGCGACGTTGTGGAGCACCGCCGAAAACCAGGCGCCCGCGTCGCGGACACCGATCGGCGGGGAGCGCAACGTGCGCACCCACGTGTCCTGCACGAGATCCGCGGCCGACAGATCGTCGGCCGCGACCGCGACGGCGAGCTTGCGGAGCCAGACGTCGCGGGCCAGGAGGTCGTCGGTAGTGCCGGGGTGGGGTTCCATCGTCGGGGAGGGGGACACCGCGGGGACGGGGGGCGTGATGGGGATTGTGCAGGTTTTTTGGGGGGGGAGACGGGAGCGGGTGCGGGAGCGGGCAAGGGCACGGGGCCTTAAGACGGGGGCGGAGCGGCTACGTATTCTCGCGGTTTGGGCCCTCGTGGCCCCTCCGACTGCGGACGCAACGCCAACACGCTAGCCGGCGCGGCAGGGCAAGCGGACGCCCTACAGCGGCCGGCGATGCTTGGGCGTATGGACGATTCGGGCACGGGCGGGCGCGGGTTGCGGGCGCGGGCGACACGATCAGGCTGCGCGGCCGGGGATTTCGAAGGTGCGGATGCGGCCGTGGCGGCGCCAGCCCGTGCGGAGGAGCCAAGATGTCGGGGGTGTAACGGGAGGTAGCCAGTGCGCGGCTTTGCCGACGATCTCTATGTCGATCGCCCAGCCGTCGAACCATGGCCCGGAGGCGAAGTAGTCGAGGACGTCGACGGCGTACTCGTGGCGGCGCGCGTTGTTCAACACGTAGGCCAGCGCGTAGCGGACCTTTCGAGGAGTCTCGAGTTGGTGCTGGTGATGGTGGTCGTCGAAGACTCGTCCGCGGCGCAACCAGAGCTTGTTTAGAGCCCTCGCCATGCGGACGAGGAGTCCGGTCATTCCACGCGTCAGCGCTCGTTGGTCGTCGGCCTCGACGATCGCGTGGACGTGGTTGCCCATGACCGAGTAGTGAACCAGGCGGAAGCCGCAGCGGTTCTTCGCTTTTGCGAAGACTTCACGGAGCACGGCGTATGTGTCCTTGCGTCGCAACGAGGGAAGTCCCTCCCTCAGTCGAATCGTGACGTGCAGCGGACACCCCTTTGCGAACTCTGCCTTCTTCTTGTGTGAGACGCGTTCGCGAGCGGCCTGTCGCTTTCGCCCCGCACCTTTTCGATGACCGCCCCAGCCGAGTGGAAACGCCAACAGCCCTGCTTCACCCTCGATCTCATCTTCGACGCCCTACCCATCACGAGTTCGAAACAAGATACCAGGCATGGCATTGGTAGTCAAGTGACTCTAATGCAAAGAAGGTTCCCCAATCATGTTTCGAAACAGGACTAATGCGTTCGCACGATCGTGCGACGATCACAGCTTGACCGGCCTGTCCCACGTGCTTCGGCCGCCATCGCGTCGCCCGCGCCCGCCCGCGACACGTGCCCCGAACCGCCCACTCCCCAAGCATCGCCGGCCGCTGTGTTGCGTCCGCCTGCCCCACGGCGTCCGCCAGCGTGTCGGCTATCGCGTCCACAGTCGGAGGGGGCTCGCAGGCCACGCGCGTTCGCCAACGTCGCCGCTCGGCCCCCGTCTCAAGGCTCCGCGCCCGCGCCCGTCACGCGCGCCCCTCACCCCAACAGCCCCTGCCCCTTCATCCTCCTCCACAGCGTCGTTCGGCTGATGCCGAGCATCGCCGCTGCGCGATCCCGGTTTCCGGACGCGATGTCGAGCGCGCGCGTCAGTCGCTCGCCCTCGTCCTCGATCGACTCGAGCTCGCGGGTCACGGTCGCGTCCGCCGCGAAGCGAGCGCGTGCGTCCGACGCCGAGCCCGGACCGACCTCTTTCGGCAGATGCTCGGCCCCGATCGTCTCCCCCGGCGACAGGATCACCGCACGTTCGATCGCGTTCGCGAGCTCGCGCACGTTCCCGGGCCATCCGTACCCCGCGATCGCATCGTACGCATCCTGCCCGAGTTCGCGCGCCGGCCGCGACATCTTCGCCGAGAACGTCCCGACGAAGTGCTCCGCCAGCAGGAACCGATCGTTCCCTCGTTCCCGTAGCGGCGGTAGCTCGATCTTGATGACGCTGAGCCGATAGTACAAATCCTCACGGAACGTCTTCTCGCGCACCATCGCGTCGAGATCGCGATGCGTTGCGGCGATGATGCGGATGTCGACCTTGCGCGTACGGGTTTCTCCGATCCGTTTGATCTCGCGCTCCTGCAGCGCGCGAAGGATCTTGGTCTGCGCCGTGAGTGACAGGTCCCCGATCTCGTCCAGGAACAGCGTGCCGCCGTTCGCAGCTTCGAACACGCCGGCGTTCGCGGTCGTCGCACCAGTGAACGCGCCCTTTGCGTAGCCGAACAGCTCGGCTTCCTGCAGATTCTCCGGCAGGGCGCTGCAGTTCACGGCGACGAATTCGCCGGTGCGGCGAAGCGACTGGTCGTGCACAAATCGCGCGACGAGCTCCTTGCCCGTGCCGGATTCGCCGAGGATCAGGACCGTCGCGTCGACCGGGGCCACCGTACGCGCGGTCGACAGCGCGGCTTGGAACTCGGGGTCCTCGCCGATCGTGTCGTCCGACGGTCGATACCGCGCGAGCTCGGACTCGAGCGAATGGATGCGCCGTTCGCGCTGCTTCAGGGAGCGCGTCTGTTGCTTCACGCGCTCGACGAGCTCCTGCAGCTTGTCCGGCAGGTTGTGGCGCTCGTAGTCGAGCTCTTCGCGCGTGGCTTGCTCGGGCAGATTCTCCGCGTAGTCCGACACGAAGCGGCATCGGTCGTGGCCCATCGCCCGGCACTCGGTCTCGACGACGATCGTGCGTTTGCCCGCGGCCGCGCTCGCGTGCCCGGTCGCGTATCCGACCAGCGTCCAGCAGACCGGCTCGTCGCTCTTGCCGAAGTCCTGCAGGTGCTGCTCGGCTTCGAACGAGTTCTCCCAGTACCCTTCCACGTGCAGGATGCCGCGCGCGAGATCGATCTCCGTGGCCTCGGGAATGCGTACGACGTTCGCGATGCCCTCGAGACCGTGGAGCGCCGGTCCGAGCCGCAGCTGCTCGAGTTCCGTCGCGGCGGGAAACCGCTCGGCGAGCGCGATCCCGTCGGCGAGCCCGGCGGCGTGGCCGAACCGCTTGAGCGCGCCGCGCGCCTGGTCCCAGCCGAGCGTCTGCACGAGTTCGCGACGCAGCACGCCGATCGCGCACGCCGAGAACATGACCATGCGGTAGTCCTTGAGCCAGATCCGTCCCTCTTCGGGTTCGAATCGGAGCAGGCCGTGCAGGTCCATGCCGACGTCGTCGCGCATTGCGGAAGGGTAGACGCAGACCGGTCGACGGGGAATGCGGCGCCGCAGAACAACGCGGTCCGCTATCGTGCTCCGACCATGCGAAGCTCCCACTTGCTGTGCGTCGCGATCGCGCTCGCTGGATCGCACCTCTCCGCCCAGAAACTGTCGGTCTACGTGCTCGCCGGCCAGTCCAACATGCAGGGCCACGCGAAGATCGAGACCTTCGACTACATCGGTGACGACCCCGCGACGAAGCCTTGGCTCGACGAGATGCGTGGCGCGGACGGTGCGCCCGTCGTCTGCGACGACGTGTGGATCTCGTATCTCACGGGTGGCCGGGGTGGTGACGGTGTCGCGTCCGGCAAGCTGACTGCGGGTTTCGGCGCGCGGCGCAACGCGGGTCAGTCCGATGGCAAGATCGGTCCGGAGTTCACGTTCGGCCTCCAGGTCGCGAAGGCGCACCACGGGCCGGTGCTGCTGATCAAGACGGCGTGGGGCGGCAAGTCGCTGCACACCGACTTTCGCCCACCGTCCGCGGGCGCCTACGAGTTCGATCCGATGACGATCGCGCGCTTGCAGAAGCAGAAGAAGGACGTCGAGAAGGCGAGGGCCGACAAGAAAGCCAAGACCGGCGTCTTCTACCGCAAGATGGTCGAGCACGTCCGCAACGTGCTCGCCGACCCGAAGCAGGCGTGCCCGGAGTACGACGAGAAGGCGGGGTTCGAGCTCTGCGGCTTCGTGTGGTTCCAGGGATGGAACGACATGGTGGATCGCGGCACCTATCCGAATCGCGACAAGCTCGGTGGCTACGACCAGTACACGACGGTCATGACGCACTTCATCCGCGACGTGCGCAAGGACTTCGATGCGCCGAAGCTGCCGTTCGTCATCGGCGTGATGGGTGTCAACGGCGAACTCGTCGAGGGGGAGCGGAATACGAAGGTGCACTCGAATTTCCGCAAGGCGATGGCAGCGGCCGCCGAGCTCGAAGAGTTCCGCGGCAACGTCGTCGCGGTGCAGACCGCACCCTACTGGGATGAGAAGCTCGAGGCGATCAGCGCGAAGATGGGCAAGGTCAAGCAGATGGCGCGCATGCTGCGGACCAAGAACAAGAAGCACGCCAACGCGGACGGGAAGATGACCAAGGCCGAGCAGCGCGAATATGTCGACGCGTATCGCGACAAGGTGGTAGGGGCGAAGGACGTCGCGTTGCTCAAGCGCGGGTCGTCGAACGCGGGGTACCACTATCTCGGATCGGCGAAGACGATGGCCGGGATCGGGCGCGCATTCGCGGATGCGGTGCTCGCGCTGCGCCGCTAGAGTTCGGTCGATGATCCGACGCTACACCGCCCCGATCTTGCTCGCGTTCGCAGTCTCCTGCGCCGGGCCACAACTGCACGAGCACGACGAGGTCGCGGAGCTCGGCGCATGGATGACCGGAGTCTTCGACAGCTCCGCACAGGCCGAGACCAACCCGCGGTACTTCCCGGTGCAGCTCGCAGTCGCGCCGATCTGGACCGGCCGGGACGATGGCCCCTGGCTCTACGTCGAGCAGGGCATGATGTCGGCTCTCGAGCGGCCGTATCGGCAGCGCGTCTACCATCTCGTCGACAACGGGGATGGAACGCTGCGCAGCGAAGTCTACGCCCTGCCGGACAACCCGCTCGTGTTCGTCGGAGCCTACCGCGAGCCGGCGCGTTTCGACGAACTCGGCCCGGAGGACTTGCTGATCCGGAAGGGATGCGCGATCGCGCTGCGCCGCGAGGGCGACACGTTCGTCGGTTCGACGCACGAGAAGGACTGCGAGAGCTCGTTGCGCGGCGCGACGTACGCGACGTCGGAAGTGGTGATCTCCGCGGAGAAGCTCACGAGCTGGGACCGGGGCTACGACGCGTCGGACACGCAGGTCTGGGGCGCGGTCGACGGCCCCTACGTCTTCGAACGGCAACGCTGACGCAATCGCCGTCGACTCCGGGGGCATCGCGACCTACCATCCGCCCCAAAATGAGCAACCCCACAGCAACTTGCGAGACGTCCCTCGGGACGTTCACGGTCGAACTCTTCGTCGACTCGATGCCGATCACCGCTGGCAACTTCGTCGATCTCGCGAAGGAAGGCTTCTACGACGGTCTTCACTTCCACCGCGTGATCGAGGGCTTCATGATCCAGTTCGGCTGCCCGCACAGCAAGGATCCTGAGAGTCCGAGCCAGGGCACCGGCCAGAGCCCGAAGGGTTCGATTCCGGACGAGCACCTTGACGACGCGAAGTTCACGAACGAGCCGGGCACGCTGTCGATGGCGAACGCGGGTCCGAACAGCGGCAGTTCGCAGTTCTTCATCAACACCGCGAACAACGCCTACCTCGACTGGTTCTCGTCGGGCCCATCGAAGCACCCGGTGTTCGGGAAGGTCACGGACGGCATGGACGTCGTCAGCAAGATCGAGAGCACGCCGACACAGCCCGGCGACCGCCCGACGACACCCGTGCAGATGATCAAGGTGACGGTGCACGAGTAGCGCTGTAGCATGCTCCTCCGGGAGCACGCTGCGCATGGCACACGTCTTCTATCGAATCTCGATCATCCTCTTCGCCGTCCTCGGCCTGATCGCGCTGGCTTGGCCGCCGATCTTGTGGTCGCTGACCGCGCTTCTGCCGCTGTTCTTGCTCGGCGTCTGTGATTCGCTCCAGCGCCGGCAAGCCGTGCGGCGGAACTTTCCGGTCATCGGGCACTTCCGGTACTTGCTCGAGTCGATCCGGCCGGAGATCAACCAGTACTTCATCGAGTCGAACACGGATGGCACGCCGTTCAACCGGGACATGCGATCGATCGTGTATCAGCGCGCGAAGAAGGCGCTGCGCACGCGACCGTTCGGGACCCAGTACGACGTGTACGAGCCGGGCTACGAGTGGATCAACCACTCGATCGGCGCGAAGCATGCGCTAGAAGAGGAGCCGCGGGTCCGCATCGGGGGGCCGAAGTGCACGAAGCCCTACGACGCGTCGCTGCTGAACATCTCGGCGATGAGCTACGGGTCGCTGTCGAAGGCGGCGATTCGTGCTCTGAACGGCGGCGCGAAGCTCGGTGGCTTCTACCACAACACGGGGGAGGGGGGTGTGAGCCCGCATCACCTCGAACCCGGTGGGGACCTGTGCTGGCAGATCGGCACCGGGTACTTCGGTTGCCGCGCGCCGGACGGAGGTTTCGATCCCGTCTCGTTCGAGAAGAACGCCAAGAGGGACAGCGTCAAGATGATCGAGATCAAGCTGTCCCAGGGCGCGAAGCCGGGTCACGGCGGCATGCTGCCGGCCGAGAAGATCGACGAAGAGGTCGCCGCGATTCGTGGCGTGCCGATGGGCAAGGACGTGTTGTCTCCGCCGGCGCACTCGGCGTTCGAGACGCCGCGCGAGCTACTCGCGTTCGTAGCAAAGTTGCGCGAGCTGAGCGGCGGCAAGCCGGTTGGCATCAAGTTCTGCCTCGGCAACCCGGCGGAGTTCCTCGGGCTGTGCATGGCGATGCGCGAGGTCGACGAGGTGCCGGACTTCATCGTCGTCGATGGCGGAGAGGGCGGCACGGGCGCCGCGCCGCTCGAGTTCTCGGATTCGATGGGGGCGCCGCTGACCGATGCGCTCGTGCTCGTGCACAACGCGCTGATCGGGTTCGGTCTTCGAGAACGCACCAAGGTCGTGGCGTCCGGCAAGATCATCACCGGTTTCAACATGGCTGCACGTCTCGCCGCCGGCGCGGACCTGTGCAACTCGGCTCGCGGGTTCATGTTCGCGCTCGGCTGCATCCAGGCGCGGCGCTGTGATTCGAATATCTGCCCGGTCGGCGTCGCGACCCAAGATCCGCACCTCGTGCGCGGGCTGGACGTACCGGACAAGACCCAGCGTGTCGCCAACTTCCACGCCGAGTCGGTCAAGGCGTTCTTGGAGCTACTCGGTGCGGCGGGTCTCGATCACCCGTCGCAGCTCGGGCCGTGGCATATTCACCGGCGGATTTCGCACACCCGCGTGCAGAGCTACGCGGGCATCTACCATCAGCTCCAAGACGGCGAGCTGCTGCAGGAGCCGTGGCCGGAGCGATACGTCCGTTGGATGAACATGGCCGATCCGGAGCAGTTCGTGTCGAAGCAGGCGCGGGCGGGGGAGACCGGGCAGCCGGTGGCGCAGCGCGATGGGGTGGCGGCGACGGGTCGCGTGGACTGACGCGGGATTGTCGGCCGTGGCTTGCCCCGGCAACGCCGCTCCTGCATCCTTCGCGCTCCTCGTTTCCCCGCCGAGAACCCGATGGGCAGAGCCTACCAGAACCGCAAAGACTCGATCGCCAAGACGTCCGACAAGAAGGCGAAGGTCTACAGCAAGTACGGACGAGAGATCTACGTCTGCGCGAAGTCGGGTGATCCCGATCCGGACCTGAACGCGACGCTGAAGGCGCTGATCGATCGCGCGCGCCGCGACCAGGTGCCGACGCACGTCATCGACCGAGCGCTCGACAAGGCGAAGGGCGGCGGTGGTGAGGACTTCGCGTCGGCGCGCTACGAGGGCTATGGGCCGAACGGTTCGATGGTGATCGTCGAGTGCCTCACCGACAACCCGACGCGGACGTTCAACGAGGTGCGGACCGCGTTCAACAAGGCGCACGCGAAGCTCGGCAACGCGGGGTCCGTCGCGCACATGTTCGACCACTGCGCGATCTTCGTGTTCGCGGCGGAGAGCGACGACGTCGTGCTCGAGGCGCTGTTGATGGCGGACGTCGACGTCATGGACGTCGAGCACGACGATGGCAAGGCGACGGTGTTCGTCAAGGACACCGAATACGGCAAGGCCAAGAAGGCGATGGCCGAGGCGTTCGGCGAGGTCGAGTTCGAGGTCGACGAGATCCAGTTCGTGCCGCAGAACACGACGGCTCTGAGTGGCGACGACGCGGAACAGTTCACGAAGCTGGTGGACGCACTCGAGGATCTCGACGACGTGCAGAAGGTGTGGCACAGCGCCGAGGTGTAGGGGCGAGTGTTACGCTGGCGTAACACTGAGTGTCGCGTTTTGCACGGAGACAGATGCGACAGTCAGCGCAGGTAGGCGCGACCTCTCGGTGAGAGGCGGTAGCCGACTTCGAGGCTTTCCGTCAGCCCCAGCGCTTTTGAACCACGCGGTTTCGTAACCGAGACCTTTCGCGAGGTCTGGTGCGCGCACTCCGGGATGCGATGGCTTCGAGTTGCGCGCGTCGGATCAGCATCGAAACGGATGTTGGTGCCGAAGGCTTGCGCGTGTCCTCACCGAATGCACGTCGCGCTCTTTACGGAAGGTGACGACATTCCGTCGCGAACCCGGGCGGCGACGGTAGCCGGGCGGGAATCCATGCAAGAGCTTCACGGAACATCCATGACCACACAACGACTCTCGATTGCGGCGCTCGCGCTCGCATCGTTTGCCGGCGGGGCGTTCGCCCAAGGACCGGTCCGCTACTTCGAACAAGTCTCCAGCTACGGGGTCACCGGCGGCATCGCCGAGATCGTCTCGGCGAGTGGCGACGGCAACACTCTCGCTTTCAGTGACGCCGATGCCGGCAGAATCGGCTTCGTCGACATCACGGATCCGGCCAATCCGGTCGCTCTCCCCGACGTGCTGACCGGCGGTGAGCCGACCAGCGTCAGCTTCGCGGGCGACTACGTCGTCGCTGCCGTGAAGACGCAGCTCGCGGGCGAAGACGATCCCGCGCCGGACCCGACCGACCCCGCGAACGCGGGGCAGCTGTTCCTGATCGATGCGAGCAACCCGGCGGTGCCGGTCTCTCTCGGTTCGGTCGCCATCGGCTACCAGCCCGACAGCGTCAAGCTCGTCGAGCGCAACGGCAACCTCGTCGCCGTCGTCTGCATCGAGAACGAGCCGATCGTCGTCGACGCGACCGAAACGATCCTGGACGAAGACATCCCCGGATTCCCGACGAGCGGCGCGGTGTTCCCGCAGGATCGTTCGCTGCCGGGCCTCGTCCAGGTCGTGACGCTCGACGTGAACGACGTCGCCAGCTCGAACGTCGCGAACGTCGACCTCCCGGCCACGATTCTCGGAAACGCCGGCTGCCTGTTCCCGAACGACCCGCAGCCCGAGTTCGTCGACATATTCAACAACGTCGCAGCGGTGTCGCTGCAGGAGAACAACGGCATCGCGATCATTCGGATCAACGACCCTGCCAACCCGCAGCTCGTGCGCGTGTTCTCGACCGGTTTCGCCGGCGAGCGCATGGCCGACCTCGTCGAAGACGATGCGATCTCGCTGTCGCAGGGCTACCCGAGCTCGATCGGCACGACGGTCCCGGCGCCGACCGACGGCAGCGGTAACCCGGTCCTGGGTGGTCCGCGTCAGCCGGACGCAATCGCGTTCAGCCCGAACGGCTTCTCGATCCTCAGTGCAGACGAAGGGGAGCTGAACTTCACGGGTGGTCGCGGTTGGAGCGCGTTCTCCCGCTTCGGTACTCCGGTGTTCGAGGAGACCGAGCTCGAGGAATACGCGGTTTTCTTCGGTCAGTACCCGGAAGGCCGCAGCGAGAACCGGGGTATCGAGTGCGAGGGCATCACGACCGCGACCTTCGGAGCCACGGACTTCGCCTTCGTGTTGAGTGAGCGCGGCTCGTTCATCGCGGTGTACGAGATCAACGACATCCAGAACCCGCGCATCGTGCAGTTCCTGCCGTGCGGTATCTCGCCGGAGGGCGTGGTCGCGATTCCGAGCCGTAGCCTGCTGGTGACGGCCGACGAGGAGTCGGGCACGCTGTCGATCTTCCAAGGCGTCTCGAGTTTCCCGGTCGACGCGGACCGTCCGCTGCTCTACTCGGCGGACGCCAAGCCGTTCTCGGCGATCTCCGGTCTCGACAACGCGCCGTTCGGCGCGTGGGGCGTCCCGGACAACGCGTTGCCGACGTCGATCTACTACGTGAATCTGGCCGGCGCCGGCTTCTCGCCGGTGCTCGACCTGTTCCCGGTCACCGTCGACGGTGTCCAGGCGCGCTACGACGGTGAAGGCATCGTGCGCGACGACTCGATCATCGGTGACGGTGGCTTCTTCCGCGGCTTCATGCTCGCGAGCGAAGGCAACGGCAGCTCGCGTCCGAACCTGATCGTGCAAACGAGCTTCACCGGTGCGGTCACGCGCGAGATCCAGCTGCCCGCGAGCATCGACGCGGCCGCGGATCCGGCGATCGGCGGCAACGCTGTCGCCTCGGCCGCGGGCACGACGATCCGCGGCAACGGCTTCGAAGGCGTGACGCTGTCGCAGGACGGTCGCTACGTCTACGCGTGCATCCAGCGCGAGTTCAGCGGCGAAGCCACGACGCACACCCGCATCGCGCGCTACGACCTCGAGCAGATCGACAACGGCTCGGCCCCGTCGAACGGCATCCGTTACGGCGGCGACTGGGAGTTCTTCTACTACCCGCTCGAAGCGCAGACGACCGGGGACTGGATCGGTCTCAGCGAGATCCGTTCGGTCGGCCCCGGCCAGTTCATCGTCATCGAGCGCGACAAGGGAATCGGCACCGAGAGTCAGCTGAAGCGCGTCTACGCGTTCAGCATCGCGGGCCTCACGCCGGACACCGACGGGGAGCCGGGTGAAGCGTCGGGCAACGACACGGTCACCAAGACAATGGTCGTCGACGTTGTCGACGACTTCTTCCCGTTCGAGAAGATCGAAGGTCTCGCGACGACCGGTGGCGACCTCTGGATCGGTCTCGACAACGACGGTGGCGAGCTCGCGAACCGATTCGTCAACACGGGCGCGTTCCAGAATCCGCTCGGCAACTGAGCGAGATCCGCGCGATCCGGGACTTCGGGTCGCGCAGCGCTCGCCTCGGTGCGGGCGGATCGACACGGACCGCAGGGTCAAAAAATCTCGCTTCGTGTCGACTTTTAGCGCCTCGCCGCAAGCCCACTACGGCGTGTGATGACACGTCCTGTCGCGGCGCTTGCAGGCCTTGGATCCTGCTACACTCGCGTGCGGGGCTCGTCTCTCGCTCTACACCTTCAGTTCTCCGAGACCCCGAGACTCCGTATGAATCCCGCTGCATCGACGACGTTACTTCTATCTCTCTGTCTGCCGACACTCGCCGTCGCGCAGAACGACTTCGCGTTCCAGGCGCGGCATGACATGGACCTGGCGCCGGGCTTCGAGGCGACCCCGACCGCGCGTGCTCTCGGTGATCTGGACGGCGACGCGCTGCCCGATGTCGTCGCCGCCACGCAATCGCGAGTTGGCGTGCTGATGGGGCCCGGTCACTACACCGTGCACGAGATGATCGACAACCACGGTCGCGAAGTGGACGACCTCGCGATCCTCGAGAACTACTTCGACAGTGGTGGAAGCACGCTGTTTCGGGTCGGAGGCGGAACGATGTCCACGTTCCGCTACGACCCCGCGGATCCGGACATCGTCGAGCAGCCGGTCATTGTCACGACGGACGCGACGAAGGTCGACACTTGGTCGGCAGACTACTCGCCGTCGTGGCTCGGGTTCGTGGCTATCGCCGAGTCGAACTCGGTGCGCGTGATGGCGTACTCCCAGCACACGGGCGCCTACTTCGCGGACGCGTTCATCGTCAACAATGTGCAGGCGTCGGACATCGCGCTGATCGACATCGACGGCAACGTCAGTCCCGAGCTCGTCGTGTTCGACGGGGATGGGGCGCATCTCTACTTTCTCGACGGTCGGCCCGAGGTCGACATTCCGGGCGACTTCTCGTCGGTGGGAGACACCGTCGTGCTGCGGCATCCGGCCGATCCGGTCCCGCGCCCCGAAGTCCTGGTCTGGACCGTCTACACGGCCGGGCGCAGCTACGCGTGGCAGATCTCGCAGGGCGGGCTCGAGGTGAACTCCACCCTGATCTTCAATGCGCCGACGACGGGCGTGGCGGGCATCAACTACGACAGTGACGGTCTCACCGATGTCCTTGCACTCGCGGCAGACGGGAAGTGGCAGATCGGTCGCTTCGACGACAACGCGCAGACGATCGCGTGGGGCGTCTTCGAGGGCCAGATCGCGCCGCTCGCAGACCTCGGTCCGCCGATGGTCGCCGACTTCGACGGGGACGGCGACTCGGATCTGCTGACGATGTCGCGCAACGAGGACCCGACCGACGAGCCGGCTCCCGAGCTCGAGGATCTCGTCGATGACGGGCCGGACGTCTTGTTCCACGAGAACGTGCTGTACGACGCGAACCGCAAGCGTCTCGCGCTTCGCGGAGGCTCGATCACGCCGATCGGCTTCGAGGGTGGGGGCGAGGGCAACGGCCCGAGTGCGATCGTCGACGCGGTCAACGTGAAGTTTCAGATCGACCCGCCGGAGGACGTTGCGAACATGACGTTCTCGCACGTCGGAATGCGATTCTGGAAGGGGGCCGGCGGTCCCGGCGGCACCAAGTATCTGCTCGTCGAAGCCGGCTACGAACAAGGCATGCAGCTGATGCCCGCCGACCCGGTCACCGGTGCGCCCGATTGGCCGTCGTCCGGCCTCGTAATTCCCGCATCGGACGTCGCGACCCCCGGGTCGACGACCGGCATCGTCGAGGACCTCTCGATCTCGACCTACGGACCCAACTGGTGGGAGGTCGACGCCACGATCCCGAGCGAGGAGCTGATGTACTTCGAGCTTCGGTGCGTCGACGATCCGGGTGGGCCGAACGAGCACGTGTATCCCTCGCGATTCTTCGTGCTCTACCTCGACGACGACGCCGTTCCCGAGCTGATCTGGGATCAGATGTTGGACTGGCACCATCCGGACGGCGCATACCAACAGCAGCACATGATCGACACCGCGAGCACGGTTGGGGCGTTCGGCTTCGTGCCGAGCGGCGAACGCGTCGAGCCGCTGCCGGAGTTCTTCGAGCTGACGGGCGTGTCGCTGCGAATTTGCGGCTATCCCGTCCCGACCAACTGACCGATCAGAACGGGCTGCTGACGCCGTCCCCGACGAGGTGCAGCAGTCCGCACGGTCCGTCGAGTCGCTGTTGCGCCTGACGCAACGCCTCGGCGGGTGCGAGCTTCTCGCTGGCGAGGAGTTCCTGGAACACGGCCGCGAACCTCCACGCCTCGTTGCGCATCAGCGTGCCGGGCGCGACGACGACGGCGCGCGCGCCGGCCTCGAGGAATGCGCTCGCGAGTCGGTGTCCTGTATCGTCGCCGCTGCGGATCGCGCCCTGAGCCGTGCCGCAGGCGAAGAGCACGACGAGCGGTGCGTACCGCGAACGTCGGCGCAACGCCTCGTGAAGCTCCGAGCCGCCGACCAGGCCGTCGTCGCTCGACGGGGACGGCGTGAGGACGAGGGATGGCTCCTCGTCGACGACGCCGTGCGCGAGCACGGTGACGACGCGTGCGCTGGCCGCTTCGTCGGAGATCAGGCTCTCGAGAGTCGCCTTCTCCGCTTCGAACTCCTCGACGCGTTCCTCGTCGGTGTGTCTCACGGCCGACTCGACGATCGGATCCGCGGCTGGCGCCCGCGCGGTTTCGGTCCAGTTCTTCTTGGCTCGATCCGAAGCGTTCGGTGCAGACAGCACGACGAAGTCGTGTTCGTAATCGTCGCGAGTTCGCCTTCGGGAGACGAGGACGCCGGCGGGGAGTGACGGGCAGAACGTCGTCGCGGTGCGCGTGCGAAGTGGCTCACCGTCCGCGAGCGGCAGCTCGGCGAACGGGATGTGACCCGCGTCGTGGCTCGAGACGACCGTGACGTGCTTCCACTTTGCGAGGAGGGCTCGGAGGGGTTTCGGCACGACGAGCTCTGCAAGCCGCTTCGCGTCGTTCTCGTCACCGTCGCCCGCGAGGATCGCGGTCACCGAGCGCTTGGCGAGATCGCGGATCTCGTTGCGACCGGCCTCGACTTCGGCGTGCTGGATCGTGTCACCGTCCATCGCGAACACGATCGAGCGCCGCCAGGCGAACGCATACACGAGCACGCCGCGCTTCTTGCCCGTCAGGTGTCGCCGCACCTCGTCGAGCGTGCAGTCATCGACGTTGCCGCGGCGCGCGATCGAGCCGATCCGATGCAGCTCGAGCACCTGTTCGAGCGCGCGCGTCGTGCGGTCTTCTTCGTCGGAGCTGCAGATCGTGTGCAGCAGCTCGCCGAGCGCGAGCCGGCGATTCTGATAGTGCAAGAACGGGTAAGGGTCCCGACGCGGCGGCATCTTGCGCCAGCGTGCGACGAGCTGATCGAAGATCGACTGGAGTCGAGTGCGCATCGCGGCGCGCTCGGATTCGTCGAAGCTGTCGAACATCGTCGCGCTCTCGAGTGCGGTCGCGTGCGCGAGATACGGCAGGTCCGACGGGTCGTCTTCGCGAGCTAGCTGTTGGATCTCGGCCGCTGCCGATGCGATCGCTTCGTTGCTGCCGCGAGCTTCGAGGGCTTCGAGGCGCAGCATCGCGCTTCTCAGCTTCTGCGATCGCGGTGCGCGCGACGAGCGGACTTGCGAGGCGTCGCGCATCGCGTCGTCGAAGAGTTTCTCCCGGCCGCGTGCATCGGCTCCGCGGCCGGCCGCGATCGCGGCCTGCGCGCGCCGGGTGCGAAGCCCCGGATCCCTGGGCCATCGTTGCAGGCTCTTCTCGCAGGCGCGGAGCGCGCGGTCAGAGCGACCCAGCGAGAGCAAGACGTCGACTTCGTGCTTCGCGAAGTCGAGCTCGAGACCCGGCGGGACACGCCGGCCGAGTCGGCGCACGCGGACGTACGCTTCCGTGTTGAGGCCGCGCGTCAACAGCAGGTGGACGTGCTGGGCTTCGATGTGGAACGCGATGCCCGCCGCATCTTTGTCATCGAGTTCGGGAAGGACCTTCGCGGCGCTTTCGAGCAGCTCCTCCGCTCGCGGGATGTCCCCGGCGAGTCGTTCGACCTGCGCGAGTTCGAAGCGAGCGCGCGCCCGTCCAATCGTCGGGGGACCGTCGAGGATTTTCGTGTAGGCCGCACGAGCCTCGTCGGTGCGACCCGCATACACGTGCCGCCTGGCGAGCAGCGAGAAGAAAGCTTCTGCGGACTGCTGTTTGCCCCGTTCCAAGAACGCGTCGGCGAGACGAAAGTAGACGTCCTCGTCGCCGGGGTAGACGGCTTTCATCTGGAGCAAGAGCGACCCCGACTGGGCCGCCCGGCGCTGCGTCTTCTCGCTCGCGTCGTCGATGTAGGCCTTCGCCGAGGTCAGGAAGATCTCGTGGAGCTCCTGCACCGCACGAGCGCGCGCTTTCGGGTCCTTGCCGCGGATCTCGCGAAACAGGGCGAGGATGTCCTCGTCGAACCCCTGCGCCGTCGCGGATCCTGTCAGCGCGAGGATCGCGAGGGCGCCGCAGCGCCTCAGTCCCATCGCACCTGCCGTGTGCGCGTGCTCTTGACGACGAGTTCGTTCACGTCCAGGAACTGTATCCGGAACGAGAATGCGTCGGTGGAGCGCGCGTGATCGACCGTGAACGACCCGGCGCCGTACTCCGGATCCGAGTCGTAGATCTCGAAGGTCTCCGTGTCGCCCGAGGCGGCGGGGCGGATCTCGATCGCGATCTTGCCGAACTCGGGTGGATCGACAGTCCAACGGATCGTGGGGGGATTCCACTCGGCTCGGAACTCGCCCGGTCCGAGCGGGATGTCCGGGTCTTCTCCGAACTGTTGCACGCCCCAGATCACGAGCAGGAGCACGGCCGCGGCTGCGGCGACGTTGCGCACCCAGCCGAAGCGCGGCGCGGTCGGTGTCGCGGTCGGCTGCGGGCCGGCGATACGCGCGGCGAACTCGCGATCGGAGTCGTCCGTCGCGGCGATGGCGTCGGCGATGATCGCGTTGCGCTCCTCGTCGCCGGCGGCGCCGCCGAGTCGTTCCTCGACACGCCGCAGATCGCGCATCGCTTCGCGCGCGTATGCGGACGACTCGAGTTCGGCGAGTTCCTCGGCGGAGAGGTCTCCCGCGTCCCAGGTCCAGCGCTCGAGCAGCTCCTCGATGCGTGGATCCGGTGCGTCTGTGTGCTGGTCGGTCACGGCTCCTCCTCCGAGATGACTTGGCGCAGCTTCGTCAGCGCGCGGTAGTAGCACGTCTTGACCGTGCTCGGCGAAACGTCGAGCGCGGCGGCGATCTCTTCGAGCTTGAGTCCGCCGAGAAACCGCTTCTCGACGACTTGGGCCTCGCGCTCGGTCAGGTGACGCAGGAAGCGGCGCAGATCGGTGCCGGCGTCGGGCACGAACTCGGGAGCCTCGGGCTCCCGCACCAAGTCGTCGAGACTCGGTTCGTTCGGGCGGCGACGCCAATGGTTCATCAGTTGCAACCTGCAGAATTCGAACGCCCAGGTCTCGAGCTTCGCCTCCCCGCGGAAGGTCGACAGCCGCTCGTAGATCCGGGACAACGTGTCCTGCGCGAGGTCGTCGAGATCGTGATCCGCGATGCGACCGCCGCGCCGGTGGGCCAACGCGGGCAGGATCCTGCGGACGCACGCCAGCCGCGCGATCACCTGATCGCGGGCCGCGGGTTCTCCCCGCAGCATGGCTTGCACGAGTTCGAGGTCCTGCCGGTGGCTTGCCAAGTGAGCGCGGGGGGGCGATCGGAAAGTCGACGAGAAACTGCCGGAATCAGCGATGTTCGCCGCGGCGCTCGCGGCCGTGCTCTTCGCGGTGCTCGCCGCGATGTTCGCCGTGCTCGCCGTCGTGCGCGGCGCCTTCGTCGTGGCCCTTGTCGCCGTCGTGGTCGTGACCGTCGTGCTCGTGCTCACCGTGGTGCTCGCGGTGTTCGCCGCCGTGCTCGGCCTGCTCTTCCGTACCGGCGCAACCCGTGCAAATCAGGGCCAGGGCAGCCAGCAGGGCCACTAGGGGGTGTCGTCGCATCTCAGGATCATATGATCCCCATGTGAGAATTCGCTGCCTTCTCGCGGTGTGCGCCGCGCTCGCGTCCGTCGGAGCGCCGGCGACGGCCCAGGACTGGTCCCGATTCCGCGGTCCTCGAGGTCAGGGCGTCGTCGACGACCCTGCGGTTCCGGCGACGTTCCGGGACGAGTCCGTTCTGTGGCGCGTGCCGAGCGGCGTCGGTCATTCGTCGCCGATCGTTCACGGCGGTCGGGTCTACCTGACCCGCGACGGCGCGACGGACTCACGGCGCGAGGTCGTGTGCTTCGATGCCGCGACCGGCAAGGAGCTCTGGGTCGCAGCACGCGACTTCGAGCGATACGGGCACCACCGACTCAACAACGCGTCGTCGTCTTCGGTCGCCGTCGACGAGACCGGCGTCTACCTCGCCTGGACTTCCAAGGGTGAACTCCGCGCGCTGCGCCTCGATCTCGAAGGCGAGCTCGTCTGGCAGCGGCGGCTCGGCGGCTACGACGCGCAACACGGCGGCGGGGGAGTCGTCGTGCTGTTCGAGGACCTGCTTGTCGTGCCGAACGAACACCGCGGCGACGAGAGCTTTCTCCTCGCCCTCGACAAGAAGACCGGAGAGGAGCGCTGGTCGATCCCGCGGGAGAGCGCGATGGATCGCACGAGCTACGCACCACCCGTGCTGAGCGTGTCCGAGTCCGGGCGGTCTTCGATGCTGTTCGCGAGCACGGCGCACGGGCTGACCGCCGTTGATCCGAAGAAGGGCGAAGTGCTCTGGGAGATCCAGCCGGGGTTTCGGGCGCGCTGCGTCGGCGCGCCGGCGATCAGTGGCGATCACGTGCTGGTCACCGCAGGCGCGGGGGGCGGCGGTCGTGAGGCCGCGATCGTCGCGATGCCGGCGACGGCGGAAGAAGAGCCGGTCATCGTCGACCGCCCGCGCCGAAACCTCGCGTACGTGCCGGGTTGCCTCGCGTTCGGCGGTCACTTCTACATGGTCGCCGACGGGGGCGTGGTCTCGTGTCTCGACGCGACGAGCGGCGAGGTACTCTGGAAGGAACGCCTCGAGGGTGAGTTCTTCAGCTCGCCGGTGTCCAACGGGCGGGTCGTCTACGTCGTGTCGAAGAGCGGCGTGCTCTACAGCTTTGCCGGCGGCGAGAAGTTCGAGCTGCTCGGCGAGTTCGACCTCGAAGAACGGGTGTTCGCGACGCCGGCGATCGTCGGTGGCCGGATCTACGTGCGGACCTTCGAGAGTCTGGTGTGTCTGTCCGCGGGTGAGGATTGAGCGATGAGAATGGTGCTCGTGAGTTTGCCGATCGTGATGGCCGTCGCCGCGAGTGGCGCTGCGCAGCGAACGCCGGACACGCGGCTCGACACCGATGCCCCGGGCGCGGCGTGGTCCGAGTTTCCTCACGTCGCGGCAACCGGGGACTCGGTCTACGCCGTGTGGCAGGACTACCGGCCGGTGGGTGGTGGCATCCTGTTCAATCGTTCGATGGACCGCGGCGCGACGTGGCTGACGAGCGACGTGCCGGTCGGCTTCGGCACGCATCCGCGCGTGGCCGCGAGCGGCTCCTCCGTCTACGTCGTCATGGGTGCCGGGAACCGCACCTACTTCAACCGCTCGCACGACTCCGGTGCGACGTGGCCCTCGACTCCGATCCAGGTCAACTCGGTGGATGCCGGATCGGGCGATCGCTACCCGGAGATCGCGGTCGACGGTTCGGCCGTCTACGTCACCTGGTTCGACTCTCGGAACGGACGCACGGACATCTATTTCAATCGTTCGCTCGATGGCGGCGTGACCTGGCTGCCGTCGGACGTGCGGCTCGACACCGACGCGGCGGGTTCGCACCATTCGAACTTCCCGCAGATCGGAGTGAGTGGTTCCAGTGTCTACGTGATCTGGTCCGAGAGCCGCGCGGGGGTCGACCCGTTCTTCCGACGGGACGTGTACCTCAACTACTCGCACGACCAAGGTGCGACCTGGCAGGCGACCGACCGACGGATCAACGACGGCGCCGGCTCGGCCATCGCCCCGCGACTCGCCGTCAGCGGGAACTCGGCGTACGTCGCGTGGTCCGACTCGCGTGGAGCGGAGCGCGACATCTTCTTCAATCGATCGCACGACTCCGGCGCGACGTGGCTGTCGAGTGATGTGCGCATCGGAACGGACGCTCCCGGAGTCGCGGGGTCATACGCGCCGCGGATCGCGGCCGCCGGCTCTTCGGTGTGCGTCACGTGGGCAGATGCGCGCAACTGCCCGACGGCGTTCTGGGGCTGCGACATCTACTCCAACCGCTCGACCGATGGCGGCGCCTCGTGGCTGCCGGCGGATGTCCAGCTCGACGACGGCGCCGGCACCGCGACATTCCCGAAGATGGTTCGGGACGGTGCGGACGTCTTCGTGGGTTGGCCCGAGAGCTTCGCGCGGCTCGGTTTCAACCGATCCGAGGACGACGGCACGACGTGGATGCCCACGCAGGTGCGGCTCGACGTCGGCGGCAACGCCCCGGACATGCTCTGGCTCGCGACCGCGAATCGTCACGTGCACGCGATCTGGCACGACTTCCGCAATGGCGACGCGGACATCTACTGGAACGTTCCGTTCGGCATGCTGCGGTACGGATCGGGAAGCGGCGGAGGCGCGATCGCGCCGCGCCTCGACGGCAACGGACGAACCGTTCGCGGGTCCACGGTCGCGTTCGATCTCGACCACGCGGTGCCCGGCGCGCCGGCGACGCTACTCGTCGGGTTGCACGCGGCGTCGCGGATCGCGGTCCCGGTGCTCGGCGGCACGCTCTACGTATCGCCGGTGACGGCGTTTCCTTTCACCGTGGGTGGTACGGGAACGGCGAACCTGCCGCTGACGATTCCTGCCGATCCTGCGCTCCGCGGATGGAACGCGAACTTCCAGGTGCTCTTCCTCGACGCCTTGGCGCCGTTCGGGATCGCGATGTCCAACGGCGTGGAAGCTTGGATCGGCTAGTGGATCAGCGCAGGTCCGCGTGGCAGCGCGGCGCATCGCCCGGGTCGAGCGACTCGACGCGGAACTCTTCGCGGTGGCTGCGCCCGTTCGCCTGCGTGACTTCGAACGCGTAGCGACCGATCGGCAGGAAGGCACTCCACTCGATCGGGCTCGAGTAGCGCGTGAGGTCCGGCACCTCGTACGAGTCCGCGAGCGTGCCGCTGTCGAGGTCGATGAACCGCAGCGACATGGAGCCGGGGCGGTCCGTCGCGTTCCACTGGATGCGATATTTCACGGGGACGGCCGCGACGAGGTCGATCTCGAGATGCGTCTCTTCGCCGCCGAGGATCTCGAAGGGAAGCTTCGCTTGCGTCACGTTGTCGCCGAGCCAGGAGATCTCGCCCCGACCCGCTTGCATTCCTTCCATGCGGATCGGCGCGACGGTCGAGAGCGTGACCTTCTCGCGGTGCCCGCACGCGTCGAGTCTTAGGAACGCGCGGAGGCCCGCCGGTGGATGCGACTCGGAGCCGCGGACGTGCAGCACGAGCGTCCCGCCGGCATCGGACTCGAACGTGCCACGGTCGAGGTCCTGGCCGGCGGTGACTTCGAACGACTCGGAAACCGCGATCACGCGGTCCCCGGACGCTGCGAAGGCGCGATAGGTCCCGGGCGTGTCGAGCGAGAATTGCCACTGCCCGTCGCGCTCGCGGCCGGACCGGCTGCCGATCCCGCCACGTGCGTCGACGCGCTCGAGCTGCACCGTCACGTCGCCGATGGCGCGTCGGGCGGTGTCCTCGAATCCGATCCGCACCTTCGAGCGTGCGCCCGGGACCACCGGGTCGAACGTCGCGACGATCTCGAGCGGTTCGTCGCTCGGCCGGACGCCGTATACCGCGGGTTCCTCGTGGCCATCCGGGACGTCGCTCATCTGCACGCGGACGTCGTACGACTCGCCCGGCAGCTGGATGAACTTGAACGTGCCGTCGCGAGTGTGCAGCGCCCGACGGTCCCGCGCATCGGCGTCGGTGTCCGTCGCGGAGACGAAGACTCGTGTGATCGGCGTGCCGTTCTGGAAGCGGAGCGAACCGTGGATCGTCCGGCCTTCGGAAACCACCGGGTTCCACGTGACTTCGCCGTCGGGTTCGAGGTCGAAGCGTGCGCGAGCGAACCGCACGAAGCGCTTCCGCTCGGGCATCTTCGGCGCGCTGCCGGGATCGGAGATCGCCGGGGACGGGACGTACTTGGGTTCGAGCGCGTAGCAGAACATGGTGCCGGGAGAGACTCGCTCGAGCCGGAACTCCCCGTGGGCATCGGTCGTCGTCGCCGCGTGCGCAAACACCGCGCGGTAGTCGATCTGGCCGCTCTGCAGGTAGCTCTCGCTCAGTGGTTCGGCGAACGCGTGAACTCCGGCGCGTGGGATCGGCGCGCCCGACTCGTCGCGGACGGTGCCGTGGATCGTCGCACCCCGCCGTAGCACGACGTCCCGCTTCGACGTCGCGCCTTCGTCGAGAGCGATCGAGCCGGTCCATTGGGGCCAGCCGACACGGCGCACGCGCATCGTGTGCGTGCCCGGATCGAGGGCGTGCAGCTCGTAGCGTCCTTCTCCGTCGGTGCGCGCTACGCGTGGGGGTGCGGGGTCCGGCATCGAACCGTCGATCCTGCCGTAGCGTTGGCGGCCGGACGCCTCGAGTGCGACGACCGCGTCCGAGATCGGGGCGCCGTGGACGTCCGTGACTTCCCCGGAGAGTGTGGCTCCGCCGGATGCGACCACGAGGTCGATGGCGATCGGCGATACGGACTTGTCGACGACCTCGAGATCGACGACGGGGCTCGGGCGGTATCCGGGCGCGATGGCGAGGAGCGACTGCCGCGGCGAGACGTGCTCGAGCTCGAAGCGTCCGGACTCGTCGCTGCGCGCGAGCACAGCGCCAGCCGTCCAGCGGCGTTCGCCGCTCGTGATGACGATGTCCGCGCCCGGCACGGGGCGGTCTTGCGCATCGAGCACGTGGCCCCGCACGTGCACGCCGTCCGGCAGCGCGATCTCCGCTTCGGCGGTCGTGTCTCGGACGATGCTCACGGCCGAGAGCTGCCAGTTCGCGCTGCGCGCGACGCTCAGGGAGTAGAACACGCATGGCAGCTCGGGGAAGAACGCGATGCCGTCGACTCCGGATTCGCGACGGAAGCGCGGGCCGTTGACGCGGCCGGTGCTGACCGCGACGACGTGCACGCCGGGCACGGGTTGGCCGTCCGCCGTCACGAGCACGCGCAGCGATCCCGTCGCGAGTGTCGACGCCGAGGAGTCCGCGATCGCCTCGACGGCGACGCGCTCGTCGGCGGTCTCGACGTCGCCGCGTTCCGCGGTCGAGTTCGGCTCCGCATCGCCTGTCCTGGATGCCTGTTCGGCGTTGGCAGTGCCGTCGTGGACCGGCGTTCCCGGCAGCGAGTCCGGTTGCGACAGCAGCTGGAAGCCGGCCAGGAGCACGAGTGCGGAGATCAGCAGGACGGCGAGCTTCTTCATCGTGGCGGCGACCAGGATCGGAAGTGGTGCGGCGGCGAGCGACGTCGCGGCGGGCTGGCCGCCCGTCGCGAACGCGAGTAGCGCGGAAGACCAGTGCGCGTCGGTAGAACGCTGCGTGTGCGCGAGGCGCTGGCGGAGTTGCTCGTGCGCTCGTGTCAGGCGTGTCTTCACCGTCTTCAATGGCACGTCCTGGCGGCGGGCGATGTCCGTCGGCACCAGGTCGTCGAAGTAGCGGAGGCAGATCGTGCTGCGGTATGGTTCGGGCAGTGAGTCGACCGCGTCGAGCACGATGCGTTGGATCTCGAGTCGCGCGGCGACTCCGTCCGCGGTCGGCTCCTCGCTGACGAGATTGTCATCCAGAGGTTGCGTCGTGTGCGTGCGCCGGCCGCGCACGGCGTCGATCGCCCGGTTGCGCGTGACGCGCCGTAGCCAGGCGAGCGGTCGGACCGACCCTCGCTCGAGCGCGCGGGTCCACGTGTCCTGCACGACGTCGTCGGACTGGGCTTGCTCGCCGACGATTGACAGTGCGATGCGCCGCAGCGCACGCGTCGTCCGGCGCCACTCCGCGGAGTCGGTGTAGGGCGTGGTCGTGGGCGCTGCCGTAGTTCGGTCGATGTTCATGGCGATGCGGACACGAACCAGACGAGCGGTGCGGCGACGGGTCTTCAGGAAATCCGCGCGACGAGCCGTATCAGCATACAATGCGCGGTCATGGCCGACATCGTGAAGGGCGCGTGTTCCTGCCGCCGCGTGCAGTTCGAGATCGACATGCCGACGCGTTTCGTCGCACACTGCCACTGCGAGAATTGCCGTCGTGCGCACGGCGCCGGCGTCGTGACGTTCGCGGGGGTGCCCGAGGCGCAGTTCCGCTTCGTCGCCCAAGACGGCGCGGTCGAGTGGACGAGCGAGCTCGGGTCGACGCGCACGTTCTGTGGCACCTGCGGCTCGACGATTCTCTATCGCGGTCCTCGCTGGCCCGGCGAAGTGCACGCGGTCGTCGGCGCGTTGGAAGGACAGCTCGACCGGGCGCCAATGGCGCATGCGCATGCCGACGAGGCGCCCAGTTGGCTGCCGATCACCGACGATCTGAAGTGCGTGTAGCCCGCATCCGTCACCAGCCGCACGCGAGAGCGCGCCGCAACCGCCTGCATACGGCGTCAGACGCTCGCCTGCGGCTCGCGGTCGCTGACGCGACCTCTCTCACCGTGCTCGATGGGATCACGACCCCGCCTCCGCGCGCTTCGGTCGCCTTCCTTGTCTGCAGACGATTTCGACGCACTCTCCCGCGAGGCCGGTGACGGATGCGGGCTAGAAGCTCGGCCGAGAAGGACCATTTCCAGGCGGCATGAATCGGCTCACCCGGTCGGCGACAGATTCCTCGGGAAATGCCATGA
>JANQJF010000019.1 GCA_028281765.1 Planctomycetota bacterium | reverse complement strand
GCGCGCTCCGCGCGCTTAGGCAGCTGGTCGCTACGCTCCCTTAGGCAGTCGCTCGCTGCGCTCGCTAGGCAGCTGCGCGCTGCGCGCGCTTAGGCAAGTGTTTGGACACCCTACGGACACACCACCCACAACGCCCGCGTCGTCTGCGCTTCCGCCAAGCTCGGCTCCACCGCGAGCACCTGCGCGAACGCCGTCGCAGGAACCCCCAAGAGCGGCACATCGAAAAACGAACGCTGTCCCTGCCCCTGCACCATCGGCACCACTACGTCCGGGAACGGCGTCAGCGTGCACGACCCGTTAGACGGACCCGGTATCGGGAGCGGCAGCGAGAGTTCGGAGAATCCCACCACGAGAAGCAGCGGGTTCGCGAACGGGTTTCCCAGCGCCTCGAAGCGCAGCGCGCCGTCGTAGCGCGGGTTGGCGCTGAACAGGAAGAACGGGCTACTCGCACAGGAGCCGTCGACCTCGACCGGATCGCACATCGTCAACGGAGTGACCCCGATCGGCATGCTCACGGCGGCGTAGCTCGCGGTTTGCGCGGATACCACGCCCGTGACGCGTACGGAGACCAACGTCGTGGGAGCATCCAACGGGAACGAGACCAATCCGACTGCGGCGCTCGGTGTGGCTTGGAAGTCCACGGTTCCGTCGTCACCGATGTCGACATCCAGCTGCGCGAACGCACCTGGACCAGTGGTCGTGACCTCCACGAGATCCACGTTCACTTGCACGTAGGAGGGCTCCGCAAACGCAAAGTCGATGCGAAGATCGATCGGCCCCACCTCGGAAGACGCCAGGCCCTGCGTGACCTGGGTGTCCGCCACGTAGACCCCGAGGATCTTCTCCGGCTGCTCCGTGAGCGCGATCAGCGCGCGCGCATCCACACCGGTTGGCCCATTAGTCTGGGACAGCTGAATGAACGATCCGGGAGGGAGCGGTCCCGCAGGCGTGACCTCAGTATCCGGCGCGCCGTTCGGCGATTGCGTCGAGGTGGGGAACGGCGCGAGCAGGGTCAGGCTCGTGGTCGGCGACTGCGCGGCCGCGAACGCGGGTCCGAGCGCGAGGCACCAGCAGATCAAAACGCGCGTCATGCTCGGTTCGCGTCTCGCAACCTACGGGGAGTTGACAAGAAACAGGGAAAACCACGGCGCGTCGACCGCGGCGCCCCCGATTCGCGGCTCAACCCCTACGGGCAGGTCATCTGGAACGCCCGACTCGTCAGCACGTCGGTCCCGTTCAAATCCAGCGACAGCGCCTGCGCGTAGTACGTCAGCGGCAGCCCGGACGTGATCGGAGGCACGCTGAGCTCCGCGAGGACCGCCGACGTGATCGACATCGGAACCACGATGTTGGGAGTCGGGGTCAGCACGCAGCCACCGAGGGGAAGCACGAGCGGTGACGTCGCGAACCCGAACACCATCGCCGGCGGCACACCTTGGTTCGGCGCGATCAGCCGGAACAGGGTGTCACCCTCAAACGTCGTCCCGACGAGCAGCTGGTTGACCGACGTGCCGAAGCACTGCTGGGCGATCTCCGTCGGAGCGCACTGGACCCGCGGCGCGAGGCGCACGGCGACATCGAATTCTGCGAAGCTGTCGCCGACGGCAACCAGCGAGCCCGTGACGCGCACGCTGACGGACGTCGTCGCTTGAGGCAGCGGGAACACGACCGGATCCGTGGCTCCGACGCAGTCCGGCGACCCCTGGCACGAGGGATCGAACGCGACCGGAGCCACCGTGTAGTCGACCGAGCCGTCGGCTCCGATGTCGATGTCGAGGTTCTGCGCCGTGCTGCCGTCGAAGCGGGCGAGATAGGTGATCACCTCGAGCTGGACGAGCGACGGCGACGCGAACGAGTAGTTGAACCGCACGTCGAGGGGGCCGACGACGGCACTCCCCTGCGCGACCTCCGAGAACACGCCGGTCTGGATGCGGGCTTCGGTGGCCAGGCCATTGAGGGTGACGTTCGCAGCGGCGTTCGGAGTAAAGCCCGAGCCGTCGGTCGCCGACCGCTGGAAGAAGAAGTTCGGGATCGGCCCAGCCGGTGTGATGTCGAGATCGGGCTGGCCGGCGGGGGCGAACGTCGACGTCGGCAGCGGGGAAAACAGGGTCATCCCCGTGAGCTGCTGGGCCGCCAGGGAGCTGCCGCCGAACGCCGCCGACAACGCGAGGGAACCCAGGAGAGCGCTGTGACGCGCAGAGATCAGGAGCATGGAATACATGCGAGACTCCTTTTCAACGCGACCCGAGCGGGACGGAGCACCGGGACAGGCTCGAGGGGCGGGGCCGCGACATCCCCTCGCTCCGCGCTTCGCGAAAGGGCCCGTGGGATGGGCGATTCTTCCGCACCCCACAGTTGTCCCAAAATTGCAACGGGAGCGCAAGCCTCTCGGGCCACGATGGCGCCATCCGAGGCGCGAGAATTCCGCATACCCTCGGGAACCCCGACCTACCTCCGATTCGTCCCCGCGCCATCAGCCCGACCCCGACCATCGCCCCGCCGACCGACGAGTTCCTCGCGCACGAAGCCGCGGCGGGCTCCCGCCACGCGTTCGAGCAGCTCGTCGAGCGCTATGGCGGACGCGTGCTGTCGGTCGTCGAGCGACGCTTCGGCGATCACCACGCCGCGCTGGACCTCGCGCAGGACGCGTGGGTGCGCGTCTTTCGCGCCCTGCCCCGGTTCCGCGAAGGATCGAGCTTCCGGTCCTGGCTGTTCGCGATCGTGCTGAACGCCACTCGCGACGAGGGCCGGCGGCGGCAGCGCTCGCCGTTGGTCTACGTCGAAGCGCTGCCCCAGACGGAGGAACCGATGAAACCGATCGAACGCGTCCACATCGACGACGCGATCCGCGAGGTACAGGAGCCGTACCGCACCGCGCTGATCCTCGTCGACGTCGAAGGGCTGCAATACGAAGACGCCGCGGAGTCGCTCGGCTGCGCGGTCGGCACGGTGAAGTCCCGCGTGCATCGCGGGCGACTCGCCTTCCGCGACCAGTGGGAGCGGATGGGCGGCGAGAAGACCACGAGCGGAGCATCCTCATGAATTGCCGACGCATCGAAGACCTGTTCTCCGACAAGTTCGACGGCGTGCTGCCGGTCGGGCTGCTCGCCGACGTGGACGCGCACCTCGACTCGTGTGCGCAATGCCGCGAAGGCTACGAGGCGTTCGTGAACGCAATCGAGACGTTGCATGCGCTACCGGTCGCCGAGACGACGCGCGGCGTGCAGGACGCGATCCTCGCCGCGGTCGACCAGGCTGCCGCGGCCGGCGCCGACAACGCGACGGACGCGCACTTCGCGCAGGCGATGCGCGATGCGGACGCCACGATCAGTCGAGAAGAGCGGCGCAAGCGGGCGGCTGTGATCATGCTGTTCTCGCTCGGCAGCGCCGCCGCGGCGATCGTGCTCCTGTGGCTGTCGCCGTGGGTTTCGTTCGGCGCAGGCGAGACCACGATCGAATACGTCGACCGCATCGTCGAGGTGCCGAAGGAGATCCGGATCGAGGTGCCCGTCGAGGTCCCGGTCGAAGTTCCCGTCGAGCGCGTCGTGCACGTCCCGCAGTACATCGAGCGCATCGTCGAGGTGCCGCGTGGACCACTGTTCGAGCTGCGCGGAGAACAGCTCGCCGCGGCGCTGCACCAGCTCGGCACCGGCTTGGTCACGGCAGCGGAAGCCTTCCGCAACTCGCAGCCCCCCGAAGCTCAGGACGTGTCACCCGTCGAGAGGGCCGGCGACCAGGCGCAGGATCGCTCCGTGCTGCGGCCGCGTGAGCCGAGGACCGCCGATCCGATGACGCACCTCGCACGCGCGTCGGTCAACGTCGTCGACGTGCACGGCCGTATCACGCTGCAGATGAGCGGCCCGCTCCGCGAGCTGATTCCCGTTCTGCTGTCGAAGCTCGAGAGTCCGAACGAACGAGTCGCGGAGCTCGTCGAGCGTCGCCTCGCGTCGATCCGCGAAACCGCGGCTGCGGATCCCGAGATCGGACCGCGCCTCGTCGACCCCGCCATCGCGCAGGCTCGCACGCGCACGTTCGGCTCGCGCCGCCGCGCCGATGCCGATTCGGAGTCGCAGACGCCGTCCGATCGATGGACCGCGTGGTGGGCCGCCAACGGCGACTTGCTCGCGTCCGCCGCACCGCGCCTCGACATCTGATTTCTGCGTATCCCACTGGAACGATTCGTCCACCACGAACGTGTCCCGCACGACATGACATTCCGCACTGCACTACTACTCATCCTGACCGCGCTCTCCGCGGGCTGCCGCACGCACTGGATCGAAGTCGCCGACGACTCGTCGACCGGAGTCCTGCTCGCCAAGTCCGAAGACGAGAGCGGCACGCGCCGCACCTGGCGCGTCTACCCGGGCGTCCGCCACGAACCGCGCATCGACGTGTCGTCGTCGACCGTGCGCACCGTTTCCCGCGTCGGCCTGTCGGTCTCTCCGGTCAACCGCGAGCGCGCCGAGTTCGAGAACGTCGAACCGTGGAAGGGCGTCTGGGTCGACAGCGCCCAATCCGGTCTCCCCGCTGCGCGCGCCGGCATCGTGCGCGGCGACATCGTCCTCCAGGTCGCGGGCCAGGACGTGTCGAGCCCCGAGCAGTTCACCGATCTCCTGAAGACGCACGCGAAGCCCGACGAGGAACTCGAGTTGACGCTGCGCGTGCGGCGCAAGCGCGGCGAGCCGATGGAGGATCAAGGAACGGCGACCGTAAAGCTCGTTCCGGAAGGTGTCGAAGTGCGCGACTCACGCACGGATTCGATCCCGCTCGAGCACAGCGCGGGCGTGCAGACCTACACGGGAATCCAAGCCGCCGGCGTGCCGACCGACGTCGCGCGCAGCGTGTATTCGACCAACGAACCGGTCGTGCTCGTGACCCGCGTCGTCACGGGATCCCCGGCCTACCTGGCGGGCCTTCGTACCGGCGACCGGATCACGCGCATCGACGGCCGCACGGTCGACTCGATCAACGACCTGCGCGCCGCCGTGTTCCACCGCTTGCGCACCGACTATCCCGCCGCCCCCACGAAGGATCTCGCGCACGCCGACATGACCCTCGAGACGCGCGCCGGCGATATTCAGTTCGAAGTCACCGGCCCGCTGGGTCCCCACGCATGCTCGGTCGCGGTCGCCGACGACCTCGAGGACAGCACCGAGTTCTACATCCCGATCGTGTATAGCCACGAGTCGGACATCAAACGCGCCGACGTCGAGTTCTTGGACTTCATCTTCCAGTTCGGCTTCAACTACGACAGCCGACTGCGCCCATCGAAGACGCGCGAACCGATCAGCACGTGGGAGCTGTCGATCCTGCCGTTCGGGATGTTCGAGTTCGAGAAGCGGATCGACCGGAACGAGTACACGTTCTTCTGGTGGATCTCGTTCGAGACGCGGCGGTAGTTCGCGACTAGCGGCCGCCCCAGTAGATGCGGATGGCATCGCCGTAGAGGATGGCGATGTCTGGATCTCCATCACCGTCGAGATCTCGCGCCACCAGCGAACGGAAGAGAGGCGCCGGAAACTCGGTCAGTCCCGGCGAACTCCGGAGAATCTGCCGGCCCGGCCTGGACTGCAGCAGTCTCGCGTTGAAGCCCGCACCTTCGATCGAGAAGCCGACGAGGTCCGTGTCCCCATCTCGATCGAGATCCGCCGGTGCCACAACGCTGTTCAGGACCCTGAAGATGTCGTCCATGTCGAACTGCCTCGGCGCGGTCTGGCGGATCACGTAGGCCCCATCCCCTGGACCTTCGATCATCAGGTCTCGATGTCCGTCACCGTCGTGATCCGCGACCATGGTTGCCAATGCTCGTGTCCCTCCCAAGAAGATGGGAATGTCTCCGAGCAATTGCGGCGAGTCGACGAACCCGCCGCCCTCTGCCTGATAGTAGATCGCGGTCACTCGGAACGGGTCCGGACTCGTGGCAACCAAGTCCACAAAGCCATCTCCGTCCACGTCGTCGGCAGCGATACTGATCGGGCGCCCGGTCGCGTTGTCGTCTCCAACCTCGAGGGGAGCAGAAGGGAAGACTCGGGGCGTCTCCTGCAGAAACACCAGCAAGCGCGCACGCCCACAGTGGCCTCGCACGATGTCGAGCATCCCATCACCGTTCAAGTCCGCCACTGCGAAGGCACCACACCGGTCATCATCGTCCGGCGGCCCCAAGACCAGGGGAGGAGACGCGTATCCACCCGACGGGTCACCAAAGAACACCGCAACGCTGCCCTCCGCCCCATCACCGGCATCCGCGAGCCCGCAGACGAGGTCCGTGATCCCGTCGCCATCGACATCGGCGGCGCGCACCCGCCGCGGTGCCCCCTCCATCACGCTTACGACATCGGGCACCGCCGCGAAGACCCCTGGAGACAACTGCGGGAACACCTCCAGTTGCCGGCTGAACCCATTCGCTACGACCAGATCGAGGTCCCTATCGCCGTCGACATCCACGGCCTCGAGGTTGGATGCATCGAACTCACCAGAGACGACGGTCGCCGTTTCCTCCAGTTGGCTTTCAGCAAACTGCTGGAAGAGGCGCGGCAGCCCGTCGCTCTCGTGCGTCACGGCAAGGAGATCCAACGCCCCATCGCTGTCCGCATCGAAGATCGCTACGGACTCGACGCCAGCGGCGGCGTACTCGACTGGATCTCCGAAACGCCGAGGCGTCTCCTGAAACAGAACTCGAATCCGCCGATCGATGGCCGCGTCGCCGAACGAAACCACCAAGTCCACGTCGCCATCGCGGTCCAAGTCGCGCCCGTCCACGGCTGCCGCACCGTTGAACGGGAACCGGATCTCGTCGTCGAACTGGAGCAGCGGTCCTTGGAACGTCACGCCGCCCGACGTCAAAAGATCCAGAGCGCCGTCACGATCGACATCGAGCAAGACGACCTTCGATGTTCCCGCAGCCGATGCCGACAACGGATCGCTCGCAAACACGCGAGAGGATTCCTGCAGGTAGATCATGACGACGTCCGGCCCCGAGCGAATCAAGACGTCGGGGTCACCATCGGCATCGACATCCCCGACCGAGAACGCATTGCCTGGCCCGATCGACACGGGCTCACTCAGACTCCCGTCCTCGCCCTGGTAGCACACGACGACCTGCACCGGGGCGAGTATCGTGCTCGCCAAAACGTCCGTCCGACCGTCGCCATCGACGTCCGCGAACACCACTGCATCGAAGTTGCCCAGGACGGACTGTGCGATCGAGAAGGCACCTGTCGACGCATCCTGCAGGAACACGTCAAGCTGGTTGATGAAGCGAGAGGTCACGACGTCCAGATCGCCATCGCCATCGAAGTCTGCGACATCGAATCGGACGAACTCGCCAACAGGGGCTCCGATATGACGGACGGTCTCGAACACACCTGGCGGCTCCTGCAAAAGCGCCGCGATCCGGCTCGTAAACCCGTTCGCGAGCAAGACATCGTCATCTCCGTCGCCATCCAAATCAGCGATGCGAACGTCTCCTGTAGGATAAACGCCGGTTGCCTCTGTCAACGCAACCGGCGACACGGTCAACGAACTCGAGACGTCGCGCGCCACAGTGGACTCGGCCGGGGATCCGAACTCGTCGTCCAGGACCAGCGCACGAATCAACACTGCCCCACCACCGGGCACAGACCCGCTATCCCAAACGAACGAGCTCCGAACGCCAACGGAACTACCGCGCACCGGATTCAGGAAGGGATCGCGACCGCGAATTCGCCATCTTTGCCGCGGCCTCACGGGGGGCTTGAACGCCAGATCGACTTCGACGGTCGAGTTCGACGGGTCGTAACTCACGATTCGACGCGTCTGCTCGATGCCCCCCGAAACGACCAAGTCCGACTGGGATCGGAGCGTGTACAAGACCAGCCCAGCTTCGCCTGTGCTTACGTCGAACACATCTCCGTTGAGCATCGACATCAGGAACGAACCGACGTCCACCTTCGATACGTTCCAGCCCCGTACCGCGACCTCGGATAAACCCTCTTCGGTGCAAGCTGCAATCAGTCGATTCTTCTGCCGATCGAACGCCAACGCGGTGGGCCGCGGGAACGGATTCACGCCGGAATCAGGATCGCCCAACGGTGTGACCACACCCGTCGAGTAGTCGAGCGACACGACACGTCCCACTCCGTTACCGGTAGCGGCGTCGCGTTCTGCCAGCCAGACCCGAGTCCCGAGATCACGATCGGCAGCAAGCCCCCAGGGCACCGAGAGATTCCCCCGCACAAGACTCACACGCGGACCGCCAGGAGAACCCCAATCGAGTCGCCACACCCCATCGGCTGCGGTAAACACCGCCACCCGTGGAGCGATCGAAACGATGTCGCGAATCGGAACGACCGGAGCACTGCTCGTCGCCAGCTGAGACACGGAGCCCGACTCGATGTCGACGCTGTGAAACTGCCAAGTCGTCGACACATGGGTGGCTACTAGCAGAGACCGACCATCCATGCCCAACGCCATCGCGTCCGGAGTCCCCACGGTCCAACTCACGAGGTCGCGCTCGATGGCTCCGGTCGCGAGATGTATACGCCTGATCCGCCATGAATCGACACCATCGAGGACGAACGCGGCAACACCACGGCTGGACGGCACGGCGGCAACCGGAGATTCCAACGGATTGGCACCCCAAGTCGAAGACAGCGCGAGCGGCGTAGACCCGGGCCGCAACAACTCCAGATCCAAGTTCTCGACCTGTCGCGACCAATCCGCATGGACCCCCGCGAGCTCCGGCAGGCGCATACGCAGCGACCCCTCGGGAACACCGTGACCTTCCGCGAATCGTGCATACGGCACGCAGACTCGCATCTGTCGCAGCCATGCCGGATCACCGAACGAACTCAGCAACTCAGAGAGGTCCGTGGCCCCGAGGTCCGCATACTCTTCTTGGTCCCGCTTCCACTGAAACAGCAGTCGGACAGGGTCACCCTCCTCGTCGAATACCCGATAGCTGATCGGAATGCCGCGCCGAGCGTCCGCATTCCCGACGAACCCGTCCTCCAGCTGTACGAACGGCTCCGCGTTGTTGTCCACCCGAAAGAACTCCGTCGCGATCGCATCCCCTGGCGCGATCGCATCCTCCGGCGTGAACCGGACGAGCACGTCCTCCTCGACGTCTCCCAGGTCCGCTTCCGTGTCCCAGAAGAACACCTGCGACGCGCCGCTCGCGCCCGTCTCGATCCCCGCGAACGCGAACTCCGGCGTGTCGTCCGCCGGCGGCAGTCCACCCGGCCGCGCGAGGTCCCACCGGATCTCCTGCCCGTCCGTCATCCCGTACTCCACGCGCACGCTCACCGCGTCGCCCGACGAGTCGCGTAGCACGAACGGCACAGGCACGATGCCGCTGACTTCGCCGGTCGGTGACTCGGGGAAGACCTGCGGCGCGTCGTTGCCCAGATCGAAGACGAGCTCGCGGCTCACGCCGTTCTGCAGGCGCGCGATGACCTTGACGCCTGCGACGAAGCGGCCGTCGGCCGGGAGCGCGGACTCGGCCGGGAAGTTCCAGCTCAGGTCGTGGGTCGTGCCTTCGAGCGACGTCGCCAACCGCACGGGGTTGCTCGACAAAGCGCGCATCACATGCTCGGTGCCCGGGTCGCTCGGCACGACGTAGTACAGCGTGACATCGACCGGATCCGACTCCTCGTCGACGACGATCAGCCGAATACGCGCCGGGGCCACCTTCGGATCGGTGATCGCAAAACCCTGCACGGACAGTCCGCCGAGCGACGGGGTCGCGTTCTCCCCGCTGCTTCCACTGTCGCTGCCGAACAACGCCGCGAGACCGGCGGAGCCGAATCCGCACGAGCCGAGCAACGGCACGAGAGACAGGAATAGAACGAGTCGAGTCACTGCCGCCACTCCGTTCCGGACCGCAAGGGATACGTGAATGTCCGCTTGGTCAGGTCGCTGTCGAGCTGCTCGACTTCGAGCTGCACGAACTCGCCCGCGGACTCGCCGACCGGAATCCGAAACGGGTAGCGCCGCCGCCCGCCCGCGCGACCTTGGCGTTGTTCGTCGACCGGCTCGCCCCATTCCACTATCGCGTAGGAGCCATCGTCGATGCGGTAGCGCAGCTCGCCCAGCTCGGACACGTCGCCAATCTCGAGCACGAACTCCCCGACGAGTGCGCGTTCGTCGGCATCCTGCCGCACCTCCACGCCCTGCGGGTAGAACTTGACGAACGAGCCTCGGGTCAAGTCACTGCCTCGATCGCGCAGCGCACGCGACAGCGCGTCACCGAGTTCCTTCGTCGCCCAGTGCCGCAGCTCACCGGGCACGTCCGCAGACTCGGAGGAGATGAAGCCGGCCGGCACGACGATCGACAGTGCGAACGGACCGATCCAATCGGCGCGATCCAAGAAGTTGAGCGTCAACTCGTCGATCTGCTCGTCGATGCGCACGACACGAGAGGCAGCACTGAACGCACCCTCTCGGGAAGCGACGGTCAAGTCGTGCACTTCACCCTGCAGCCGTGACTGAAAGTAGTAGCTGCGATCCTCGACGAACCAAGAGAACGGCCCGCCGAACGCGAACAGTGCGAGGTTCGACCAGAACCAGTCGTTGAGACCCGTCCGCGCTACGGGCTCGTAGCTGAGCGTCGCATCGAGGATCAAGTCTGCACCGCTTCGGCGGGCCTCCTCGATCCATGCACGCTGACTCGCGTCGACGCCCTTGCTGTCCGGCAGCGGCGACAACGCGGAAACCCTCAGGAAGCTGCCGTCGAGCGCTTCGACGATCTGCTCGGATACGGCCGCCGACTCGAACGTCAACGCGATCCGAGCCATCGAGTTCGCGTCGCCATCGATCTGCGCGATCGCCACGGGCGCAACGGCGACGTGGAACGGCAGCTCGGCATCGACGGTGGGCGTCGCACACGCGCCGAGGGCGAGCAGCCAGGCAGACCGGAACGCGGGGACTCGCATGGTCGATTACCTCGACTCCTCCGACAGGGGGTGCGCGTCGAGACGACGCCCGGTGCGCCGCTCGAACAACGCGTCCATGTCCTCCACACGCATCGCGCAGCGGAATCCGATCGTATCCTTCCGATACTCGGGGCGCCGCCCCGTTCGCTTCCGGAAGTGACAGCTTCGGTCCGTGAAGTTCGCGCCGGCGGCGTATCGCTTTCTGCTGTCCTTTTCGTGCACGTCCCGGACCCATTCGGTGACGTTGCTGCACAGTCCGCGGATGCCGGCTCCGACCCCGCTCGGTGTGAGATCGCAACCTCGCCCTACCACCCAGGCACTTCGTCGTGCGTCGCCTTTGCCGAGGTTCACGTTGAACTCCGCGCGATCGAGCTCAGCGACGGCGACACCGCACGAATACGGGCGATACGCGCGACCACCGCGTGCGGCGTATTCCCATTCGAGCAGGGTCGGGAGTCGCTTGCCGACCCATCGCGCATACGCGGACGCCTCGTACCAGTCGACCGAAGTCGCGGGCAGATCCTGTCGCGAAACGCCGGCGAACCGTCGCTCGAGCTCGTCGCGACGCGACTGCGACGGCGCACGGCCTTCGGTCCAGTGCGCGGGGTCGCAATAGCCGTTCTCCGCGCGCACGAACGCGAGGAACTGCCCGACCGTCACCTCGGTCTCGTCGAGGTAGAACGACGGGACGTTCTCCTCCCTGCCCGAGAAGTCCTCGTGGATGTCTCCCGGCAACTCCATTCCGAACTGCTCGAACGTCTTGCGCTCGCTCAGGAGGTTGCGGCCCGTGAAGACGTATCGCGAGTCGCCCTCGACCAAACGCATGCGGGTGATGTCGGCCACCTCGGCGTCGAGTCGCGTCAGGCAGACGACGCGCGGCCGCGCGACTTCGAACTTGGCGAGCTGGCGATACTTGGGTTCCAGGGCCTTGCGGTTGCCGAACGTGTCGAACGCGACGAAATCCAGACGCACGTGCCGTTCGGACCAGTTCGCCGGGAACGAGAAGGCACCGGACCATTCCGCGTCGGGAGAGTCCGGAGTCGTCGTCGCGAGCTCGAGCGTAATCGCCTCTCGAGCCGCGTCTCGACCATCGCGCGCGGTACAGCGAACCCGCCGTACGCCATTGGGATCCTCCACGCGCACGACGACTCGGAACTGGTTCGTCTCGAGCGGCTTCCAGCTCCCCTCGTGCTTCTCGTATTCGAGGACGGGTCCGTGGCGGCCGACGCTCCACCGGCATTCGACCGGCTGCGCCCTGTTGCCAGCGACATCGGCCCCGACGACGCGGAAGACGTAGTCGCCGTCGACCAGATCCTTCTGCGGATCGATCTCGAGGTCTCGCCAACGGATCGCGCGCGGCTGCGCACTCGGCGATCGGGCCGGCAGAGCCGCGTCACGCACGATTTCGCGGCTGTCGTCCGCGCGCCGCAGCTCCCAATGGAGAGCGACAGGGGTAAGGCGCTCGACGCCTTCGAGCGCGACGTCAGAGACGAACACGTCCGCGACCAACGAATCCGCGTTTGCACCGTTCAAGCGCTCTTCAATGGCCGACTCCATCCGCAGAGACGGCGGCGTCGTGTCCCGAACGACCAGCAGCTCTTGCGTGACTTCGGGATGATCGGGAATCTCGGCATCCACGAAATGGCGATATCCACGCGTCTCGACGCGGTAACTGCCATCGGACGGCAGCGCGAATCTGACGTCGCCACCGGCATCCTGGTGCAGGAGTTTGCGCTGCACCTGCTCGTCACCGTCGCCCGGTCGGAATACGGCGTCGACCGTCATGAGCACCTCGTTGCTGCGCTGAAGGGACAACGTCAACTCCGACTTCTTGGTGTAGAGCACGTCGTGTTCGCTCGTGGCGTCCGCCGTGACAGTCAGTTTGGGCGCGTCCTTCGCGTAGAGGAACTGCAGCTTCTTCGAGACGCGGCCACGACTCGGGTCGGCGTGACGAACGTCGTCGGTTCCTTCGATCGTCAACGTGCCCGAGTAGGACTCCTCACGGTCCGGGAATCCGAGCTCGATGCCGTCGTCGAGCTTGCGCTCGGTGAGCACGATCTCGGTGCCTTCCTGGTCCTCCGCGCGGACTGCGAAACTCGCAGACCGATTCGGAGTCGTGCGCAGCACGGGCCTACGATCGGGATAGACCAGGTATTCCCCGCTCCGGATCGACGTCGCGTCGTCGAGCCGTGCCTCGAACCCGAGCGGACGCGCGTCGAGTTCGAACTCGATCTCCCGCGTTTCGGAACGCCGGGCGCGACCCACGACGGTTGTGGTCAGGCTCACCCGACCACGCTCCGGCAACCCGGCCAGGCGGTGGAAGTCGAGCCGATACGTCGGCACTTCCAACGACCCATCGCGCTGGGCGCGAAGCTGTCGCCCATCAAAGCCCACCTCGACGCGCCGGATGGACGCGGCGTCTCCGCGCAACACCACTTCCAGTTCCGCGCCGTTCGGGTCCAAAACTCCGCCCTCGAAGCCCCGCACGCCGGCGCGCTCGATACTCCAAGACTCGGCGCCCAAGTACGCGACTCGGATCGGATGCGAAACCTGCGCGGCCCCCGCGATCCGAAGGTACACCTGCTCGGACGTCGTCCGCGTGCCCTCTGCCGCGACCAGTTCGATGGCTCGCATGTCGTCTGTTACGCGCGCCGACCAATCCGCGAGCGCGGGCTCTTCAGTGCTCGGATCGGCCAGGATCTCGACGGCCGCACCCGGGGACGCATCGACGACGTTCGTGACCAGCAGCGCCTGGGTCGATCGCTCGGGCCCGAAGTAGGCGACGCCCCCGGGCAAGTCGACGTCGAACGGAGGCACATCGTCCTTCATCGCGAAGAACACCACGAGCGCCGACAGCAGCACCACCGCCGCCCCGACCAGCTTCGGCCACAGCGCCGGCGGATTCGCGATGCGATCCAACGCCTCGTGCGCCTCCTCGATCGTCGCGAAGCGATCGTCTCGATCCTTGGCCAGACACTTCGCGACGAACGCCTCGAGCTGCCGCGACACCTTGACCCCGACCTGACTCAGCGTGCGCGGCTTCTGCTTCATGTGCGCTTCGAGTGCATCTATCGGCGTCGGCTTGTGCACGTACGGCATCTCGCCGGACAGCATCAAGAACGCCATGATCCCGAGCGAGTAGATGTCCGACCGGCCGTCGAGCTCGACGATGTCGGGCATCCCGGCGAGGTGACGACACTGCTCGGGAGACGCGTAGAGCAACGTGCCACCACGCGCGCGCTGCACTCGCCCCTCGGTCTCGGGAATGTCGGGGTCGAGCGCCGACGTGATCGTCGCGGTCAGGTCGAGGCCTTCGCGTCGACTGTTCGCGCCCACCAGTCGGATACCCGCGGCGGCACGCGCTTCGGCACCGACGTGCTGGCTGATGCCGAAGTCGATGACCTTCACGCGCTCGGGATCGCCCTTGAGCACGAACACGTTCTGCGGTTTGAGATCGAGGTGCAGCAGCGACGAACCGTCAGGCAGCTTGTGCGCTGCGCGCAGCGCCGACGTGATCTGCAGCAACATGTCGACCGCGCGTTCGGGCGCGAGGATGCGGTCCCGTTTCAGGATCTCGGAGAGCTCCTCGCCCGACAGGAACTCCATGACGAAGTAGTGCAGGTCTTCGTCCGTCCGATCGAACGTGATCCACCGGACGACATTCGGATGATCGAGGTTCGTCAGCAGCTTGGCTTCGCCCATGAAGCGGCGCAGCATCTCGCGATCGTGCGCCGCGCCTATGTGCAGCACCTTGACCGCGACGGTCGCGCCGAGCATCTCGTCAACGGCCTCGTAGACCGACCCGAATCCCCCTTCGCCGCGAAGCCGAAGAATGCGGTACTTGCCACTGAGGATCTGCCCGGTGAGGTCGTGGTCGACCGCGGCCTCGCCGAGCAGGTCGACATCGTCTTCGTCGAGCAGAAACGCACGCCGCGCGCGGAGCGCGTCTTCGTGCTCGGGGTATTGCCGGACCAGGTCCTCGAACCGTTCGGTGCGGCTCGCGGGATCCCGCCACAGCGCGTCGCCGAGTGCGTCTTCGAGCTGCTGCGGCACTGCGGGGGGCTTCTGACTGCGCTCGTCCATCCGTCAGTCTGTGAGTCCCGGAGTCTGCCTGCCGATCGCACTCAGGATCAGCGGAATCTCGGTGGCGGTCTCCTCACGCCCGACGAGTCGCGCGAGCTCGGCCTCGAGACAGCTGCGCAGCCGCTTGCGTCCGCGATGCAGGGCCTGGTGCACGGCGTTCGTGTTGCACCCGAGCCGCTTTGCGGTCTCGGACACCGACAGCGGTTCGACCGGGCGGTCGTCGGCGAGCGACAGCCCGTAGAACGAACGCAGCACCTCGGCGCTGTTCGGCCATCGGCGCTCCATCTCGACGAGCGCGTTGCGGAGCACGTTCGAAGCCCACAGGGACATCTCCTCGTCCTCGTGCAGGTCGAACGTCTCGCGATCCGGCGCCTCCTCGTCTTCGCCCTGCTGCGCCGATACGTGGGCACGCCGCCAGTCGTGGGCGAAATTGCGCAGAACGCCCACCAAGAATGCGCGCAGCCGCCGGCTGCGATCCGCCTTGCTCAGCACCTTGCTCGTGAAGAGGTAGGTCCAGAAATCGTCGGTCGCGGCATCCGCGTGCGCGTCGCCCAGGAAGCGGCGCAGCACGCCGCGGACGAATCCCCGATAGCGCTCGACGAACCACGTCCAGGCACTCTCGGCCCGACTCTGGTCGAGTTCTCCGACGTGCGTCCAGTAGGTCGCCAATGTGCTATGGGCCTGCTCGTCCACTCGCAGTCTTCCGGTTCGGCCGAGTCTCGAGCCCGGGACGCGGCTCGTGCTCAGGTCGCGATCACCCATCATGTACTCGTTTCTCGCATGGCTCCACCCGGGCTTGTGCGCGCCGGGCGGGGGCTTACCGAGAAATCCGCAGAATCGATCGGGATCCGACGGAGGATGGCCCACTGACACCGGCGAATCCGCGGCGACGCGGGCTGGAACGGCCGCGAGCCGGTGGATTCGGCGATCCTCGGTCGCTCACTCGCCGCGTCGGGCGAGGCGCTCGATCGACGTCAGGCGGCCCGGATTCCGAAACTCGCTCGAGAAGCACATGCCCGGTTCGGCCGGATCGGCGCGGAGCGCACCCTGGCCGAGGGGATCGGCGAGCTCGGGCAACGGCTCTTCGAGATGGTAGGCGACGGCCATCCGCAGCAGCCGGAGCTTCGCGACGCAGTGCCGCTTGGACTCCTCGACCGCAAAGATGTTGGAGCCGACGCATCGGGCCAGCGGGTTCGACGATTCGCGCAGCGACGTCGACACTTCGTCGATCAGCACGCGACGGTCGGGCCACCGCAGGTGGCGAGTCCGCACGAGTTCCCGATGACCGGCGATCAGCTCGTGGACGGCTCCGGCGATCATCCGTCGCTCGGAGAAACCGTAGCGCGCCCGATCCAGCAGGCTACCGAATCGATCGTCGCTGGTGAGCATCTCGAAACCCACCGGTCCCTGCGCGTAGAACGCGAGCATCACCGTGTTGCGCTGCACGGACGGGGCGTGCGAAGCCGTCAGATGATCGACGACCGCGAGCCCGTCGCGCAGATACTCGAGCGCTTCGCGCGGCATCCCACGCAGGACCTCGTCCGGAAGCGCGTCGTGGGTCGCGATCGTCATGAGCGCGACCCCGATCATCTCGTCGATGGTCATGACGCGATGACTCATGTCGACGGCAAACGCAGCCGCGTCGAGCAGCATCTTCACCGCTTCGACATAGTGGCCGGACTCGATCGCCTGCGTCGCCTCGTGCCGAGCGGCGTTGATCAGCGCGCGCGAGTGCAGCAGATTCATCGTCGGGTGCCCGTAGCCCGCGACCCAATCGGTCGGCGGCCGCGCGTCCGTCCGGTGCGCCCCGACGCGCATTCGATCGAGCGCGGGTCGCCACCGGCGGCGAACCGCGCTGATCTGCTCTTCGGTGATCTGCGCTGTGCCGTGGCCCAGCTGCGCGAGCAGGAATTCGTCTTCCTTGTAGTGGTCCTCGGACAACGCGAGCGCTTCGTCGTACGCGTTCCAGACGAGCCCGGATCCCGCGTCGCCCCAGAGCACCGGCCGTTCGAAGCTTCGGGAATCGAACCGCTTGGCCTCATCGTCCGCCCAGTTCCGCATCTCCGCCCACATCTCCTCGGTGGAGACGCCGGACCGCCACACGACCGCGACCATCGAGAGCGCGACGAGTGTGGGGATCAGAATGGCGATCGTACGCGGCGGGCGAACGCTCATTCCGATGCCATCGTCGCGGGCGCTCGGTGGACTTGGCCTCGACGCCGACGCGCCGACCCCAACGGCGTCATGGCGCGAGCTGGACGCCTACTTGCAGACCCGGAGTTCGCCTTCCGCGCCGTAGCCCCCGCGTCCGTCCGATCGGGTGCGGAAGACCGGCGTCTCCTCGGGATCGTTCGCGAGGTCGATTTCGCGGTTCCCCCCTGGCGCACGCGGGCCTCAATACGCACAATACTACGGGTATCCGAACTGAACCTGCAGTTTACTACCAATTGCGCGACGACCCCCGACATCTCCTGACGGCCCTCGGCAAGACCGTGCGGTCGATGCGCAACGCGCGGAGCTGGACGCGGCGTGACCTCGCGGACCGGACGGGGATCTCGGAGCGGTTCCTCGCAGACATCGAAACCGGCAAGGCCAACCCGTCGCTGCTGAAGCTCTGCGAAGTCGCGGACGCGCTCGGCACGACCGCCGTGGGCCTTCTCAGCAACCACTTGACCGCCGAGGACGACCGCCGCAACGGCGTCCTCGCCCTGCTCGGACTGCGCGGCGCCGGTAAGAGCTCGGTCGGCCGATCTCTGGCCGACAACCTCGGCTGTCCGCTGATCGAGCTGGATGCGGAGATCGAGCGCACGACCGGGCTCGAACTCGACCAGATCTTCCAGATGTACGACCAGACCTACTACCGGCGCGCCGAGCAGGACACACTCCGCACGCTGCTGGTCGAACACCCCCGTCCGTTCGTCTTGGCAACGGGCGGCGGGCTGGTCACCGAGCGAGCCACCTATGACCTCCTGAGAGCACACTCTCGGACCATCTGGCTCCGCGCAAAGCCCGAGGACCACTGGTCACGGGTCATCGCCCAGGGCGACACGCGCCCGATGGGCGACGACGAGCAGGCCTTCGCGGCGCTCTGCAACATCCTCGGCGAACGGCGCCATCTCTACGAGCAGGCGGAGATTACGGTCGAAACCCACGATCGGACCATCGCCGAAATCGCGAACGAGCTGACCGAGCGATTCCGCAACACCCCTACCGCCGCCACCAACGGTTCCACGTAAAGCTTTCATGGCCTGCGGTTTGCCGGCCTTGTGGGTGCGCCCATCTGGAACCGATGAATTGAACATGGTTGCGAGCACCCGAACCGTCCTCGCCGTCCTGGCGACGGCACTCCTCGTCCTGCCCGCGGACGCCCAGAGCAAGCGTAAGCGCGACCGCGACGACATGCGCGACACGATCGTGCTGAAGTCCGGCAAGGAAGTGCGCGGCCGCGTCAAGCAGCGCCACGACGAGAAGGAGCTCCTCGTCATGCAGGGCGGCAAGCGCGTGCGCATTCGACAGAAGCGCGTGCAGTCGATCGACACCGTGCGCGACAAGCTGCGGCAGTACTTCGACCAGCGCGTCGGCCACGACCCCGCGCTCGCCGAGACGCACTGGGAGCTGTCGAAGTGGTGCGAGAAGGCGCAGCTCTGGCACCTCGCGCGTGTCGAAGCGCACGCCGTCCTCGTGCGCGATCCGGACCACGGGCCGGCGCACGAGTTCCTCGGCCACAAGCGGAAGAAGCGCGGCTACCTGTGGCCGCTCGGGTCGCGTTTCGTCAGCAAGGACAAGTTCGACGAGTACACGGGCGACATCGGGCACGCGCTCGAGCTGCGCAGCGAACACTTCGTGATCGAGAGCGACGCGGGGATCGAGCGCACGGTCAACGCGCTGCTCGATCTCGAGCGGATGTATCTCTGGTGGCTCGACGAACACGGCGAGGCGCTCCAGCTCGACGAGGTGCTCGAGCCGATGCGCCTGCGGATCTACGACGAGGACGGGAAGTTCCCGCAGTGGAGCAATGCGGGCCACCCCTACTTCGTGCCGAACCCGTACAACGAGTACAGCTACTTGTTCTACTCGCGCAACGAGCCTCGCCCGACGCGGCTGTTCGAGGTCGCGACGCAGCACCTGCTCTACCGCACCCTCGCGCGCAACAACGATCCCGGCGGCGAGCAGCAGCGCTTCGTCGACTGGTTCGAGCTCGGCATCGCGCAGTACGTCGACAGCAAGTTCTTTGGCGATCCCGGCAACGTCGAACCGATCCAGCCTGCTCCGGGTCGCCAGCACGCGCAGCTCGCATTGCAGGGCAAGCGCTACAGCCTGAAGAACATGCTGCACCTGACGCTGCGCGACCACTTCTACGGCGCGGGCACGCTGCAGCGACGCACGAACCGCACGCGGTCCGACGTGCACTGGGCCGCGGTGCACATGTTCGTCGCGTTTCTGCTCGACGAAGACGCGAACCCGAACCTCGGACCGAAGGTGTTCGAGTATCTCCGCGTCGCGCTCGGCGAGGGCAAGGGTGACAGCAGCCGGGTGTTCGACCGCGCGATCGGCAAGCCGATCGAGAAGTTCGAGAAGCCGTGGAAGCGCTGGCTGATCAAGCAGGCGGCGACACCCGGACGCCCGAGATAGGGGTCGCCGCTTCGCGGCGCCTTGTTTCGGGCGAGGGCGCGGGCTGGGGCTCGAGTCGGGAGCGGGCGTGGGCGCGGGCGCGTAAGACTCGGTAGACTGGGGGGCGGTCCTCAGAACGCGGAGAACACCGATGCGCACGACCGCTGTCGCTCTTGCCGTTTCGTTGGCTGGGTCGCTCGCGAGCCAGCAGACTTGGATCGTCGACGAGGCGGGGGTCCCGCCGTTCGACTTCGACGATCTGCCTGCCGCCGAGGCCGCGGCTTCGGATGGAGACACGATTCTGGTGCGCGCGGGGTCGTATGCGCCGATCGTCACCGACAAGGCGCTGACGATCCGTTTCGCGGCGGGCTCGATCGTCGAGCCGGGGGTGTTCCGGATCGGGAGCCTCGCGGCTGGCAAGCAGTTCGTGATGAGCGGCTACGTCGGAACCGCGACGCCGATCTTCGGCACCGTGCTCGAGGTCACGAGCAACCCGGGCTCGGTCTACTTCGACCGCGTCGCTTCGGGGCGCAGCCTGACCATCCAGGCGTCGGACAACGTGACGCTGAGTGAGTGCACCGTCGGCGGCCTCGGTGTGCTGATCACGTCGAACAGTCACGTCACGGCACAGCTTTGCGAGTTCACGGGTTCCGATGCCGGCGTGCCGACGAAGCTGACGCCGTCCGCGAGCGGCGTGCGAGTCTTCGACTCGACGCTCGTGCTCGCGCAGTGCGACGTCACCGGTGGTGACGGCACGGTCGGACTGTTCGGCTTCAACGGCGCGCCTGCGATCCAGGCGACGAACACGACGCTGCGCATCTCCGGGGACGCACGGAGCGTGATCCGCGCGGGAATGTCGACCCTCGGCCCACCCGTCGCCGCGGTGACGACGATCGGCGGCACCGTGCAACGCAGCCCGGCCGTGACGTTCTTCCCGCAGCTCGGCGCGCCCGACGTCTCGGGCACGCACACGCCGCTGCCCGGACGACCGGTCGCGATGACGGCCGCCGGCGCCGGCCCGGGCAACACGGTGGTGATCGAAACGATCTCGGATCAAGGGGACGCGCTCGCGGCATTCATCGGACGGCCGGGCCCGCTCGTCTCGACGACGGCGGGACCGTTCGGCCTGGACGCCGCCGCGTTCGGCCTCTTCGCGAGCGCGGTGCAGGGACCGAGCGAGGTCTGGGTTCTCGCGCTGCCCCTCCCGCCGATCCCCGCACTCGAGGGCTGGGTCGTCGGCGTGCAGGCGCTGAGCATCGGCGCGACGCCGTTGCTGTCGAATCACGCGGTGGTCGTCTTCACGGACTGACACATACGGTCGAGCGTGCAAGCGATCAGGCCGATGGCATGGTCCGGTCCCATTCCGCTCAATGCAGGAGAGTTACCCGACTTCCTGGAACAAACACGAGACATTGGCCGTCCGATGTAACAGCGAAGTCAGATCACCGCGCGGCAGATGTATTTGCCTGCCCGCTCCCACCGCGTCGGCCGTGACTCGCCTGCGACGATGCACCACCACCATCCACACGGACCGACAGATTCGGATCGCCCGGATCGAACCGGAACCTCGGCAACTGACCGGGTGATCCGACGGGCAGACGATGCGCACGCCGCGCTGCGAGCCGTGATGCCACTCGTCTATCGCGAACTGCGCGAAGTGGCCCAGAGAACGCTCGACTCCTCGGGCCCGCTGTCGATCGACCCGACGGATCTACTGCACGAGGCGTTCCTGCGACTGTCGCGCGAACGCAAGGGATGGGATGACCGCGCCAACCTCATGGTCGCGGCCGCGGTCGCGATGCGCCGTGCGATCGTCGACCACGTGCGCCGCCGCCGCGCGACGAAGCGGGGAGGCGAACACTCGCAACGCCAGGATGGACTCGATCGCCTGGTCATGCAGGGACGCAGGTTCGACACCCTCGAACTCGACGAAGCACTGCGGCAACTCGCGGTCGAGCATCCGGGAGCCGCGGGCGTCGCGGAACTCCGCTTCTTCGGTGGATTGGACAATCGGGAATGCGCGCGCGCGCTGGGCATCTCGGTGCGCAGCATCGAACGTCGTTGGCGCTTCGCGCGAGCCTGGCTAGTCTCGGAGCTCTACGGCGATCCGTGGGATGAACGGGGTGCCTGCGGATGAGCGATCCGACACGCCTTTGGACCCTCTTTCGCGAACTCGCGGATCTGGACACTGCCGCTCGGGAGGCGCGACTCTCGACACTCGACGAAGACACCGTGATGCGCGACCGTCTCCGTTCGATGTTGGCTGCCGACGACGCGTCGCCAGACTCGGGTGCGGAAGACGAAACGAACCCCCGGATGTTTCCCTGGCCCGGCGATTCGGTCGGCGCGTATCGACTGGTGGCTCCGATCGGCGATGGCGGCATGGGGTCGGTGTGGCTCGCGAACTCGCGGACCGCGCCGCACGTCTCCGTTGCGATCAAGTTTCCGACACTCGACGCATTCGAGTCCGCCCAAGGGCGCGCCCGTCTCGAGCAAGAGGGACGCATCCTCGCGTCGTTGAACCACCCCAACATCGTGTCGATCGTCGACGCGGGCGAAACCGCCGCGGGGTTGCCCTACTGCGTTCTACACGCGCTGAGCGGTCGTCCGCTCGACGCGTTCGTACGCGAGCAGAAGCCTTCCTTGCCGCGCACCGCTGCCCTGATCGGCAAAGTGGCCGATGCCCTCGACCACGTACACCGGCGTGGCTTCGTCCACCGGGACGTCAAGCCCGCGAACGTCGTCGTGACCGACGGCGACTGGCCTGTCCTGCTGGACTTCGGCGCCGCGCGGGTGACGGACGAAGCCGACATCTCCGCGATCGCAGTGACGATCGGCTACGCACCGCGCACCCCCGCGTTCGCGAGCCCCGAACAAGGTCGCGAGGAAGAGGCGACGATCGAGTCCGACGTCTACGGGTTGGGCGCTCTGGCGAGATTCGTCCTGGCCGATTGCTTGGTCGAGGCATCGCCGAACACACGTCGAGCCATCGAGAGAACGCTGGCTCGAGCCCTCGACCCCGAGCCACAGGCGCGCTTCCAGCGGGCCGGAGACTTCGCACGAGCACTGCACGATGCAGCCACTCCCGCGCGCCCTTCGGTTTGGCGTCGAGCCGCCGCGATGACTCTGGTCGCGATCGGGCTCGGTGCCGGCTGGTGGCTTCGCGGCCCGTTGGCATCCGACGACTCCACAGGAGTAGAGGGCACGATGGCCTCCGTTCTGGAAGACGTGCCGAGCGTCGAGATCCCGATCGACCGCAAGACTCTGGCAGCGATCGCACGACAGCGCGGTTCGGCCGGCCTACAGGTAGCCGCGGCCGCCGCCCATGCGCGCCATGGTGAAGTCGAGTACGCACGTGACACCGCGCTTCACGTCCTCGCAACGGCGCCGGATCTCCCGGATCAACGGCGGATCGAACTCGCGGGACTCGCGACCCAGATGGGGTTGGGGGGAGCGGCACTCGCTGTCCTGGCCGGGGTGGAAGTCGAAGCTCTGCCGTTCGATTCCCAGCACATCGTTGCGCTACTCGTCAGCACCAACCGCAGCCGGATCGCCCAGCGCACGGATTGGAGCAACGAGCATCCTGGCGAGGACGTTCTCGAAGTGCTCGAGGACCTGGAGCACGAGTTCGAGCCGGACGAAGCGCTCGAGCTGCATCACGGAACCCCCGAGATGCATGCGGTGCTGCACCGGATTGCACTCGGCAATCCCGAGTTGGTCGAAGCGTGGCTCGACACGCGGGGCGGGGACGAACCGGCAATCCACTACTCCACGCCGGAGCTCGGAGCCTTCCTCGAGCTGCACGCCCGCCTCGTCGATGACGAGCACGCGAAGCCGTACGGAGACTCCGGACTGCGCGAGATCGAACGCGAGCTGAGTGACCGCAGCGGCACCCCGAAGAATCTTCCGGTGCGTGCCTGGGCGTGGTGTCGGTCCTTGCGCGTGCGCGGCATGCTGCGCGGCGATCCTGGCCGTGCCGCCGCATTGGCGTTAGCCGGCGTGAAGCGCGTCCGCGCGTCCGCGTGGGCACCGAAGGATGTGGAAGCGCGGTTGCTGGCCCTGCAGGCCGCAGCAACCTCGCGAACGGGCGTCGACGCTACGGAGGTTCGAGAAGCGGCGCTCGCCGCCGCCCGCATCGCGGATCCCCACGGCACCGAGTTTCTGGTGCGGATCGACGCGATCGCCCGGTCTCACGGAACCGAGATGCCGCGTCTGACCGAAGGCGTCGACGACAAGGCGCCACGGGCGCTGGCTCGCGCGATTCGCGAGCATGCGGACGACGGCGGACCGTGGTGGATGGCACCGTAGCGAACTTTCTTTCGAGACGCGTGTCGGAGTAGGCCGGTTCTTGCGCGACTCAGTGGTTCGCCGCTGTCCGCGTCGATGGGAGCCGACCTCCATGACATCCCCGACCTCCGTGTTCCTCGCGCAAGCGGTGGCCTTCGTGTTCGCCACCGCCGTTCTCGCAGCACAGTCGACGCCAGAGGTGATCCCGCCGGGAGTCCCCGCGGTCGTCGCACCCCCCGAGAACCCGATGTCAGCCGAGAAGGCCCTTCTCGGCAAAGTGCTGTTCTGGGACGAGCAGCTTTCGGCATCCGGAACCGTGGCTTGCGGGACCTGCCATCGCCCCGAAGCGGGCGGTGGAGATCCGCGCACGTCGAACGTCTCGACAAGCACTCACCCGGGTCTCGACGGGGTGAAGGGCACGGCCGATGACACACTCGGCTCTCCTGGCGTGATTCGTCAGTCGAGCAGCGGAGCCTACGAGCCGGCCCCCGTCTTCGGTCTCGAACGACAAGTGACGCCCCGTCGAGCGCCCACGGTCGTCAACTCGGCGTTCGCCACTCGACTGTTCTGGGATGGCCGAGCCGAGGGTGCGCTCTTCGATCCGGTGTCGGGTTCGTTGCTCGCGCCGACGGGCGTCGCGCTCGAAATCCAGGCGGCGGAGCCACCCGTGTCCGCCATCGAGATGGCACACACGCAAGAGAACTGGTCGGCGATCGCGACGCGAGTCGAGGGCGCGACCCCGCTGCGGCTCGCATCGAACCTGCCGCCCGAGCTAGCACTGTTCGTCTCCGGCCGCTCGTACGGAGACCTCTTCACGCAAGCCTTCGGAAGCGCCGACGTCTCGCCTCAGCGCATCCTGTTTGCGCTCGCGACCTACCAACGGACCTTGGTCTCCGACCAGTCGCGCTGGGACGACTTCCTCGCCGGCAACACGTCCGCGCTCACCGAACTCGAACTCGTCGGCCGAGACGTGTTCTTCGGCCCCGGCAAGTGCAGCACCTGCCACGGAGGCCAGCTCCTGTCGGACGACGGCTTCCACGACATCGGCATTCGTCCCGACGCGGAAGATCTCGGTCGCGGTGCGATCACTGGGATTCCCGAAGACAACGGTCGCTTCCGGACGCCCAGCCTGCGCAACGTCGAACTCCGCGCGCCGTACTTCCACACCGGTCGGTTCGACTCCCTCGGCGCGGTCGTCAGCTTCTACGACGACGGCGGGCACTACGAGGCCGACGAACTGATCGAACGACTGCGCTTGAGTCCGTCGCAGCGATTCGCGTTGGTCACCTTCTTGAAGACGTTCACGGATCCGCGGTTGGCGACAGGCGCGCCGCCCTTCGATCGGCCGACGCTGTTCACCGAATCCACGAACGTCCCGCGATCCGCCGGCGCAGCGTCCGGCGCCGGGAACATGCTGCCCGCGACGATCGCCATCGAGCCGGCGGCCACGGACCGTGCCGAGTTCTCGATCGGCTTGCGCAACGCGACGCCCGGGGCAATCGGCGTGCTCGCCGTCGACTTCGCGCCAGCGGCCACACCGTTCGAGATCCTCGGCATCTCGTTCCACCTCGGCCTGACGTCCGGCCTGTCGTGCGTGCCGATCGGTCCGCTCGCGGTATCGACGACCGGAGAGGCCTTCGGCACGTGGTCGCTGAACCTCGCGGCAGCCGGTGTTCCGCTGGGCTTCTCCTTCTGGACGCAGTGGCTCGTGCTCGACGTCGCGACCGCGCACGGCCTCACTGCGTCCGACGCGACGCACATCACGACGTTCTGACGGATTCGCCCGAAATCTCGAATCGCCGTGTCGCTGCGCGGCGGTTCTTGCGCGACCTCCTTGTTCTCGATCGCCCCGTTTCCTTTCGACCTGCCGAGGCCTGACCGCATGCGAATCTCTCTACCCGACACCGCTACCCTCGCCGGGCTCTTCGCCCTGCTCCCGTCCGTCGCGCTCGCGCAGCCGAGCACGGTCGGCGCCTGGAGCCCCCCGGTGCAGCTCACGATCGACGGTGTCCACGCGACCCTGTTCCACACCGGCAAGGTGCTGTTCATTCCGCATCGCGACAGTCCGTCCGGCTTGACGACGTCGGCGCTCTTCGATCCGAACAACCCGGGAGGCGTGAGCTACCAAACCGTCCCGCGAAACTTCTTCTGTGGTGGCAACTCGCAGCTGCCCGACGGCAGGGTCCTGTTCGTCGGAGGAGAGACCGGTGAGCTGCTGCGAGCAACGGGCACGTACGATCCCGTGACCGAGACTTGGACGCAGCAAGCCGACCTGCAGCGCGACCGTTGGTATCCGTCGGCGCTCCAGCTCGGCGACGGGAAGGTCTGGTGTTTCGGCGGGATGAGTGAGGCGGGTGCCGACGTGCCCGACCACACGATCGAAGTCTACGACGCGGCGGCGAACACGTGGACGATGGTCGGTGGCCAGCCGATCCCCGGGCAGTTCGAGGAAGCGTACAACCGGCTCCATCTCCTGCCCGACGGCCGCGTCTTCCAGTCCGGACACCTGCAGGACACCTACATCTACGATCCCGTGACGCTGTCGTGGTCGTTCGTCGCGCAGACCGTGCTCAACGCACCGCGCGGGGACGGCCCTGCGGTCCGCCTGCAAGACGGCCGGATCATGCTGATCGGCGGGCAGGACACGAACACGATCTTCAACAGCTGCGAGATCATCGACCTCAACGTGCCCAATCCGCAGTGGACCGCGTTGCCGAGCCTCGCGACGCCGCGCGCGTTCTTCTCCGCCGTGTTGCTGCCCGACGGCAAGGTCGTCGCGATCGGTGGCGACCTGACCAGCGGTAGCTTGGCAAGGACCCCCGAGCTCTACGATCCGCAGACCAACACGTGGACGAACATGGCGCAGCATTCGATCCGCCGCGGCTATCACTCGACCGCACTGTTGCTTCCGGACGCTCGCGTGTTGTGCGCCGGCGGTGAAGGCATGGGTGGTCCCGGACTCTACGGCGAATCCGACGAGTTCGAGATCTGGAGCCCCCCGTACCTCTTCCGAACGCCGCGACCCGTTATCCAGTCGATGCAGTCCGCCGCGGCGTACGGTCAGCAGGTCTCGATCCCGTACCAATCGTCGATCCCGGTGACGCACGTCGTCATCCACCGCACGGGGAGTGCGACGCACTCGTTCAACTTCAACCAGATCAGCGTCCCCGTGACGCTCGACTCGAACTCGGGCACGGCCGCGACGTTCACCGTGCCGAACAACGCGAACGTTGTGCCGGCCGGCTACTACATGGTGTTCCTGATGAGCGCCGACGGGGTCCCCTCGGTCGCGCGTTGGCTTCGGGTCGGAGCACCATCGTGCGCGCCGGATCTCGGATTCCAAGGGCCTGGCTCGGCGGTCGCGACCCTGTGTGGGATCGGCCTCGGTGCCGGCGAGAGCAGCACCTATCGAGTCACCGGCGTGCCGTCCGGTGGAAGCGGTGTCGCACTCGTGACCTTCCCCGGCCTACCGAACCTGAACGCGTTTGGCGGCACGCTCGTACACTTCGCCGGTGGCTACACCGGGATCCAGTTGCCGCTGACCGGCAACGGGTCGGGATCGGCGGCGATCACGATCGACGGCATCGGCCAAGTCGGCAACCTCGCGTTCCAGAGCGTGTTCTTGGACTTCTCGTTGCCGCAGAACCTCACGTTCTCCAACGCGGTTCTCGCGCAGTTCGGGCAATGAGGTCGGCCATGGACAAGTTCCTCGCGCGGCACGCCATGACGCTGGCTCTGTTCGGGATCGCGTTTCTCACGGCGTGCGGCGGTGATGACGTGCCGACCGCAGCCGAGCACACCGCGGTGGCTTGCCCCTGCTGCGAAGGGCATCAGGGCAGCGCCTCGACCGTGCCATCAAAACCACGGGGTTGGACCACAGCCACGAGTGAGCACGGCCGTTTCGTCGTACGCTGGCGTTCGCGTCCCGATCCGATTCCGGTCAACGAGTCGCTCGAGATGGACGTGGAGATCACGCGGGCGGATTCGGGTGGCGACGGTGTCGAGCCCTCGAGCGATATCGAAGTGTTCGTACACGCGTGGATGCCGGATCACCGCCACGGGATGCTGCGTCGCCCGGTGGCGACGCCGGTTGGTGATGGAGTGTTCCGCGTGCGCGGGACGCTTCTCCACATGCGCGGCTTCTGGCAGCTCTTCATCGACGTCGTCGAGAACGGGAAGCTGGATCGAGCGCAGTTCGAACTCGACTTGCCATGAGACACGTCCTGCGACTCTTGGTTGGCGCGTCGTTGCTCGCGATCGTCAGTTGCGCTCCGAAGACCCGACAAGCCGAGGTCGCGACGCGTGCTGCGTCCGCGGTCGAAGTCGCCGGTTTCTCGGCAGAGGAACTGCGCGACGTGCAGACGTTGTCACCGCTCCCCCCGCCCCCGCCCGATCCCACGAATCGATTCGAGTCGGATCCGAGCGCCGCGCACCTCGGCCGATGGCTGTTCTTCGACGAAGGGATGTCGCGTTCCGGCACCGTGTCCTGCGCGAGTTGCCACGATCCGGAACTCGGTTGGGGTGACGGTCGCGCGTTGGCTGTGGGTGAAGGCAACGTCGCGCGGCACGCGATGACACTCTGGAACGTCGCGTACAACCGGTGGTTCTTCTGGGACGGTCGCGCCGACTCGCTGTGGTCGCAGGCGCTCGGTCCGTTGGAGGACCCTGCGGAGCACGGATTCACACGACTCGAAGTCGTCCACCGCGTGGTGCAGGTCGCGTCGCTTCGCGCGGCGTACGAAGCGGTGTTCGGCGAGCTCACGGACTTCGGCGACCGAGACCGATTCCCCGTTCGTGGCCGCCCGATTCCCCAGGATCCGGAGCACCCCGATGCACTGGCGTACGCGGGCATGCGCGAGGAAGACCGGCGCGCGGTCGATCGCGTATTCGCGAACGTCGGCAAGGCGCTCGCGGCGTTCCAAAGGACGATCGTGAGCCGTCGCTCGCGGTTCGATGTGTTCGTCGAAGGGATCGCGCAGGGTGATCCCACGAAGCTCGGAGTCCTCTCCGCAAAGGAGCAGCAGGGGCTGCGGCTGTTCGTGGGCAAGGCGCGCTGCGTGACGTGCCACGCGGGGCCGACGTTCTCCGATCGCGAGTTCCATGACACGAGGGTACCGACGACCAAGACCGGTCGCCGCAGGGACCCGGGTCGACTCGCGGGGATCGACCTCGTGCAGGCGGACCCATTCAACGGTCTCGGGGCGTTCTCCGACTCGCCGGACGGTGCGGCGCTCGACAAAGTCGGCTACCTCATGAAGACCTCGCACAATCGGAGCGAGTTCAAGACGCCGACATTGCGCAACGTCGCGTCGTCCGCGCCCTACATGCACGCGGGCCAGTTCTCGTCGCTTCGCGAAGTGCTGCACTTCTACAACACACTCGAAGGTGCGGCGAAACGTCATCACGGTGCGGAGAACCTGTTGACGCCTCTAGGCCTCGATCCGACCGAACTCGACGCGCTCGAGGCCTTCCTGCGGTCGCTCAGCGACGAGAGCCTACCGGCAGCGGTGCGGACCCCACCCGCAGAGCCGAAGTTGGTCGTCGCACGCCGCGGATGACTCAGTCACTCACTCACGCCGCAGCTCGATCCGCGCGGGCCCACCGTCCGGGACGGAGCGCCGCACCGTGAACGCGCCGGCACGCGCGTGGACGACCGAGAACTCGCATTCCCCCGGCTCGAGCGGTCCGAGGTCGATGCCGCCGTCCGCCGACGGCTTCGCGGAGAGTAGTCCCGCGGAGATCCAGGGACCGTCCTTCGGCCGCACCGACACCGCGGCATCCGGGCAGCGCTTGCCGTTCTCGTCGAACACCTCGACGACGACGCGCGCACCGCGACGCAGCACGACAGCGCACTTCGCGTCGTTGCCCGACGACGCGTAGGCTACGTCGCTGAACCCGGGCGCGTAGCCGTCGAGCCGCGCGACGATGCGGGTATCGCCCGGCGGAAGTCCAGCGAGATGCGCCTCGCCCTTCTCGTTCGTGAAGCCGAGCGGCAGCGTGCCGATCGACTTGCCGTCCCGGTCGACCGCGACCACGATCGCGCGCGCAATCGCCTCGCCGCTCGCGTTGGCAACCGAAACCGAGATACCCGCAGCCGGCCGTGCACGCAGCACAAGGCCGGCCAGTTCTTCGTCCGCGCCGAGCCGCAGATCCCCGAGGCGTCCGCCGCTGCGTGAGCCACCCGACGGCGACATGTGCTCGTCGGCGAGCACGGTGTAGACACCTTCGGTCAGCCCGACGAATGTGAACGCACCCTGCTTGTCGGTGACCTCGAAGCCGAAGTCGACCGGGTCCGCACCACCCGGCCGCGAATCGCTGAGCACCTTGACGACCGCTCCGGGCAGCGGCTCCCCGGTCGCGTCGTGCACGACCCGTCCGCGAATGCGCCCGCCGGGCAGATCGATCTTCAGCTCGTTGCGCTGGCCCGCGCGGATCTCGACGGTCTGCGGCCGTCCGACCTGCGCCATCAGAATCCCCCGCCGGATCTGCAGCGTGTAGCGTCCCGCACGCACGCCGCCGACGCGGAAGCGCCCGTTGTCGACGAGCCCCATCGGCAGGGCACCACGCGCACCGTCGAGCTGCCGCATTTCGACCCAGCCCTCGTCGAGCGGACGACCACCGAGCGTCACGCGTCCAACGACCGTGTTGCCGCCGGAGCCCCGACGCCGCACGTCGAGAATCACCTCCGAAGTCTCGCCAGCGCGCACGGTGCAAATCTGCAGCGTGACCTTGCCGACCATGTCGCGAACGACCCCGGCGAGATCACGCCCGTCCGCGAACCGATCGACGAGCGCGGGCGCACCGTCGAGATCGAGCGCGGAGACGTTGTAGCGGCCGGGATCGAGGGACTCGATGACGAAGCTCCCGTCCTCGTCCGGCGTGACGAGGCGGCTCGCGCCGTACGCGTGGTTCTCGGGGATCACGGCCCAGTGCGAACCCGTGTCGCCATCGGGTAGCAGCAGCCGACCCTCGACGCGCCCCCCGGAGTCCAGTCGCACCTCGACGTCTTCGATGACGTCGCCGACCTTCGCGCGAATGCGCTCCGACTCACCACGCGCGAATCCTTCCGCGTGCGCGATCAAACTGAACGCGCCGGGCGACTCACACGCGAGCTCGAAGCGCCCCTCTTCGTCCGTTCGCTCTGCGGGCCCACTGAGCAGCGCGGCGAACAGCGCGTTGTCGCCGACGCCGCGCACCTTGCGGCGCACCTTCGCATCGACGACCGGGTTGCCGTCGGTATCGCGCACGAACCCGCGCACGGTGACTCCGCGGCCGAGCTCCAGCACACCGACATCGACATCGGCGCCGGCCTTCGCGCGCACGCGCTTCTCGAGCGGCGCGTAGCCGGGTGCGACGACGTGCAGCACCATGCGCCCCGGCGACACACGGGGGATCTCGAACGCGCCGTCCTCCGAGTCCGCGACCGCGATGCCGCGGCTCGGCCGGTCGACGAACAGCGCGAGCGGCACCCGCGTCTCCACCGCAAAGTCCGGCAGCGGCTCCCGCGTGTCCGCGTCGACGACGCGCCCGAGGATCCGGGCCGGCGCGCGCAGCGTGATCCGTGCCTGCCGCGAACCGACCGGCACGGAGAGTGTCAGGCCACCGGTCCACTCCGCGTGCTCGGCGGCGAGCGTGACGGTCTCGGTGCCCGGGGGAATGCCCGCAAGCCGAAACCGCCCGTCCGGTCCGCTGCGATACTCGGACATCATCGCCGGCACCGACATCAGCTCTTCGCCCAAGAACGCGCCAACGTCCCCGATGATCGGGACGGACATGCTCTCGTGCCACGTCACGCCCGCGTCTTCGATCGGGTCGCCGTTCGCGTCGACGACGATGCCTTCGATGATGCCGCCGGTCTCGAGCGCGAATTCGATCACGTCACCACCGGGCAGCGGCACTTCGGTCTCGACGGACTCGCCAAAGTAGCCGACGGCGGAAACGGACACGTCATGGGGTGCCGGTGCGAGGCCGCGGAGCACGCACTGCCCGCTCGCGCCGGTCGTGCCCGAGACGGTCAACGCCGCGCGACCGAACACGCCGTCGTCGGCCACCGCACGGGCGCGCACGCGCGCGCCGACGATCGGCTCATTGGTCTCGCTCTCGCGCACGAGCACCGTCAAAACTTCGCCCTCGACGAACTCCAGCTCCACTTCGCGGGTCTCGCCCGCGACGATCTCGAACGGACCGTCCGCCGCGAAGCCGACGCCGTCCCGCAGCGCGACCCGCGCCTGCGGACTCGGCCACACCGCGCGAAACTCGAACTCGTCCGCGTCGTCGAGGGTCGTCACGCGTCTGCCCGACCGCAGGCCCAGCGCGATCAAGAGTTCGGGACGCACGAGCCAGTCCGTCAGCCGCATCTCCGCGACGAGCAGCACTTCCCCTCCCTTCGGCAAGGACGCACCACGCACTCGGCCAACGACGCGACCGCCGAGGAACGGCTCGAGGACTCCCACGTCGTGTTCGCTCGACTCGAGCGCCACGTGCACGGGCACGGGGTCGGGCAGCGCGTAGTAGTCGTGGTCGAGCGTGACCCGCACGTGCCGTTCGCCGAGACCACGCACGGCGAACGATCCGTCCGCATCGACCGCCACCTCTCCGAGCACCCGGCCCCGCGTCGGCAACACGAGATCGCCCTGCCGGTCCCGATCGATCCACGCCGCCATCGCGCTCGCCATGACCGCCCGGCGATCGGTCGCCGAGCCGCGCCAAACCCGGACGCGCGCACCATCCAGGCTCACGCCTTTTCGACCACGGACCCGACCACGCAGCACGAACGTCGCCCCCCGCGACACGTCCGCCCGCTCGAGCCCGGGCGACCGATCGACCGGCTCCGTCGCGGCCTCGGCGGTCTCACCGCCAGCGATCGCCGGTGGGGCGGCGGCTCCATCACCGGACCACCACCACAGCAGCAGGGCGAGCCCCGCCGCCGCGACGATCCCCGGCAGCAGGAGGTTCCGCGCGGTCATCACGACAGGATAGTGACCCCGGAGCGACGGCGACATTTCGTCCGACCGCAGAATTCCGACGGCCTCAGAGGCTGTCACTCAATCACCAGCTTGACAGCCTCGGTGCTTGCTGGCGGCGCTGCGCGCCGCGCTGAGGGCCCGTGACTTCGAAGAAGTCGGGACTCAGCGCGCGTCGTAGCTCGCGTGGCAGTCCACGCAGCCCATCCCTCGCGCGACGCTGATATGCCCCGGGAACGGCTCGACGCTCGCCGATTCCGTCCGGCCGGCCCGGTCGCTCGCCGAAGCCGCCGCCCGGCCGCTGGCCCCGGAAGCCAGCACGACGGCGAACAAGCAGGCGACGGAGAGCAGGAATCGGCGGTGAGTTCGACGCATGAGAACGGCCTCACCTGCGGGCTCGAAAACCCGCACCGATCTCCGTCATATATTTCCCAGGCGACCCCCGAATCCCGGCCCTGCCCTCTCTCCATGGACACTCAGATGGTCACGCGCCTGCTCCGCCGCATGGGCGATGGCGATTCCGCAGCGGCGGAATCGCTCTACGGGCTCGTGTACGACGACCTCCACCAGCGGGCGGCTCGGCTCATGGGCCGGGGCTCCGGGCACACCCTGCAGCCGACCGCGATCGTCCACGAAGCGTGGCTGAAGCTGTCGGACGGGGACGTCGACTGGGCGGACCGGTCGCACTTCCTCGCGGTCGCGTGCCGAGCAATGCGCATGGTCCTGACCGACCACGCGCGCGGCCGCAGCGCACAGAAGCGCGGTGGTGATCACCAGCGGCAGATGCTCGACGCGGCGTTGCTCCCGTTCGAAGAGCGCGCCATCGACCTCGCCGAGCTCGACGACGCGCTGTCGGAGCTCGCCCGCATGGATCCGATCCTCGCGAAGATCGTCGAGCTGCGCTTCTTCGGCGGGCTGACGATCGAGGACACGGCGAAGGTGCTCGGCGCCTCGGAATCGACGATCGAACGTGGATGGCGCACCGCGCGCGCCTGGTTGAGAACGGAGCTGGCCGATGACGCAGCGGATGACGCCTGAAGAGTGGAGCGCGGTTCGAACCGCGTTCGAAGAGGCCCTCGAACTCGGCGACGACGCCCGAGCTCGACATCTCGAGGCACTCGAACGCGAACACCCCGAACGTGCGACCGCCGTCCGACGTTTGCTCGAAGCCGAGATTACGCGCGACGACGGCTTCCTCGAATCGCCGATCGACGCGCGCGCTCCGGAGAGCGCGGACGCCGATCGCATCGGCACGCAGATCGCCGGCTACACGATCGAACGCAGCATCGCGAGCGGCGGCATGGGCACCGTCTACGAGGCACGGCAGCAGAACCCCGCGCGCACGGTCGCGCTGAAAACCCTGCGCAGCGCGTTCGCGTCCGAAGCCGCGCGCCGACGATTCCAGTACGAATCGGACCTCCTCGCGCGACTGCAGCACCCGAACATCGCGCAGATCCACGAAGCCGGAATCCTCGACGACACGCCGTGGTTCGCGATGGAGTTCGTCGAGAACGCGCTGCCTCTGACGGACTTCGCAGACAGATCGGGGCTCGACTGGCACGCCCGCGTGCGACTGATGCTGCAGGTCTGCGACGCGATCCAGCACGGCCATCAGCGCGGCGTGATCCACCGTGATCTCAAACCGGCCAACCTGCTCGTCGACGGCGAAGGCCACGTGAAGGTCATCGACTTCGGCGTCGCACGCGCGACGACCGAAGACGAGGGCCTGACGCTCGCCGGAGAGATCGTCGGCACCCTAGCCGCGATGAGTCCCGAGCAACTCGCCGGCCGCGCCGAGGACGTCGATGCGCGCAGTGACGTCTACTCGCTCGGCGTCGTGCTCTACCATCTGCTCGGCGGACGACCGCCCTACGACCTGACCGGCGCCCCGCTCGCCGTCGCGACCGACACCATCTGCAATCAGGAACCACCGGCGTTGACGTCGATCCAGGCCGGCCTGCCTCCGGAGGTCGACTGGATCACGCAGAAGGCGATGTCGAAAGGGCCCGAGCGCCGCTACGCCGGCGCGGCCGAGCTCGCGAGCGACCTGCGTCGATTGCTCGACGACCAGCCGGTCGTCGCAGGTCCCGTCACTGCCGGCTACCGCATCCGCAAGCTGTTCCAGCGCCACCGCCTCAGCATGACCGCGGCGTCGATCGCCGTGCTCGCGCTCATCGGCGGTCTGGTTGGCACGTTGTTCGGCCTTCAACGCGCCTTGGCCGCGGAAGCGACGGCCAAGACCGAACGCGAGGAAGCCCTCGACCAGGCGGACGCCCGGCAGGAAGTCGTGCGCTTCTTGATGGACGGCATCGCCTCCGCCGACCCCGGCGCCGAGGGCCGCGAGTACCGCATGGTGCAGTTCCTCGAAGCCAAGGCGCGCGACATCGAGAAGAGCTTCGCGGACCGCCCGCGCATCCGCGCCCAGCTGCTCGGCGTCGTCGGCAAAGCGATGTTCGGTCTCGGTGACGAGGCCGAGGCCGCGGATCACTTGGAGCAGGCGGTCGCGACGCTCCGCGCGCTCGAACCCGTGCCGGAGCTCGACCTCGCGGACACGCTGCTCGACCTCGCCGAAGTGCGCGCCGACCAAGGCGACTTCGAAGCCGCGCGCAAGCACCACGATGAAGTCGAGCCGCTGCTCCCGGCGGACGACAAGAAGCGCCAGATCAGTCTGCGCTCCCACCGCGCGCGCCTGCTGGTCCTCACCGGTCGGCGCCTCGAAGCGATTCCGTTGCTCGAGTCCTGCATCGAAGACCTTGTAGAGCTCGGCGACAGCGAACTCGAAGCGTCGAGCACGCGCTCGATTCTCGGCGGCTGCTACCAGGCGGCGGGCAAGGCATCCTTCGCGAAGGCCGTCTACCTCGACGCGCTCGTCGTGCAGCAGCGCCACCACGGCCCCGACCACCCGAACGTCTTCCGCATCAAGTCGAACCTCGCGATCCTCGAAGCGCGCAACCGCAAGTTCAACGAAGCCAAGGAATGGCTCGCGCAGGTCGTCGCTTCGCAAGAACGCGTGCTCGGCCCGACTCACAAGGACACGCTCGGCACGCGCAGCAACCTCGCGGCGCTGATGTTCCAGACCGGGCAGCCGGACGAAGCCGCCGGACACTGGCGCGCGGCGATCGAAGCGATGGAAGACGACCATCCGCCCGAGCACCCGCTCCTGATGACGCTGCGGGTGAACCTCGGCGTCTACAGCCTGAACGCGGGCAAGGTCGACGACGCGGAAGCCCAGCTCCAGCCTGTCTACGAAATCCGCCGCAAGGCGCTCGGCGAAGATGCGGAGGCAACGCTCAAACTCCGCTACGAGCTCGCACGAATCCCGTTCGAGCGGGGCCAGTTCGACAAGGTCGTCGAGGAGGCGCGGGCAACGCAGAAGCTGCTCAGCGCGAAGTACTCCCAGGCCCACCAGCTGATGCCGCGTCTGCTGTTCATGGAATCGGACTCGCTGCGTGAGCTCGGGCGCTTCGACGACTGCCGGAAGATCCTCGACGACCTCGAGGACGGTCTCGGCAGCGGGCGATACTCGGGAGCAGTCATCGGCGAGCACGAGCTGCCGGGCGCTCGCGAACGGCTCGCGAACGCGCGGGCAAGGTAGACGATCGCGCCGTTCAGGGCCGAGAGACCCTGAACGGCACCATCGTGCCTACAAGCCGAACGTCGCGACCACGCGGTTGGAGAACGACACCGTCGGCGCGAACGGACACGGCATCGTGCCCGTGAAGCCGCTGACGTACTGGTACTCCCAGTCGGCACCGACGTAGATGAGTCCGCTGCACGCGAGCTCGAGCGGGAACGTCGCGTCGCCGCCGACGACCGCCACCGGAATCGCGAGGAACGGGGTGGTCACTTGGCACGGCCCACACGCGAACGAGCCGCCGGGCGTGCCGATGTGCAGCGCGCAGATCGACCCGGCGGTACCCGTCAGGTTCACGTTCACCGTGTTGGACAGCGCGTAGGTCCCCGCGATACTCGCCGTGCCGCCGAGTCCACAGCCACCGCCAGTGTCGACGACCGCGCCGCCGGCCCCGGTCGCCGAGAACTGCTGCGCGACGATGTCGCCGAAGAACGACGAAGACGTCACGTCGTACGTCGTGGCGATGAGCAACCCGTCATCACTGTTCGAGCCGCCGGCCCACTTCGAACCGATCGAAGAGCTTTCTTCACGATTCGAACCGGCGATCAGGGTGAACTCGAACCCGCAGCGATCGCAATCGTCAGGATCCAAGGACACGCCATACACGTCGGTGTCGAGGAACGGCCCGTTCTCGTCCGTCCAAGTCACGACGTACTTCGGACCGAGGAACGCGACCGCAGGATCGCGCTCGTCGTCGGAAGGATCACTTTCCACCGCGAGCTTCAGCCCGGGCAAGGTCGCGAACGACGCGTTGCACTCGATCCGCCGGCAGTAGACGTCCTGATCACCCGTGAGGCCCGACTCGGTCTCACCCCACACGCAGACGAAGTTCGCACCGTCGCCATCCACGTCCGCCGACTCCTCGGCGATCGTGGTGTCGGTGGCGACGCTCAACAGTCCGCCGATCAGGTTCAGATTACGGTCGATGCACTGGCCGGGAATCGCTTGGGAGGTGCCGAGCTCCTGCCAGACGACCGCGTAGCGCCCGAACGTGCCGCCGCTCTTCGAAATCGCGGGCGCGCGGACCGTTCCGGATGTCGCGCGAATCGTGACCGGGAATCCGAGCACGAACGGATCACCACTGCCCGCCCCCACGTTGACCTGGGCGCCGAACACTCCGACCGAATCGTCCACCCACACGACAACCGCCTCGTTGTCCGAGACTCGCTCACCGCCGACGTCCGGGCTATGCTCGTTGGTCACGCCAGCGGCGACCGGCACGATCGCGGAGAGCGCTCCCGAGCCACCGTTGACCGCCCGACAGTTGATGTCGAACGGACCGAACGGAGAAGGCCCGGACTGCCACACGACGAGGAACCGGTTCGTCGTCGCGACCGCGGCGACGGCCGGCTTCGAGTTGGAGTTTCCTCCCGTGATCGACAGGAACCCACCGATCTTCGCGCCGGTCGTGCCGTTGATCCGTTGGGCGCGGATCCGAGTATCGGCCCCCGTGAACGTGCGCCGCCACACGACGAGATACTCGTTGCTGAGGTTCGTGTATGCGACGTCGGCTTGGTCGTCGTCGTTCAGGTCGGAACCCGCGTTGAACGACGTGCCGATCAGCGGGTCCAACACGAGCGGGTACGCGGCGGTGTCCACGAACATGCTCGGCAGCACGAGCTCGAGGTGCGTGCCGTCGAAGCGCATCGAGCCGGGTTCGGTGCGCCCGACCGCGTCGATGCCGGTCACGCGTCCGATCTCGACGCCACCGATCCCCTCGGCCGTGAGCCGAATCGGACCGCGCGTCTCGCCGCGATGCTCGGTCGTCAGATCGGTCGTGAGTCGACCGCGGACGACGAGATCGCCGGCTCCCCCGATACGCGTCGGAAACACGTAGCTGAGCTCGACGCCTTCGCCGCGAACGTCGAAGCGCTCGGTGATGGCGCCGCGCCTCTGGGACACGACGTACCCATCGGCACTGACGTGCGGACTTCCGTCCGCTTCGAGGATCGTCGTGCTACCACGGCGGATCGACTCGAGCGCGAACTGCAGCGGATGCACGTCCCGCGCGTTCGACCCGAGTGCGGGCGTGAACGTCATCCGCCCCCCCGCGAACTCGACATCGTAACGCACTCCACCGCCGCGGAAAGAACTACCGGCGCGCTCGAGCGCGCGCTCGGTGCCGATCGGCGACGGCCCGCCGATCAGCAGGGAAGAAGGCTGGCCCGGGACCGCGACAGGGTCCTGGCCGAGGATCGTTCCAGCGCCGAGCAGTAGGCCCGTCGCTGCGAACTTCGCGAATTGAATACAGGCTTTCATTTCAGTTTCTCCTCTTGGCTACTGGATCTCGACGGCGATCGCGTCGGAGAAGTCGACGTTGACGACCGAGCACGCAGGTGCCGCGCTCGCGACGAGCCACTGGTCGTAGAACACGAGGCCGACCAACGCGGCGCTCGCCGGGATCGGCATCGCGACCGCGGCGTTGCCCTGCAGATTCGTGCTGGTCCCGATGCCGATTCCGCTGAACGGATCCGGCACGAGGGTGCACCCGCCGCAGGTCGCGTCGATGCGGTCCAGGCTGAAGATCAGCGCACACGTCGCGCCGGCTTCGGCGAAGCGCAGACGGTGCTGGAACGCGCTGTTGCCGTCGTCGATCGACGTCGCGAACGCTTCACCGCCGGCACCACAGCCACCGCCCTCCTGAGTGACGACACCTTCGTCCGCATCCCAGAAGCGGGCGCGAATCGTGCTGTCTCCCGTCGAGTTGTCCTCTTCGTCCCAGACGACGAGCGCGGTGTCGTCGTCGCTGCCGCCGCTGGCCGCGGACGCGATCGCGACGAAGTCCTGATCGAGCGAAGACGCCTCGACGAGGATCTCGTTGCCGATCCGTTCACAAGTGAACGGATCGATCGCGATCACCGTGCCGTCATAGATGCTCGACGTCGGCGAGGTCTCGTCGGCGAACCCGACGAGCACGGACTCCCCGAGCCATGCGATCGCGACGTTCTGCTCGTCGTCGTTCTGATCGGCCTCGACGGCGACCTCGGGACCGCCGAGATAGCCGGCCGTACCATCGACGCTCAGGTGCACCGGGACGCAGTAGATGTCCTGGTCCACGGTGGTGCCGGTTTCGTCGCGCTCCCAGCCAATGACCCAGTTGCGACCATCGCCGTCGCATGTCGCATCGAGGTCCTGGACGGAATTCGACGTGACCGCGATGAAGTCCTCGATCACGCCGAGGTTGCGGTTGACGATCATCGCACGGATCTCGAGATCCACGAGCGTGCGCTGATACGTGATCAGGTGGTAGCCCGTGCTACCGCCGCTCTTGGAGATCGACGGAAGGGCGTCACCAGTGCCACCGCCACCCGACAGGGTCGTGATATTGGTGTAGCCAAACGACGTGAGCAGGGTGCTCGTCACGGTGATCTGTGCTGCCTCGATCTCGTTCGTCGAGAGGTTCATCCACACCGCGATCGCGTCGTCGTCCGCGTTGGTCATTTCACCGCCGATGTCCGGCAGGATCTCGAAGTCGGTCGTCGCCCGCACGTCGATGCCCGCCGAGTTGACGACCGCGCCTGCCGTCGTCACGCCCCCGGCACGGATATTGTTGGACTCTGTCCACACGACGGCAAACGTGTCCTCGCGCGCGACGTTCGCGACGCGCGGATCGAACTTTCCGACCGCCGTCGAGTCGACGACCGCGATCAGCGGGAACGCATCCGCTCCGCTCGAGTCGACGCCACGAGCACGGATTTGGAACGTGCCACCGACCTCGCGCTCCCACACGATGCACCAGACATCTGTGCTCGCGTCGTAGGCGACGTCGGGGTCACGCTGATCGAAGCTCGTGCCTTGGGCCGAGCCTTCGAACGCCGCGCCGATGAACGGGTCGAGCACGAGCGGGAGCGACGCGCTGTCGACGAACGCTCCGGGCAGCGCCAACTCGAGCGCGCCAGATGCGAATCGCATCGAGCCGCGGACCGTGCGGCCGTTCGCGTCGATTCCGGTGACTTCACCGATCCACGCGTGGCCGCGGACGCCGTCGAGATGGAGTTCGAGACCATCCTCGGTCCACTGATCCGTACTCGGGACCATGTCGGTCGAAGCTCGCACGCGGACGACGAGATCGCCCGTGCCGCTCGGCAGCGAACGAAACTCGAAGCTCTGCTCGAGCGCGGCCTTTCGCACGTCGTAGATCTCGTCGAAGTCGGGCCGGCGATAGCGCACCCGCTGGCCATCGACGATGCGATCGCCCTGCTGGATCTGGAGCGGCGTGCCGCCGGAACGCCGGATCGACTCGAGCTCCAAGCCGAGCGAGATCGTGCTGTCCGATTCGATCCCGGTCATGGGTAGGAAATCGACGCGGCGATCACCAAAGGCGACTTCGTAGCGAGGCGCGTAGCCGCGCAGAGATCCGTCGCTCGCGTTGAGGCTGACCGTGTCGTCGAGCCAGTCCAGCTGCCGGCGTACCGCGTCAGGCAAGCCCGAGATCGGGTCGCCCGATCGGGCGATGGCCGGAATCGTGGTCCCGGGTCCGGACCAGTTCTCGGCTTCCGGTTCGTTGCCGGGTCCCTGGGCGTAGGCCGCACCCGCCGCGCATGCCATCGCCAAGAACCCCAGGCGAGAGAGCTTCATGTCGTGTCCTTCTTTGTTGGAGAGATTGGTTCTGAGTCTTTGCAAAGACGAGCCGACACTCACGGGGGACAACGGATCGAAGATTCGTTCGATCGACGTTCGCGCAACTCTCCGTGTGCGCGCGTCCCGCACCCCTTGACGGCACCACTCCCCGCCTCACGATACTCCGATGCGGAGCACCACCAGATTCTCGACGTGCAACATCCTGCTCGCCGCGCTGCTCGGAGCCCTTCCGGTCGTCGCGACGCCGACCGCGACCCGAGCGCAGGATCCGCAGCCGACCGAGAAGCCGCAGAAGCCCGCGAGCGATCCCGGCCGCGACTCGATCACGATCGCCGACCTGAAGAAGCACATCGGCTACCTCGCGAGCGACAAGCTCCAAGGACGCGCCGCCGGCACGAAGGGCAACAACAAGGCGGCCGCATACATCCAGAAGCACTTCGCGAAGCTCAAGTTCGAGAAAGTCGCGAAGAAGGGCAAGAGCTGGTTCCAGCCGTTCGATGCCGAAAGCCGCCGCTACAAGACCGTGCCGACGAAGAACGTCCTCGGCCTGCTCAAGGGCACCGGCCAACCGCTCCGCGACGAAGTGATCGTGATCGGCGCCCACTTCGACCACGTCGGCGTCGGCAAGTTCGGCAGCCGCGAGCGAGGCCGCAGCAAGCTCAAGGACAAGATCCACAACGGCGCCGACGACAACGCGAGCGGCACCGCGGGACTCATGGAGCTCGCCGAGGCATTCGCCAAGTCGCCGCCGAAGCGCAGCATCCTGTTCATCGCGTTCTCCGCCGAAGAACTCGGCCTGCTCGGCAGCTACCACTACTGCAAGAACCCGCAGATCCCGCTCGACCGCACGGTCGCGATGTTCAACTTCGACATGATCGGCCGCTCGGAGGACGACTACGTCTTCGTCGGCGGCGCCGGCACGAGCCCGCTCTGGGACGGCCTGATCGAGACGCACTTCGACAAGAGGGGTTTCAACGTCGAGCGCGGCCCCGGTGGCAAGGCACCGAGCGACAACACGCCGTTCTACGAGAAGGGACTACCCGTGCTGTTCTTCTTCACGAACGTGCACGTCGACTACCACCGCGTCAGCGACCACCCGGAGTTCATCAACTACGGCGGCGAGGAGAGGATCCTGCGCTCGGCGTACGATCTCATTCGCGAGGTCGCGAACCGGGAGGAGAAGCCCAAGTTCCAGAGCGCGGACGGCACGGGAATGCCCGCGAGCATGAACCGGCTGATGCAGCTGCCGTCGCGCGCGCAGGACCTGGCGGGAGCCGCCCGCGCGAACGCGAAGGCGCGCATCGACAAGAAGGGTTGCGGGCGGTTGGGGTTCGCGCCGTCGACCGCTCTCGAGGGCGAGCTGATGATCGGGGAGATCCTGGCGGAGGGGCCGGCAGCGAGGGCAGGGCTGGATGTCGGGGATGTGATCCTGGCGGTCGCGAGCAAGCAGGTACGGTTTTCGAAGGATGTCGCGAACGCGCTGAAGAAGGTGAAGGTGGGGACAGAGGTCGCGGTGTCGGTGCGGCGGGGTGGGGAGACGGAAGAAGTGAAGGTGGCGGTCGGCAAGTAGCCGGCCGTATACTTGCCTGAGCGAGCGCAGCGAGCAGCTGCCTAAGGGAGCAACGCGACCGCTGCCTGAGCGAGCGAAGCGAGCGCTGCCTAACCGGGCGCCGCGATGCCGCGTCGCTCGCGCTCGCGGGCGCCCTCTCCCTCCGCCCCGCGCTCGGCCCTCGGCCTCGACACGCGGCCCCCGGCCCAAGGCGCGTGCGAGTGCTCGTGCGCATGCAAGTGCGAAAGCGAGCGCGGTCCGGGGGCGAGCTACCGCAGCAGCCACGTGGCTAGGTGAACCAGAACGTGCTGCATTCGCTCATTCAGACCCTCGCCCCACCAGGCACCGACTGGCGCGGAAGCCGAGTCTTCGGTGGTTGCGTTCGGGATCATACTCCCGAACAAGGATGCCGCGCTCGAAGGGGGCCTCGGAGCCACGAATTGGCGCGCTCCGCTCCCTTAGGCAAGTTTGTGAAAACACGAAATCCAACTCGCCACCCCTCACGTCTCCCCCTCCGATCGATCCATGACCGCATCGGACCCATCCGAGCCACTGACCGAACCCCACCTCGCCACCCTGTTCGACCACCATCGAACCGGCCTCGCGGGTGCGGTCCGTGCCATCCTCGGAACCCCCGATGACGGCGCCGAAGTCCTGCAGGACGCGTTCGTGAACGCGCTTCGCGCCCTGCGCAAGGGGCATCGGCCCGCGGATCCCGCGGCATGGGTCTTCGTCGTCACGATCAACGCGGCGCGGGATCGCCGTCGGCAGCTCAGCCGGCGACGTGAGCGCGGCCACGAGGATGTATCGGAGATGGAATTGGCAGCGAAAGACCGAACGCCTGCAGCGCAGGCCGAAACGACCGAGGCTCTCGAAGCCGCGCGCGACGCGATCACGCGGCTGGACGACGCGGAGAAGGACGTGTTCCTGATGCGCGTGTCGGGAGGCATGACTTTCGAAGCGACCGCGGAGGCACTCGCGATCCCCGTCGGCACCGCGAAGTCGCGGATGCGCGCGGCGCTCGCCCGACTCCGTCGCGACCTCGGCGCGTTTGCGGACGTTGCCATGAGGCAGCAACCACAGAACCCACGTAGCCAGGGGAGGCACACACGATGAACGCCGAACAACGCGAAGCGCTCGAACGCGAACTGCTTGAGCTCTACTTCGAATGCCACCCCGAACCGGAACTGCTGCAGCAGCGGCTCGACAACGAGCCCGAGCTCGCGGCGATCTACGAAGAAGTGTGCGCGCAGGCCGAGTTCCTCGAGCGCGCCGCACACGTCGACGCCGATCGGTTCGAACCGCGCGCAGAGCCGGCACGTCCCAGCCCGATCCGCCACCTCAAGTGGCTGCCGGTCGGACTCGCCGCCGCCGCATGCGTGCTCATGCTCGGACGCTGGGGCTGGATCTCGTGGAGCTACCAGGACCTCCGACACGGCACGCTCGACATCGTCGTCGAAGCACGCACCGCGACGCCCGACGGACTCCCCCTCGCGTTCGACGTCACGGCCGAGAACCAGAACGGCGACGCCGTCGACTGTCCGCTCACCTATGCGGTGCTCGACGCGGACGGCACGCCGCTCGTCAAGGATCGCGCCGTCGCGAACGCGGGCACCATCACCGCGCCCGGCAGCTTCCCGAGCGCGCGCCGTCTCCTCGTAACGGCCGAGACTCCGCTCGGGAATCAGGACGTCGAAGTCGAACTTCGCCCCGCGAACGCTTCGCCGCTCGTGCACCTCGACTCTGACAAGCCGATCTACCGGCCGGGCGAGACCGCGCGCTTCCGCGGCGTCGTTCTCGACCGACTGACGCTGACGCCGATCGCGACCGAGCACTCGTACGCGATGCGCGTGCGCGACGCGCAGGACGCCGTGGTCAGCACGTTCGCGACGCGTGGCGCGTTCACGGACACGACGCACGGCGTCGGTTGGGCCGAGTGGTCGATCCCCGAGGATCTCGCGGGCGGCAACTACACGCTCGAATTCTACGAACCCGACGACCGCGTCCCCGCGGTGCACCACGAGTTCGTCGTGCGCCGCTTCCAGGCGCCGCGACTCGACAAGCAGCTCGTGCTCGACAAGGAGAGCTACGAGCCGGGCACTTCCGGAATCGCCGAGCTCGATGTGCAGCGACTCGCGGGCGGCGCGGCGGCCGGCGCCGACGTCGAAGTGACACTCGTCATCGATGGGGACTACGTCTGGGACGAATGGGGCACGCTCGACGCGAACGGTCGCGCGATGTTCACCTTCGAGGTTCCCGATGACGTCGAACACGGCGAGGCGCGGATGTTCGCGCGTATCGAAGACGGCGGCACGCTCGAAACCTGCGTCGAGCCGTTCGTCGTGCCGACCGGATCGATCACCGTGCACGCGTATCCCGAGGGTGGTGACCTGGTCTCCGGCCTCCCGGCACGCGTCTATCTCGAACTCGCCGACTCGGCCGGCCGGCCGGTCAGCGCAAAGGGGCGCATCCTCGACGGCAAGGGCGCGGAAGTCGTGGCGTTCGAGACGCGGCACAAGGGACGCGCGCGCGTCGAGTGGACGCCACGGGCAGACGAGAGCTACTCCTGTCAGATCGAGGGGCCACGGGGCGCCACCGTCGCGCTTCCCGAGGTGCGAGCGCGCGGCGTCGCGCTGCGCGCCCTCGACGACGTGACGGCCGCCGGCGAACCGCTGCGACTGCGCGTCCACGCGTCGCGCGCCGGCACGTGGCGCGTCGGGGCGTTCTGCCGCGGCATGTGCGTCGCGAGCGAACGCATTTCCGGCGACGGCGCGATCGACGTCGAGCTGCCGATTCCGGACTCGGTGTTCGGCGTGCTGCGCGTAACTGTGTTCGACGACGAACTCGCGCCGCGCGCGGAGCGCCTCGTGCAGCGTGTCGCGACGCAGCAGATCGCACTCGAGGTCACTCCGGATCACGACGAGCTCGAACCGGGTGGTCGTCAGCGCCTGCGCATCCGCGCCCGGGACGAATCCGGCCAGCCGGTCGCCGCCGCGCTCGGCATCTCGGTGACCGATCGCGGCGTGCAGTCGATGCACGGAGAGCCGCGCGTCGGCCTGCTCGACCGCGCGAGCCTGCTCGGCGACGTCACGATCCCGGACGACCTCGCCGACTACCTGCCGTCGGCCGGTGGCGAGCCGGAGCACGTCGACCTGCTGCTCGGCACGCTCGGCTGGCGTCGCTTCCTCTGGGCCACGGATCCGGACGAAATCGGCGAGCGCCGCGGCATGGACCTCGACACTCTGCGCTCGCTCGACGGCGTCGGCATGCAGATCGACTTCATCGAGAACGAACGCGACCCGGGCGCCATCGCGTCCGCGCGCCGCAATGCGCGCGGCAGCCACGACGATCTCGTCGCGACCGCATGGCTGTCCGTATTCGGACTGATCCTCTACGGCCTCGCGTTCGGTGTCGCCTGGGGCGCACGCCGCCTCGACATCACCCGCAACTGGCGCGGCGACGCATGCGTCGTCGCGGTCATGGTCGCGCTGTTCGCCTGGTCCCTTCCGTCGATGCTCCGCTCCAGCGCGCTGAAGGACGCGATGCCACAGACCATCGTCGAGATGGCCGCGGGCATGGCGAACCTCGCCGATGCCGAGGCTCCAACCGAGGACGCCGCGGACTTCGACGACTGGGAAGTCGTTCCTCGAACCGGCGGCGAAGGCGAAGGCGAGCCACTCGACGAAGCGCTGCTACCGGTGCCCGAGGCGACCCCGGAGCTCGACCCTCTCGCGCAGCCGGAGGCCGACGAGGAAGTCGAAGAAGAAGCAGACGAGGACTTCGCGCCCGAGCTCCGCGAACGCGCTCGCTTCGCGAACGACGCCTATCGGCTCGAGTATCTCCGTACCGCGCCCGGCCGCGAGTATGCGCACCGCCACCACGGCACCGCGGAGCGCACCGACTTCGCCGAGACCGTCTACTGGAACGCGCTCCTCTTCACGGACGAGAAAGGCGAAGCGACGGTCGGGTTCGACCTCAGCGACCGCATCACGACCTGGGACGCACACGTCAGCGCACACGGCGCGCAGCGCGTCGGCCAGGGCGCGATCGCGTTCGACAGCAAGCTGCCGTTCTTCATGGACGTCGCGACGCCGGTCGAGCTGACCGCAGGCGATACCATCGACCTGCCGATCGGGCTCGTCGCCGACGCACGTTTCGACGAAGCGGAGCTGAGGATCACGGCGTCGGGGTCGGCACGCACCGAGAGCACGATGCAGCGCGCGAAGCTCGACGGCGGACGCGGTCGCGTCACCGTGCCGCTCGCGATCGAGGCGCCGACCGGCGGACCGACGAGCCTGCGCGTTCTCGGCGCTGCCGGACGGTTCCGCGACGAGGTGCGCCGGGAGCTGCGCGTGGTCCCGCGCGGCTTCCCTCACCGCCGCTCGTGGGCCGGCATGCTCGGCAGCGACGCGTCCGAGTTCGTCGTCGTCGTGCCGGAGGACACGAGCGACGGATCGACCAAGCTGACGCTACGGGTCTTCCCGTCGCCGCTATCGACGCTTCGCCAGGGCCTCGACGGAATCCTGCAGGAGCCGCACGGCTGCTTCGAACAGGCTTCGAGCTCGAACTACCCGAACGCGCTCGTCCTGTCCTACGTGCAGGCGACCGGCGACAACATCCCGTCCGTCGTCGCGGAAGCCGAGCGACTGCTGCCGAAGGGCTACGAGCTGATCACCGGCTACGAGTGCACGAAGCGCGGCTACGAATGGTTCGGCTCGGACCCCGGTCACGAAGCGCTGACCGCCTACGGACTCATGGAGTTCCGCGACATGGCGCAGGTCTTCGACGTCGACGACGAGATGGTCACGCGCACGCGGGACTGGCTCATGGCGCGGCGCTCGGGCGATGGGAGCTTCCTGCGCGACCCCAAGTCGCTCGACGCGTTCGGCGCGGCACCGGCAACCGTGACCGACGCGTACATCACCTACGCGTTGATCTACGCCGGCCAGGATTCGACCACGCTCGAGCCGGAGCTCGCGCGCCTCGCAACCCGCAGCACGACGACCGACGACGCGTACGAGCTTGCGCTCGCGGCGTGCGCGCTCGAGTCGTCGCGACCCGACGCCGCTGCGGCGGCACGGCAGCGACTCGCGAAGAATCAGCGTGACGACGGTAGCTTGCTCGGCAAGGAGACCAGCATCACCGCGTCCGGCGAGCGCGACTTCGCCGTCGAGACGACGGCGTTCGCGGTGCTCGCGTGGCTCGCGGACGCCGAAGAGTTCGGCGCCCGCATCTTCGAGGCGTGTCAGTTCCTGCAGTCGCAGCAGACCGCGCGCGGCACGTTCGGCGCGACGCAGGCGACGATCATGGCGCTCAAGGCGCTGACCGCGAACGCGCAGCAGAACCGGAGCGCGCCGACTTCGGGCACGCTCGTCGTTCGCGCCGGCGATCGCGAAATCGCGCGCGCGAGCTTCTCAACCGCGGATCCGAACCCGCTCCGCTTCGAGCTGGCCGAGGACCTCACGCCGGGACGCCACACGCTGAGCCTCGTCGTCGAACTCGACGGTGCAGCCGCGCCGATCCCGTGGGCGTGCGACCTCGCGTATCACAGCGACCAGCCCGCGGACGATCCGGAGGCCGTGCTCGAGATCGAGACCACCCTCACGGAGGGCTCGGTCGAGGAGGGTAAGTCGAGCGCGGTTCGCATCACGGTTCGGAATCGCACCGACCGCGGCCAGCCGATGTCGGTCGCGAACGTGGGCCTCCCCGCGGGCTTGCGAGCTCCGACCGCGGTCCTCGACGCCCTGCGCGACGCCGGCTCGTTCGATCTCTGGGAAGTCCGCGGCCGCACGCTGACGTTCTACTGGCGTGCTCTCGCGCCGAACGCGACGCAGGAGTTCTCGGTCGACTGCGTGGCCACGCTCCCCGGCACGACGACCGGCCCCGCGTCGAGCGCCTATCTCTACTACACGCCCGACTCCCAGCGATGGGCGGAGCCGCTGCGACTTACGGTCCGGTAGCATCGCGCTGCGATTCGCGACGCGGTGCCCGGACCGCTAGACTGCCGGGGTCATAGCACCCGTGGTACGGAGATTACGGAAGTCATGCATCGGTCCGCCCTCATTGCGTCTTTGTTCTTGGGGACGGCCTGCGTCGAGCACCGCGGAGAGCTGATCCTACCGGCGGGAGCGCTGCCGACCGTGGCGTTCGAAACGCAGATCGAGATCGTCCTCGACCTGACGAACGTCACCGACCTGCAGCTCGCGGACTTCACGGGAGATGGCATCCCCGACCTCGCGGCGCTCGACCCGGCCGGTGCTCTGCAGGTCCTCTCCGGAAGCGGCGACAACGGATTCGTGTCTGCCGAGACGTACGACGTCGCGTTGGACGGATCCGAGGTTCGCGCTTCCGACATCGACCTCGACGGCGACATCGACCTCGTCGTCGGCAGCTACCGGCAGGACCAACTCAACGTCCTGATCAACGACGGCACCGGAACGTTCGAACCACCGGCAACGCTGTACACGACCCCGATCCCGACGGCGATGATCGTGCAGGACTGCAACCAAGACGGCGTGCCGGACATCCTGCTGACCCACCTCACGCCGGCGTTCGTCGAAGTCTTCATCGGCAACGGTGACGGCACGTTCCAGCAGAGCCTGCAGCTCCCGGTTCCAACCGAGGGCCGAACGGCCGGACTCAGCGTCGGCGACGTGACCGGCGACGACATCCCGGACGTCCTGATCGCGGATACCGATCGCGATCAGGTCGTCGTCCTCCTCGGCGCACCCGGCGGAGTCCACCCCGGCGTGCAGGTCGTCTCCGTCGACAGCGGCCCGTTCGGAATCGCGACGGGCGACTTGACGGGCGACGGGATCGACGACTTCACGGTCACGAACTTCAACAGCCGAACGGTGCAAGCCGTCACGTGGAACGGCACCGCGTTCGAAGTCATCCAGACCATTCCGATCGAGGGTTTGCCCGGATTCAGCGTCGGAGCGGACTTCACCGGAGACGGCATCGACGACACCGCGGTCGCGATGATCGACTCGCGCTCGGTGACGATCATCGAAGGCACCGGAGACGCGGCTGCCCCACTCGGCCGTTCCGTGCGGATCGGCACGACCGGCGCACCCCTGCGTCCCTTCGCGGGGGACGTCAACGGCGACGGTCGCGCGGACCTCCTGACAGCGGGCGTCGGCACGAGCAGCATCTGCCTGCTGGTCGCGCGCGACGACGGACTCGCCGGCGGCCGCCACCACACGGTCGGGCCGAACAGCGCGCGCGACGCGCAGGTCGTCGACATCGACGGCGACGGCGCGAATGAGGTCGTCGCCGCAGAACTCGGTGCCGAAGACCTACACGTTCTCGAGATCGACACGTCGCTGCCGACGCGAGACCCGGCGTTTATCGTCGACACGACGATCTCGCTGGCCGACGCGATTCAGACGCGTTCGGCCCAAGCCATGACGATCCGCGACCTGGACGGGGACGGCATGCCCGACATCACCGTCGCGGTCGACGGCGGCGTGAAGGTCTGCCTCAACAAGACCGCCGGCGGCGTGAAGGCGTTCGACGTGATCCCTACCGATGACGTCTTCGTCGCGACGCCCGAGCCACGCCTCGTCGAGCTCGTCGACCTCAGCCTCGACGGGGTCGACGACCTGGTCGTCGGCGCGACCGACAACGTGATTCGCGTCGCGACGGGCAACGGCGACGGAACGTTCTCCCCGCCGACCGAGACGACGTTCGCCGACGCACCAACCGGCATCGCCGCCGGTGACTTCCGCGGGGTCGGTCAGAACGAGCTCGCAATCTCGTTCCAGAATGCGGCCAAGGTGCAGATCGTGCGCCTCGCGCTCGACGGCACGCTCGTCATGGTCGGCGAGATCCTTCTGCCGCAGATCCCATCGAGTCTGACCCGCCTCGACTTCGACGGCAACGGCCGCGTCGACTTGGCCGCAACGAACGGCTCGGGAGTCAGCTCGATGTCCCTGATGCTCGCGAGTGAAGACGGCGCATTCGACGTCTCGGAGATCGCGACCGGACCGAGCCCGAACCGGGTCGTGCACGCGGATCTGAACGACGACGAGCAGACCGACCTGATCGTCACGTCGCTCGCCGGCGAGTTCCAGCTGCTGCTCAATGACGGCCAGGGCGGCATCGAGTCGTCGCTGCGATTCCCCGGCGCGTTCACCACGAGTAGCGCTGCGCTCGCCGACCTCAACGGCGACGACCGTCCGGAGCTCGTCCTCGGCGGCTTCCTGACGCAGGGCTTCGTCGTGTTCAAGAACCTGACGAACTAGAGCGCCGCGTATCTCCGCGGCGCCGCCCGTATCCGATCGGATACGCAATCGGACGAGAACCGGCTGTTTCTCGCCTCGGCACGCCTCTTGCTTCGAAGACGATCGCCCGCAACCCCGACGAGATCCATCGATGTCAGAACCCGCGCCGTCTCGCCCACACTGGGTCCTCCGCGCTGCCGCCCTCACCTGTGCCCTGACCGTCGCTGCGTGCGTGGTCATGCGCGCGAACCAGCGCGGCACGGAGAACACGAACGAACCGGAACAGCCGACGCCCGCGGCCTCGGACCTTGAGACCGCCGGCCCGCCGGATCCCGAGGTCGCGAACCAAGCCGACCCGGTCCCGCCCGCGTTCCACGGCTCGAGCAAGTTCGCGACGATCGACGTGTCGACACCAACAGGCGAGACGCCGACCCAGCCCGAGTTCTTGTTCTCGAGCAAGAGCGGCCGCATCGACCTCGAGTACGTCGCGCAACACTCACAGGTCCCGGTGGACACTCTGCTACCGCAACTCGGACGCCCGGTCCGACCGGACTTGCTCCAACTGTTGCGGTCCACTCACCCGCACGTCCAGGAACCGCCGGGGGTGTTCTTCTCGGGCTCGAAGACGCTGAGCGTGTCGTCGATCCCACAGGCTAGCACCACGAACGAGGCACCCACCGAGTTCCTCTACGCTTCGAAGAGCGGACGCGTCCTCGTGAACGATCCGAAGAAGAAGCCCGCGAACCAGCAGTCCACGGAACCGAAGCCGCGCAAGTGAGCGAACTCGAACAAGCACTGATCGGGTTCGCGATCCTCGCGGTCGTGTTCATTCCGCTCGAGCGCGCGTTCGCCGCGCGGCGCCAGCGTGTGTTCCGCTTCGAGTGGGGTACGGACCTGCTGTTCTTCCTCGGTCAGTACCTCGTCTGGCCCGTGTTTGTCGTGAGCGCGCTCGTCGGCGTGTGGCACGCGTGCCAGCTGATCCCGATGGACGGGCTGCGCGCGGCGCTGCGCGAGCAGCCGTTCTGGCTGCAGACGATCGAAGTTCTGCTGCTCGGCGACTTCTTCGTCTACTGGGGTCACCGACTCTCGCACCGCGTCGACTTCCTGTGGCGCTTCCACCGCGTGCACCACACCGCCGAACGGCTCGACTGGCTGGCCGCGCACCGCGAGCACCCGATCGACGGGCTCTACACGCAGCTCTGGCAGAACCTGCCGGCGATCCTCGTCGGCTTCCCCGTCGGCGCGATCGCCGGCGTCGCGGCGTTCCGCGGCCTCTGGGCGATCTTCATCCACTCGAACGTGCGCATCCCGGTCGGGCCGCTGCGGTTCGTGCTCGGGTCGCCGGAGCTGCACCACTGGCATCACGAGCGGCACGAAGGTGGCTACTGCAACTTCGCGAACTTGATGCCGATTCTCGACCTGGTCTTCGGGACGTACAAGCGTCCAGCTCACGAGCCGGAGGAGCTCGGAACGCCGGAGGAGGTCGGTCGCGGATACGTGCGACTGCTCACGGAGCCACTGCTGCCACAGAGATCGCGGACGGCGCGGTCTTGAGCCCGGGCCGCTGACGACTACGTCGTGACCGTGTAGGCCTGCGACATCATCACCCGGATCGGCGGCGCGGCGCACGGATGCAACACGCCCGCCTGCGTCGAGAACACCATGCCCGGCGGCAGGTTGATGACCGAACTCGCGAATCCGAACGCGTCGGTCGTCATCGACATGACGAGCGTCGGGCACGAGAAGTCGATGTCGATCGAGTTGTTCGTCGTGCCGCTGCACGCAGTGAACGGGATCGGACACCCGACGGGCGAAAGCGGGAACCAGCACGGCGACGCCGGGCACAGCGAGAAGAAGAACGCGACCGGGGTGAAGGGTGTCGACGACAGCTCGAAGATCGTCGGGCCGCCGCCGGGAACGTTCACGGTCAGCGCCGAGGTGCTGCCGGAGAGGGTTCCGTTGACGATGTAGTCGTTGAAGCCGGGGACGCCGGTGGTCTGGGCGTGGGCGGCGACGGGGGCGAAGGCGAAGGCAGCGAGGGCAACGAGGATCTTGGTGAGCTTCATGGGTCAGTCCTTTCATGGGACTGACTTGGGGGGCGGGGGGAGTGTTACAGGGGGGGTGGGCTTTTTGGGGTGAGCGGGGCGGGCACGGGCAAGGGGCCCTGAGACGGGGGGCGGAGGTGTGACGGGAGGACGCCAGTGCGCGGCTTTGCCGACGATCTCGATGTGGATGGCCCAGCCGTCGAACCAGGGGCCGGAAGCGAAGTCGTCGAGGACGTCGATGGCGTATCGGTGGCGTCGCGCGTTGTTCAAGACGTGGGCGAGGGCGTGTCGCACCGCCCGGGGCGTCTCGATCTGACGCTGGTGGTAGTGGTCATCGAAGACCCTGCCGCGGCGCGACCAGAGCTTGTTCAGTGCTCTCGCCATGCGAACGAGGAGTCCGGTCATGCCACGCGTCAGCGCACGTTGGTCGTCGGCCTCGACGATTGCGTGGACGTGGTTGCCCATGACGGAGTAGTGGACCAGGCGGAAACCGAAGCGGTCCTTGGCCCTTGCGAAGGCTTCACGGAGTACGGCATACGTGTCCTTGCGTCGCAGGGAGGGAAGTCCCTCTCGCAGCCGCATCGTGACGTGCAGAGGGCACCCCTTCACGAGCTCTGCCTTCTTCTTGTGTGACACGCGCTCGCGAGCCGCCTGTCGCTTTCGCCCCGCCCTTTCCGGAAGCCGCCCCAGCCGAGCGGAAACGCCAGCAAGCCCGGCTTCACCCTCGATCTCATCTTCGATGCCCGACTCATCACGAGTTCGAAAAGGATATCAGACATGGTGTTAGCAGTCAAATGACTTTAATTCTGGACTAATACGGCCTATTTGCGATCGCGCGCAGTCACAGCTGCACCCCCCTTTCCCTAGCTACTTCGACCGCCATCGCGTCGCCCGTGCCCGTCGCCGCTCCGCCCCCCGTCTCAGGCTCCGCGCCCCGCGCCCGCCTACGCCACGACCCACCCCGGCCGCCCACCCAGCGCCGCGTCCGCCCGATCTCGCAACGGCCGCAGAGGCCCGTGCCCGATCATGTACCGCGGATTCATCACCTTCGTCCCGACCGCGATCGCGTGCACGCCCGCCGCGACGTATTCATCCACGTCCTCGACCTGCCGAATCCCTCCCCCACCGACGATCCGCAGCTCGTCGGCCTGATCACCCGCGAGTTCCTTTACCCGCGCGATGCACTGCAGCGCCACCGGCTTCAACGGCGCCCCGCTGATCCCGCCCGCGGGCACCGGCAGCGTGTTGCAGCAGTGGAACGTGCGCACTCCGGCCTCGGCCGCCTGCTCGAACATCCCTTCGAATCGCACCGGCGGCAGCTTCGCGATCACCGGCACTTCGGTGCTCAACGCACGCGCGAACAGGTCCTCCGGCCAGTTGATCTCACCGACGTTCGGGCAGCTCATGTTGAGCTCGATCGCCATCGGGCGGATCTCCGCGCACGCCCCGAGCAGCTTGTCCCAGTCGGCGTCTTCAAACCCGTGGATGCTGACCAATTTGTCGTCGACCGTGATCTTGCCGCGCCTCACCCGGTCGACGAGCCACAGCATGCCCGGATTGCGTAATCCGATCTTGTTGACCCACGCACGCAAGCGCGGGTAGTAGCGCACGGTCTTCAGGATGCGCCAGATCCGCCCGCCGCGCGCCACCGCCGTGAACGTCCCGAGCGTCGCGACGGCGCCGTCGGGCTGCACGTAGTTGCCGAACGGCGCGGAGACGATCAACCGGGGATGTGACATTCGCAAGTGAGGTTACCATCCCGGTCATGGACCTCTACGACGCGTTGCACAACCGCCGCACGATCCACCGCTACACCCGCGACCCGCTACCCGAAGGCGCGGTCGATCGCGCGCTCGCTGCGGCGATCCTCGCGCCCAACCACCGGCTGACGTATCCCTGGCGCTTCACCCGCGTCGGCCGCGAAACTCGCAAGCCGATCGCCGAGCTCGCGTGCCGGCTCAAGGCCAAACCCGACGCTCCGTGCACCGACGAACTCGCGGAGAAGGTGCGCGCGAAGATCCTGAACCCCGCCGAGCTGATCGTCGTCAGCATCGTACGCCACGACGATCCCGCGATCGCGCGCGAGGACTACGCGGCCGCGGCGTGCGCGATCCAGAACATCCATCTCGCGCTCGCCGGCGAAGGTGTCGGCTCGAAGTGGAGCTCGGGCAAGGTCACCTGCCACCCCGAGACCTACCAGCACCTCGGCATCGACTCCGAGCGCGAGGAGATCATCGGCTTCGTCTGGGCCGGGATCGCCGAGAACACACCGAAGACCCCGGAGCGGCCGCCGCTGTCCGAGTTCGTGCGCAGCCTGCCGTAGGCAGCGCCGCGTGAAGTTCGAGTCGACGCACCAGCTGGCTGGCAACGCGCGGACACGCGGCTATGGTGGCGAGGCGCTCTTGCCGCGGCACGCACCCTCGAAACGCGGCAACGGGCAATGAGGGCACACCATGGTGAAAGAACGCGACGCGGACCGATCGCCTGATCAACCGGAAGAGCCGGACAACACGTTCATCCAGCCGGAAGAAGGACCGGACGGCACGTTCGTGCAGGGCACGCCAGAAGCTCCGGCCGAGCCGGGTGACACGATCGCGCATCCGTCCGAAGGGGCGACGTTCGTGCAGGGCGGGGACGTGACCAAGCCGCCGCCGCAGGGGCCTCAGACTCCGCCCAAGGCGGCCCCGAGCAAGCCGACGAGCGCCGGAGACCCCCAGGCCGTCAAGCCGAAGGTGTTCGCGAGCCGCTTCGAAGTCCTCCAGCAGCTCGGCGAAGGCGGCATGGGTGTCGTCTACCGCGCGGCGGACCGTGAGATTCAGGGCCGGGAAATCGCGCTGAAGGTGCTGCGCCCGCGCTTCTCCCGCAACGCGCAGTTCCGCGAGCTGTTCTTCAAGGAGATCCACGCAGCGCAGGGCTTCGTGTCCGAACACGTCGTGCAGGTGCGCGACACGGGCAAAGCTCGCGACGGAACTCTCTACCTGACGATGGATCTCGTCGAAGGCGAGGCGCTCGACGACCTGATCGAACGCGAAGGTTCGCTGAACGAGCGCCACGCGCTCGAGATTGCGCGTCAGACTCTGCTCGCGCTCGCCAGCGGGCACGATCAGGGCTTCATCCACCGCGACATCAAGCCGTCGAACGTGATGCTGATGACCCGCGTGCCGAAGACCGACGACAACCCGTTCGGCGTCGGGGCGCGCGTCCTCGACTTCGGTATCGCCGGCCTGGCCGCGCAGGTCGAAACGGGACAGATCATCGGCACGCCGCGCTACATGTCGCCCGAGCAGATCCAGGGCCAGCGTCTGGACGCTCGGTCCGACCTGTTCTCGGTCGGCATCCTGCTCTACGAGATGCTGAGCGGCACGCGACCGTTCGAGGGCGACACGCTCGAAGACGTGAGCACGTCGATCCTCAACACGAACCTCGCGCCGATGATCCGCTCGCTCGACGGACTGAGCGACCCGATTCGGAAGCTGCTCAAGAAGGCGCTGCAGAAGGACCGCGACAAGCGGTTCCAGAGCGCCAGTCAGTTCATCCACGCGATCGAGAAGTCGAAGGCGTTCCGCGAAGCGCGTGGCGTACCGGCTTGGGTCGGCGGCATGCTGGTCGTCAGCCTCGCCGGCGCGGGCGCGCTGGGCTACCTCTTCTGGGATCTGCAGAAGCGCTACGACGATCTGTTGCTGGCAGGCATGGAGAAGGGAACCCAGAACGTCGAGAACATCGACGAGATCCGCGCGGGCTACGAAAAGCGCATCTCCGAAGCCAACCAGCGCGCGACGGATGCCGAGGAGAAGCTCGGCCGGGCGCAGGGCGCGGAAGCTCTCGCGAAGTCCGACAAGGAACAAGCCGAAAAGGAACGCGCCGCTCTCGAGAAGAAGGTCCGTGACCTCGAGAAGGACAACACTCAGCTCAACCGCCGCATGGCGGCGATGGAGAGCCAGGCGGACCCCAAGGTCATCGCGGCCGTGTTCTTCGATCTGATCGAAGGGCAGATCGCTTCCGGCAAAGCCGATCAGTCCGGCCGCGTTCTCAAGAAGCGTCAGGACGAAGGCGCGGACTACATCCCCCGCGGCGAAGGGGAAGACCACATCGAGGCGGTCGTCGAATCCGCGGCAGCCTTCGCCGCCGCGACGGCAGCCTTCGACTCCCTCGAAGGCGACCCGGAGAACGCGTCGTCCGAGCTCCGCACCGAGGGCTTCGAGGCCCTGCGCCGCGGGAAGCAGCGCCTCGCCGATGCCAAGTCGACGATGGAGGACTTCAAGACGGACTCGGTCAACTGGATCGGAGAAGTGCGTCATCTCGCGCCGGGCACGGAAGTCGACCGCATCGCCAAGCTCACCGGACTCATCGCGCTCCTCGACGAGCAGGACGCGGCGCTCACAGGGCGCGCGACCACCCTCCGTGAGCAGATCAACGCGGAGATGAGCTCGCGCATCGAGAGCTTCCGCGGCCTGAGCGCGCAGGACGATCCGAAGGAGCTGATCCAGCACCTCCGCGCGTTCTCGAACGGGGACCCCGAGATCGCGGCCATCGTCGATCGGCTCGGCAAGGAAACCGAGGACCTCGCCAAGACCGACGGCAACCTCGACGTCGCGAAGCTCGGCGGTCTCGACACCGTCCGGCAGTGGGGCCGACACCTGCTCGGCGACGGCGCGTCGATGTCGGGTGACGGTGCGGAGACGTTCCGCTGGTTGTGGGCCGCGCGGCAGTGGTACGACGGCGCGAACCTCGACCGGCACGAATACGCGTTCTTGACGAACATCCCGAAGATCGAGAACAGCAAGCCGGCACTCGACTGGCGCGCTCGACTCGCGCTACAGTTCGAGTTCGCGAAGCGAATCGAGGACTACGTCCCCGACAAGAGCGGGATCACGATCTTCCGTCGCAAGGACACGGGCAGCGGAAACGAGCGGTGGGTCCAGGAGCAGCTCGAGGTCGACGCAAACGACCAGAACCGCGGCGTGATCAAGAGCCGCACCGCGGGTAGCTCGAACGTCCGAGACCTGCCGGTCGCGCTGCGCAACGGCGTCCTGCTGATCAACGGCAAGGTGACGCTCGACGTGCGGGCCAACGACGCGCGGGTCCTGGTCGCTCGCTGGACCGGCGATCTCGTCGAACAGCTGCCGCGCGAGGCGTGGGCTGCCGGGCTCCACAACAAGACGTTCGTCGACCGCGCCAAGGCCGGCGTGGCATGCCTCGTCTTCAAGTCGGAGGGCGTGACGCACTGGTTCGCCCCGGGCTTCGGCCGCGTTCGGCACGAAATCGCCGGGCGCTACGTGCGCGAGATGTGCTACTCGAGTCGGGTTCGCTGACGAGTTCTTGCCCAGCGGCAGCGACCGGGTAATCCTGTTCGTCCACCCCGAAGGATCAGGTCCTAGCGAAGATGAACATGCCGCGAGTCTCGTTGATTCTGTTGTCGCTGATCGCCGGCGCATGCGGTGCGGCCGGCCCGACCGGAACGGAGCTGGGCGAACCGCCGATCGCGTTCCGTGGATACCGCCCGATGACAACCGCCGGTGTCATCTACGCGGAAGCCAACTACACCGATCACGCCTCGAAGCTCGGCATCGATCTGGCCTACTACGAGGAGGTCATCCCGATCAACCTCAGGGTGCAGAAGCAGGGCGCCGGAGCGGCAGACCAGCAGATCGTCCTCTCTCCGCGCGACATGGACCTCCGACTCATCCTCGCGGACGGCACCGCGATCCGCCCGGTCGACGTCGACCGACTTGCCGGCAACCAGGATGAGGAGACTGCAAAGAAGATCCGCGACAATTCCTTCAAGGGCGGTCTTCTCGATCGGGATGCCAAGGAAGGCTTCGTCTTCTTCGGACTGGAGCCGGACGAGGAATTCGAGATCGACGGCCGCACGATCCGCCACGGTCGCGGCGGCGTGATCCGCTCGTTCGACCTGGCCGATTCGTTGCTCGTGTTCAACCTCACGAACAAGAGCGAGAAGATCCCGTTCTACGTAGGCGTGCAGCGCTGAGGAGCCGACCGATGATGCCGACCAAGACCGCACGTTTCGTCGCCCTCTTCACGCTGGCCGGACTGGCCTCCTGTGGCGGCGCGAACCCCTACGTCCAAAACCGCGAGACGCTCGACGCCGGCTTCGCGCAGATCAAGTCGGGCAAGCTCGACGCCGCGAACACGACGCTCGAAGGCCTGATCATGGCCACGAACGAGGATCCGCGGATGTTCGCGCTCCAGCGCTACTACGCGGCGTATCTGCTGAGCCGCAGCAAGCTCGAAGCCTCCGTGAAGGCGAAGGGCGACGATTGGCTCGGCCCCACCGTGGCGGCGAACTACTACCGCAGCTACGCCCGCGACTGGGAGAGCGACGCGCGCGCTTCGAAGCCCAAAGACGAGACCGGGGAAGCCCTGCTGTCCGAGACGCTGGCGGCGATTTCGCTCGACGACGTGGACGCCTACCTCGACCTGATGTGGCTGATCACGAGCGGTCGCGCGAAGTTCTTGACAGAGGTCGGGACGCTCGTCAACGAGGACTCGCGCTTCGCCACCGTCACCTCGGCGGAGATGCGTGCGATCGAACTCGGCCTGACCGACGCGGGCATGCCGTGGCTGATGCTCGCGTTGCACAAGCACTTCCACGACAAGAACGGGCAGGAGGAGACCGCGTATCGCTTCGGGATCCGCGCCCGCGAACTCGGCAAGAAGCAGCCGACCGGGTTCCCCGCCTCCTACTCGCGCGAGATCGTCGACTGGATCACGAACCACCCGACGCACGCGTTCAAGTCGAGCAGCAACATCGCGTTCGACCCGAACGAGGACTTCTGCGTCGAGAGCGGCGAGCCGAACATCCAGTTCAAGGCGATTCGCAAGTAGCGCGTGCGGCGGGGAATGGCGTCAGCCGTTCTCGGCGTCCGGGTCGTCGCCCTCGCCGTCTGACGAATCGGACGACTGCGCGCGCAACCGCGCCCGCATCTGCTCGAGCCTGGCTGCGACCTGCGCCTTGAGATCGGGCTCCGGCGCCTCGGGCTGGGGGTCGGCCTCGGGCTCGTCATCCGCGACCTCGTCGTCCGCGTCTTCGTCATCCGCGAGCAGGTCGTCGAGACCATCGTCTTCCGCATCGGCCGCGTCCGGCGCGACGTCTTCGGGTTCGCTGTCTTCGGCGCCGCCATCCAAGTCCGCGAGCAGGTCATCGAGGTCGTCCGCGGCGTCCGGGTCGCCGGACTCCGTCGCGTCGTCGTCACCCTCGAGGTCCGCGAGTAGGTCGTCGAGGTCGTCTCCCGGGTCTGCCGACACCTCGTCGACAATCTCGGCCCGCGCCTCCACCGGCGCTTCGAGCTCTGCGAGCAAGTCGTCGAGACCGTCGTCCGCGGCCCCTTCCTCCTCCACGCCTTCGTCCTCGGCGGGGGCCTCGAGGTCCGCGAGGAGGTCGTCGAGGTCGTTCGCGGCCTCCGCTTCCTCCGCGGCTTCCGGTTCGTCGCCGGAAGCGAGATCGGCGAGCAGATCGTCGAGATCCGACTCCTCCTCGTCGTCCGCATCCTCCACCGGGCTCGGATCGTCGAGATCCGCGAGAAGGTCGTCGAGATCGTCCGAGGCGTCGTCGTCCGGGACGGCTTCTTCCTCTTCTTCCACGAAGTCTTCGTCGTCGACGTCCTCGAGCAGGTCATCGAGATCGCCGTCCTCCTCGAGGTCGTCGTCCTCGTCGGCGGCCAGCTCCGAACCGAGCAGCTCGTCGATGTCGTCGTCATCCTCCTCCGGCTCGTCGAATCCGCCGAGCTCGGCTTCGCCACCCTCCTCGTCGCTGTCGAGCAAGAATTCGAGCTCGTCCGACTCGAGTGTCGCCGGCGGTAGCTCGGGCTCGGGATCCGGCTCGAACGGCAACGGGACCTTGCCCTTCTTGCTGATCGGACGCTGCGGCAGAGGCGGAGGCTCGGGAGGCAGTTCCTCGGCTGCCGGCGGCGCATCGAACGACGGCAGCTCCGCGAACCCCGTCGGCTCCGCGGGCTCAGCCGGTGATTCCTCTTCCGCGACGGGATCGTCCTCCCCGTACGCCGCGCCATACTCACCCACCAGAAAACTCTGCGGCGGCTCGGGGCGCAGATCGGCGTCAGGCTCCGGCTGTGCCGGCGGCGGTTCCGGTGCGGCGGCGACCGGTTCCGGCGGTGATTCGTCCGGATTCGAGTCTTCGGGCTCGGGCACGTCGTAGCCGCGGTCGCCGATCGTCAGCGCGCTGTCGTCGTTGCCGGTGTCGAACGGTTCCTCGATGTCGTAGTCGCGGTTGTCCTTGCGGGCCGCGAGTCGCGTGTTGCGATTGGGGTCGCTCAGCGCGCCGCGTTCCCAGGGCGCCGGTCCGTCGGACGCGGCGGAGCCGCCACCGTCGGCCGACTGCAGGAGCCCGGCATCGTCGTCGCTGGCGTAGCTCTCCGCGGGAGCCGGTGGCGCCGGCGGCGGTGCAACCGGAGGCGGCACGGCGGAAGGGACCGGCTCGGCGGCCGAAGCAGGCGCCGGAGTCGCAGCCGCGGGCTCGTCGAGGAGGTCGTCGAGGTTGAAGTCGTCGTCGCCATCTTCGCCGTCTTCGAGGTCGTCGAGCAGCGAATCGAGCTCGTCGTCGTCGTCCGCGTCGTCGTCATCGGCGAGCGAGTCGTCGAGATCGTCTTCGCCGGGATCGCTCACGGCTTCCTCGTCCTCGTCGTCGTCCCCCAGCAGGTTATCGAGGTCGAACTCGTCGTCGTCCCCGGCCTCGTCGTCGTCGTCGAGCAACGCATCCAGATCCAGGTCGTCGTCGTCATCGTCCCCCGCATCCGCGTCCTCCTCGTCGTCGAGCCAGTCGAGATCCTCGTCGTCGTCCGCGGTGGAGGCCGACTCTTCCGCGGCGTCCTCGGCTTCGCCCGATGCCTCGCCGTCCGCCGCAGCCTTCTTGCGGCCGAACAAGCCTTTGAATCGGTCCGCGGCCTTGCCGCGCAGCCGATTGAATTCGGCGTTGGGATCGAACGAGGGCATCTGGAAATCCGAGGGGCGGAGCGCCCGCGGCGCCACGATACCCGACCGACGAACGACCGGAGCGGGAAAAGCCCTCCGGACTCATCCGGCCCGCGCTAGCCTGAGTCGGTCCCGACCGCGTCGGATGCGGTCATCGCCGGGAGACGAACCGTTGTATCTGCTGCTCAACAAACCAGGACACCCACCCGAGCGCTTCGAGGTCGTCGGCAACTGCGCCGTCATCGGCCGCGCGTCGCAATGCGACGTCGTGATCGACGAGGAGTTCGTCAGCAAGCAACACTGCAAGGTGCTGCAAGGGGTCGTGCTCGTCGACACGTCGACGAACGGCACCTACGTCAACGGAGAACGCGTCGCGGGCGGCATCCTGCTCGGCGATCGGCCCGCGCAGATCGGACGCAGCGAAATCACGATCACGGTCGGCAGCGACACGACCATCTCCGAACCGAGCGGCTCGGTCGTCCCGAACCCGATCGCCAAGCCCGCGGCCGGCGACGGCTCCGCGCTGCGCGCGGAGAACGACCGCCTGAAGCGCCAGCTCGCCGAGGCCTCGCGTGCCGGCGTCGACACGAAGAAGTACGCGGACGCGATCGACACGCTGCGGCGCGAGAACGAAGCCCTGCGCACGCGTATCGACGAGTTGTCGTCGCAGCCACCCGCACCCGAACCGGCCGCGCCAGTGCCCAGCGCCGAGGTGCCGGAGGCACCCGGCCAGGACAGTCCGCTCTTCGCCCAGGTCCTGCAACTGCAGAACCAGGTCAAGCAGCTGAAGCACCAGCTCGCCGAGCAGGCCGCAGCCGCACCCCCTGCGCCGGAGCCAGCCCCCGAGACACCGAGCGCGGGCGACGCGGACTCGATCGTGCCGGTCGCCCGCGACGAGTCGACCCCGCCGACGTCGAAACCCAAGGTCGACTTCGCCAAGGCGTTCCCCAACCTGCGCGCGGGAGGGGGCGGCACGCCGACGCCACCCGCAGCGACCCCGACGCCGCCGCCTCCGGTCGGCTCGGGCAACGGCGCGACCCGCCTGACACAGCTCGTGCAGAACGACGTCGAGTCCGTGCCGACGCAACTCGAGGAACCGCTCGACGCGTTCCTGCTCGTCGAAGGTTTCCGCTTTCTCCGCCGCGTCGAGCGCGTCGTCACGCGCCTCGCCGGCGGCCTGATCCAGCTCTATCAGCTGCACACGATGGTCCCCGGGGTCGAGGGCACCCTTCGCGCCCACCTCGGTGACGCGCTGCAGAACCCGACCACGACGACCGACCGCGAGGCCCTGCTCGAGTACCTGCGCGAGCTCGGCCGCTGGCTCGTCGTCGCGCTCGGAGCCCATCGCAGGGCCGCCGAGAAGATCGTCGAGAGCATCAAGACCGACCTCACACCGGAATCTCTGAGCGCCCAGCGGGAGATCTCCGGGCTGAAGAAAATGAACGACAAGGTCTGCGCCGAACTCTGGCGACGGTCGTCGACCTACCTCCACGAGCTGACCCCGGATCTGGTCAACGAGCGGCTCGACAAGCTGGCACGCGAGTCGGCCGACGAACTCGTCGAAAGCGACTCGGAAGGGTTCTAGCGACCGGTTCGCGTTCTTCGCCGGTCCGCGGCGTTCGACTGGCACTCCGGGGTGGCTCTGCTATGGTACGGATCCTCTCAGCCCCGAGGACGGAGTTCGATGAATCGATTGGGCCTGCGTGCCGGCCTGCTGCCGCTTGTGTTTCTGTGCTTCCTCTTCTCGGGATGCGCGTCGTACTACAAGGTCTACATCAGCGGCGATCGCCCCGAAGTCATCGAGTCCGTGTACGTCATCGTCGCGGAGAACAACCCGCTCGCGAAGTCGGACATGAAAGAGTCCGAGCTCGTCTCGGATCCGGAACAGCAGTTCCTGCTGTTCGCCGAGTTCTTGCCGAGTGAAGGGGCGCCGCTGACCTGGACGCAGCACAACCCTCCGCCGTCGATCCCCGAGATGATCAAGCTCGTGATGCCGGCCGACCACCGGATGATCCGGCTGCGCGTCAACCGCAAGATGCTCGAGACCTACAGCGAGCTCACCGTGCTCGTGATCGGTCACGGCTCCGAGGGCTGGTACCACTGGGCCGCGAAGACCGGCCAGATTCGACTCGAGAGCGGGATGCGCCTGCAGACCGCCGCGTCGCAGTTCTTGCCCGCGAAGATGTAATGGCGAACCGGCGCGGATCATCGAGCGTGCTCTGGCGGGAAGGCATGTTCCTGTGCCCGCAGCACATGCAGGCGTTCTCGCGCGAGGTCTCGACGCGCATCGCGACCGGCGACGGCGCCGGCAATCCCGGCGACTTCGGCTTGATCGCGATGGAGGTCGACGAAGACGCGCTCGAACGCGACGTCTTCCGGATCGACTCCCTTAGCGCGATGTTCCGCGACGGCACGCTGTTGACCGCGCCACAGAACGGCGAGATCCCGCAGCGTGAGTTCGGCGAGTTCTTCGATGGTCCGGAGCTGACCGTCTACCTCGGCATCGCCGCGGCGCAGGACAACGTGCCGCAGATCGGCGAAGAGGCTGACCGCCTCTACCGCTACAAGGTCGAGGTCAACGAAACGTTCGACGAGAACCTCCGCGACGCACCGCGCGAGCTCGAATTCCGGTCGCTGTGCGCACACTTGTTCTTCGGCGATGAAGACCGGTCCGGCTACGAGTCGCTGCCGATCGCACGACTCGTGCGCGTCGGCAAGCCCGAGACCGTCAGCGCTCTGAGTCAGGACTTCGTGCCGCCGATCCTGCGGTGTGGCGCGGTCGCCTCGATGTCCCGCGCCCTCACCGACGTCGCCGACCGCGCGCGCGCGCAGGCGCGCGACCTCGCGGCCACGCTGCCCGCGACCTCGCGACTCTCGAGCACGGACTCCGCCGCCGACCTGACCGGCATCATCAAGCTGGCCGCCGTCAACCGCAGCCTGACGGTGCTCGAGCAGCTGAGCCGCGTCCCCGACATCCATCCCTTCGACGCGTACACCGAACTCGTGCGCGTCGTCGGCGAGCTGGCGATCTTCAGCGACGCCCGCGTCGCACCGACGCTCGCGGCCTACGACCACGACCGTCTCCACGAGTGCACGACCGACGTCCTCGACCACATCCGTGCGCTGCTCGGCGCACAGGTCGCGGTGCCGTACGACACGCTCTCGTTCGAAGAAGACGTCGAACAAGCGGGCGTGCACTACGCGCCGATCCCGGAAGAATGGCTCTCCGGCAACCCGCTGTTCTACCTCGGGGTCGAAATGGCGCAGTCGCAGGAGCAGGTCGCCGAACTGGTTGCGGCTGGCGTGAAGCTGCTCGCTCCGGACGATCTCGAACACGTACTCCAGGGGGTTCTGCCCGGCGTCGAACTGTCGGCGGTCCGGATCCCACCGACGGCGTTCCCGAAACGCGCCGACCTCCACTTCTTCCGTATCAACACCGAGGGGGCTTCGCGAGAGCTGTGGATGAACATCGTCCGCGCGCGCAAGGCGATGGTGTTGAGCGCTCTCGGCGAAGCGGGCTCGGTCGCGTACGGGATCTACGTCGAACTGAGAGACTGAGTCAGCACACCACTGCCGAGAGACGATCTATGGCGACCCCCGCCCAACGATTGCAGGATCACTGCGCGCCGCTGTTCTTGTACCTCGCGACGTTCCGACGCAATGCGAAGACCTCCACGCTGGAGATCGCGGAGCTTCGCAGCGGGTTGGAGCGCGAACTGCAGAAGGTGCAGGACGCATGCGCGAAGGATCACGAGCTCACCGGGCTCTGGGATCGCCTGCGCTACGCCCTCGTGACGACGGCCGACCAGGTGATCCTCGCGTCGCCGTGGCCGAACCGCGCCGGCTGGTCGATGCAGCTCCAAGAGGCCGAGGTCTACGGCACGATGGAAGGCGGCAAGCGCTTCTTCCAGCTCGTCGAGCAGACCCTCGCCGACGGCTCGAAGGACGCCGCGGCGCTCGCGCACATCCTGTTCCACTGCATGGGACTCGGCTTTCAGGGCGAGCTGCGCAACGACCGCGCGGAGCTCAACCGACTGCGACAGCAGCTCTTCGACAAGGCGCAGCTGCCCAGCCAGATGGGCAGTCGCCTCACGCCCGAGTCGTACGACCGCAACTCGAACAAGAGCACTCTCAAGCTCCCGACCGTCGGCATCTACCGTCTGATGCTCGTCGGCGTCGCGGCGATCGTCTTCGCTCTCGTCCTCGGGAACGCATCGACAGGGCTGTCGATCTCGGACGTCAGCGACAAGGTCGAAGAAGTGAAGAACGAACTGCGCGGCAAGGACTGACGGAGATCGACGCGATGAAGTCGCTGAAGAAGAAGACCAAGACCACGTTGATCATCGTCGCCGTCAGCCTTCTGGTCGTGTCGGCCGTGCTGATGATCCTGGTGCCGAGCCTGATCCAGCCCATCCTCTACACGCTGCTCGTGCTGATCGTCGGATTCCTCGCGATCGAGTTCATGCAGCGGCAGAAGAAGCGCAAGAAGCTCAAGGACTTCGACGAGCAGGTCTCGGCCAAGGAGGGGATCGAGGACCGCAAGCGCGAGTGGAACGGCTGGATCGAGGAGCTCGATCGGCAGGGTATCGACCGCTACGAGCTGCCGTTCTACATGATCGTCGGCGAGCCGCAGTCCGGGAAGAGCGTGCTGCTGCAGAACTCCGACCTCTACTTCCCGTTCGGCCAGGACCGGCTCTCGGGCGTCGGCGGCACGCGGGGCTGCGACTGGTGGTTCACCGACGAAGCGGTGATCCTCGACATCGCGGGCCGCCTCTTCACGCACGAAGGCGGCGCCGCGGACAAGCTCGAGTGGGAAGCGTTCCTCGACCTGCTCAACGGCTTCCGCCCGATGTGCCCAGCCAACGGCATCCTGCTCGTCGTGCCGTGCGACGCGCTGCTCGAGGACAGCCCCGAGACCTGCGCGGACAAGGCGAACAAGATCCAGTCCGCGCTTCTCACGCTGACGCAGAAGCTACAGGCGCAGCTGCCCGTGTATCTCGTGCTGACGAAGGCCGACAAGATCTTCGGCTTCGCCGAGTCGGTGCACCGCCTCGACGCGGACGACCGACACCAGATGTTCGGTTGGTCCCGCGACAAGGACCGCACCGAGCAGGCGTTCGCACTCGACGAAGCGAAGTCGGGGTTCGCCCGCCTCGTCGACCGTGCCAAACTGCTCCGCGAGCGCATGATCGCCAGCGCGCGCCTCCCCGAGGCGCTGCCCGAGATCGACCGCCTCTACGCGTTCCCCGACGAGCTCGCGGGGATGTACGGCTCGCTCGAGACCTACCTCAAGCGCATCTTCACCGAGTCCGCCCTCGTCGAGCGCATGTCGTTCCGCGGCATCTATCTCTGCAGCGGACTACAGAGCGGCGTGCCGATCGCGAAGGTCTGCGGCGACCTGCTCGGCGGTGATCGCGAGTCGGATGCGCGGGGGCTCGAAAGCCTGTTCAGCCACCAGCGCGCCTACTTCATCAAGGACATGGTGCGCAACCGAGTGTTCGCCGAACGCGGGCTCGTCCGACCGACCGAGGGTCGCGTCGCCGCTGCGCGCCGCAACGCGATCGTCGGCTACGGCGCGGCCGGCGCGGTCGCAGTCGCAGCCTTGGTCGGCGCCGTGATCACTCTGATGAGCGAGACGTCGTCGGAGCTCGATTCCACGTTCACGCAGGCCATCACGGCGGCTCGCAGCGCCCCGGCCTCCGTCGACGTGCCAGATCTCCTCGGCAAGCTCCATCGTGTCCACGCCGCGGCTGACGTGGACGAAGGCATGATGAAGGAGACGTTCCAGGACACGCAGGACGACTTCGAGAGCCTCTATGCGACAGCATGCGAAACCGCGCTGCTGCCGAAACTCCGCGAGCAGCTCGAACTCAGACTCCTGAACCTGACCGAGAGCCCACCGAACTCCGGCCAACAGTTCCAGGAGATCCTCGACTCGGCGATCCCGCTGTTCGCCGAGAAAGGACTCGACTTCAACAAGGGCGCCAACCAGAAGATCTTCCGTCGTTGGCTGCCCGGGCAGTGGGCGACGCAGATCGCGAGCGAGAGCGGCCCGCCGACGGACTTCTCGGTCGCCGATGCCCTCGGCCACACCGACGGCTCGACGATCGCGCCGATCTACGAAGGATCGAAGGGTCGACTGAGGTCACTCGCAACGCGACTGTCGGGAATGCTCGACTCCTACATCGACGCGAAGTCACCGTGGATGGTCGAAGGCCACCTCGGCTACATGGTCGCCTGGCTCGGCGCGCAGAAGGCCAACCAGGAGATCGCGCAGACGAAGAACCTGCCTGGTGACGACTTCCTCGAATTGACGGACACGTACGCCAACGCGATCCAGAAACTCGACGACTTGGCCAACGGCGGCACGCTGATCGACGGCGTGACCTACGGGGGGACGGGCGGTCAGATCACGACCCTCACCGACCAGTGGCTCACGCTGCAAGAGTTCCTGAACCCGGGCGGCAAGCACAACTGGAGCCGACTCAAGCCGATCGAGACGTTCTGCCAGAGAGAGTTCCAGAAGCACAAGTCGAACGCGCAGCTGCCGAGCTTCTCGCCCGCGGGCGGCGCCATCGGCCGCGCGTTCTTGCGCGCGCAGCAGGCACTCTTCGCGACCGCGATCGCGACGATCCCGATGCCGGCCAACGAGCCCAAGAAGTGGACCGACGACTCGAACGGCCAATGGCGCGCATGCAAGCTGCAGCCGCACAACGACTGGACCATCCGCGAGATCGCGGATCCCTTGCGCACGAACAGCGAGCAGCCGGACCGGCTCTACGTCTCCAAGGTGAAGGTCTTGGCGAAGCAGCTCGAGACGCGCTACGCCGACTGGAACGCCGCGCGGCAGGAGTTCTGGCAAGACGGTTCCCCGCCGGCCGAGTCCGAGCTTGATCAGGAGCTGCTGGCAACGCTCGCGGACATCCGCGGCAGCCTCGCGTCGAAGCGCTACGGCGTCTCCGAGTCGAAGGCCACGTCCAAGGTGTCCGGCCTGATCGACGAGCATCTCCGCGCGATCCAGACGGCCTGGGCCGCACGCACCGAAGACGGAGCGTGGGGCGAATCGATCGACTGGGAGCTCGTGCAATCACTCAACGCGCTGGCCGCGAACCGCAGCGTCGGCGCGCCGTCTTCGATCGCCGACACGCTCCGCTGGCGCTACCTCAACCACCACGAAAAACGACTGCTCGACGAGTGGCGCGACCGCACGAAGGAGAAGGACGTCACACTCGAGATCATCGGCGCGCTCAACGACCATCTCGAGAAGCTCGAGTCGCTCAGGACCAAACCGAGCAGCACGACGTCCGCTGTCGAACTCAACGACCGCACGCACGTCACGTGGCTCGACGACGTCGACGAACTCGTCGCGAACCGCCTGCACTACCACGTGACCTTGCTGAAGACGCACTGGTCCCCGAACACGGCCGCGTGGACGAACCTCCGCAAGACGAAGGCGGGGATCGAAGACGCCCTCGACGAGCGCACGCTCGAAGAGAAGATCGTGACGGCGCGCGAACTCGACTATCCGCCGCCGAACTCGCCGGAGCTCCTCGACTCGCTCCCCATCTCGACCGCGACGTTCCTCGAAAAGACGAAGGACGAACTGACCGAGCTGCGCAAGTTCGAGGACAAGGGCGCCCGTGACTTCACGCGGGACGAGATCACCGGCTTGCTGCAGGAGACCCTCGCCGAAGTCGATCGACACATCGCCGACAACCGGCCGCACGCGATCGCCGGCACGGCGCTCCGGCTCACCGCACCCTCGGACAAGCCGTTCGAGAACACCGTGCAGTTCTACCTCCGACCGCTGCAGCAGAAGCTGCGCGAGCGCCTGGAGTCCGACGTCCGGCAGCGCTACATCCGTGAGCTCGCGCAGAAGGTGAACCCCCAACTCCTGACGACGCTGTTCGCGTCGAACGTCGCCGACATCAACTCCGCGGCGGAGAACGAAGACGTCCTGGGCACGCTCAACGCCCTGCTACGCGACGGCGGCATCCTCGACTCACTGCGCGATCGCTACCGGATGAAGAAAGACGCGCTCGACGAGAACGCGCGCGACCTGCGACCCGCTGACGATTGGACCGCGCCCGACGCGGACCGCGACTGGTGGGAGACCGAGCGCTTCCTCATCGGCCTGCAGACCTTCCTGAAGGAGCCCGGCGTCTCGATCGAGGAATCGAAGTTCGAGATTCGCCCCGCGATCCCGCGCAGCGGGCGCGGCAACGCCTGGAACATCAACCAGAACGGCAGCCGCAAGTTCTTCTACCACGCCACCGCACCGTCCGGCTCGGCGATCCCCGGGTTCTCGGCCTGGGACGACAAGCGGTGGGCCAAGCTGAAGAAGTTCGATTGGGAGTTCCAGCCGGACGTCGACGCGGACTTCTGGTTCTACTGGAGCAACACGACGCATCGCGGCCGATTCAAGTGGCCGGACGACCGCCCGAAAGGCGCGGCGTGGGTCACCTACAAAGGCCCACTCGCACCGCTCCTCGTCGCGTGGTCCGGCGATCCCGACCCGAACGGCGGCAAGACCTGGACCGCGCAACTGCGCACCGAGGACGGTGGCCCCACCGGCAAACTCGAGCTCACGTTCGCGCGCAACGGCGCGGAGCTGGACCTGCCGGTCCGCCCCGCGCAGAAGCCGAAGCCGTACTGATCCGCACGGATGTTCGGCTTCCGACGTCGCGAACGCCCGCCGATCCAGCTCTACGGCAAGCTCCCCCTCGCGAAGGACTACCTGCGGCTCGGCCTCGGAGACGGCGCCGGACTCGCGCTGCGCGACTGGCTCGACCGGACCTATTCGACGGAAGCCCATCCCGAGTATGTACCCGAGCCAGCCTGCGCGATGCGGTTCGTCATCGGCGACGTCCTGGACGGCACGCTGCAGGGCGTGCTGCGCCCGAGCTCCGACGCCGGCGGCCTGCGGCCCTTCCCGTTCGTGATCTGCGTCGAACGCAAGAAGCGGGTCCTGCTCGAGGAGATCGAAGGCTCGTTCGCTCAGTCGCAGCGCCTGTGGAGCGAACTCGATCGACGTTTTCGCAAATGCGCCGAGCAGCCCGACGGCCAACAGGCGCTCGCGACGCTGCGCGGGCAAGCGATCGACGTGGACGAGCTGCCGGACGCCGAGCCGAGCCACGTCGCCCTCGACGCGTGGCTCGACGCACTCTGGCCAGACGCCGGGCGCGACGGCCTCGAGCGATTCCTCACGACGCTGCACGGTCCGGTGCGCGGCGACGCGAATCGACCGATTCGACTCCCCCTCGCCGCGGGCCTGCCCACGCGCGATCAGGTCGGCGCGTGGCTCGAGATCCTGACCCGACTGTCGCTGCACGACGGGGACACGCTGCCGACAGCATTCTTTCCACAGTCCGCAAGCGCGTCGGACGCACCGTTCGTCACCGTGTTTCGCGCGCCCCTCGACTCGTCGCACGCGGCCTGGCTCGCGCCGGCCACCGAGCAGCCGCTCGGGCTCGGCGACCTCGCGAGCGGCCACGCTCCGGCGGCCGGCCGCGGTGCCGACCGACCGACGCACTCCTCACTCGCCGCGTCATTGCGAAGCACGCTGACCGGCTTCGTCGGGCGCCTGCAATCCTGAGGAGAACCCGCCCGGCACGCCGCGCGAGACTTGTCGTTTGTAGGCTTCCCAGTATCGTTTTACGGCATGGGAGGTGAAGGCCCGAGGCACGAGCACGGGTCATCAGGCCTGCCGTGAGGTAGGTGTCGATACCAAATGAACTCACCGTCGACTTTGGATTTCGAGTCCCTGATCCGTCCGATCGAGGGGGAAAATCCGGCCGGAGAAGACCTACGGGCCGACCCGTCGCCGATTTCGTCCTACTACCAGATCAAGGACGCCCGGGCGGCCGCGCGGGCGTTCGAACGCTCGGGTGACAAGAGCAAGGCCGATGATGCGGCCGCCGAATGGCGAAAAGTCCGACAGCTGGCGCCCGACGTCCTGGCGACCAAGGCCAAGGACCTCGAGATCGCCGCGTGGCTGACGGAAGCACTCGTGCGCGAACACGGGTTCGCCGGACTGCGGGACGGCTTCCGCCTGACCAAGGAGCTGATCGACGGCTTCTGGGACAACCTGCATCCAATGCCCGACGAGGACGGGATCGCGACCCGAGTCGCACCGCTCGTCGGCCTCAACGGCGGGGAATCCGAAGGCACCCTCGCCGTTCCGATCGCGCTCGCGCCGATCACCGACGACGGGGACCGCGGTCCGTTCGGCCTCTGGCGCTACGCGAAGGCGCGCGAACTGTCGCGCACCGAGGACGCGCAGGCCATCGAGCAGGCCCTCGAACACGGCGCCGGGACGCTCGAACAGTTCGAGACGACGGTGCGCAACTCCAACCCCGACGTGCTCCGCGCGATCGCGGGCGACATCGACGAGTCGCTGCAGTACTTCCTCGAGATGACGGCCGTTCTCGACGAGAAGTGCGGCAACGACTCGCCGCCGTCTTCGTCTCTGCGCAACACGCTCGAAGAGGCGAAGCAGACGATGAAGCACGTGCTCGAGTCGGTCGCCGGGATCGTGCTCGACGCTCCGGCGGAGGAAGCCGCACCGGAAGAGGAGGCCCCTGCAGAAGGCGACACTCCTGCCGCCGCGGCAGCCGCACCGGCGGCTCGGCCCGACCAGATCAATACGCGCGATGACGCATTCAGGATCCTGAGCAAAGTCGCCGATTACTTCCGAGACGCGGAGCCTCACTCGCCGCTCTCGAGCATGCTCTACCAGGCCGTGCGCTGGGGCCGGATGCCTCTCGATCAACTGATCGAGGAGCTGATCCCGGACAGCAGCGCACGCGATCACTTCGGCCTCATGACGGGCGTCCGCGGCCGCGCCGGCGGCGACGATCTCGACGACGAATAGCCGACCTGCACACACTGACTCAACACACTCCCCCTAGAACCACGGTGGTATCCCCATGGGTAGCGTTCACGACAAGCTGAAACGAGTGCGCAAACCGCGCGTACACCTGACCTACGAGGTCGAGACGGGGGGCGCCGCGATCGAGCGCGAGTTGCCGTTCGTCGTCGGCGTCCTCGGCGACTTCTCGGGCAACCCGGAGCAGCCGCTCAAGTCGCTCAAGGACCGCAAGTTCGTGCAGATCGATCGCGACAACTTCGATTCGGTCATGGCGAGCATGACGCCGGAGCTGCACTTCAAGGTCGACAACAAGATCACGAACGACGGCAGCCAGATGGCCGTCGACCTGAAGTTCAACTCAATGGACGACTTCTCGCCGGCCAAGGTCGCCGAGCAGATCGAGCCGCTGAAGAAGCTCATGGAGACCCGCAGCAAGCTGACCGACCTGCTGTCGAAGGTCGACCGCTCGGAAGAACTGGAAGAGCTCCTCGAGCGCGTCCTGACCGACACCGAGCAGATGAAGAAGCTCGCGGGCGAACTCGGCGTCGGCGGTGACGGTGGCGGCGACGCCCCGGAAGGCGGAGGTGAGTGATGAGCGAGATGGAAGAAAAGCAAAACGCCGAAGCTCAGGCCGAAACCACCGAAGTCAGCCTGCTCGACCAGGCGATTTCCGCGACGAAGCAGACCGAGCCGGATCGCGCGACGGAGCTCCTCTCCGCGCTCGCGACCGAAGCGATGGCGGGCACCGTCACCTGGGACAAGAACCTGTCGGTGACGTTCGACGCCGCGGTCCAGAAGATCGACGAGCTGCTGTCCGCACAACTCTCGGCAGTCATGCACTCTGAAGAGTTCCGCAAGCTCGAGGGGTCCTGGCGTGGACTCAACCACCTCGTCATGAACTCCGAGACCGGCAGCTCCCTGAAGATCCGCGTCTTCAACTGCGGCAAGCGCGAGCTCTTCAAGGATCTCGACAAGGCCGTCGAATTCGACCAGAGCCAGGTCTTCAAGAAGATCTACGAGAGCGAGTTCGGCTCGCCGGGTGGTGAGCCGTACGGCGCGCTGATCGGCGACTACGAGTTCTCCGCGCACCCCGAGGACATCGGCACGCTGCAGAACATGTCGAACGTCGCGGCCGCCGCGTTCTGCCCGTTCGTCACGGCGCCCGCGCCGCAGATGTTCGGGTTCGAGAGCTGGCAAGAGCTGTCGAAGCCGCGCGACCTCGAGAAGATCTTCGAGACCGCCGAGTACACGAAGTGGCGCTCGTTCCGGGACACCGAGGACTCGCGCTTCGTCAACATGGTCATGCCGCGCACCCTCGCGCGGATGCCCTACGGCGCGAACACGGCCCCGATCGAAGAGTTCAACTACGAAGAACTGCCGGTCGACGAAGAGGGTGTCGGCAAGCCCGCAGAGCACGACCAGTATTGCTGGATGAACGCCGCCTACGTCAAGGGCACCGTCCTGACGCGCGCGTTCGCCGAGAACGGCTTCTGCACCGCGATCCGCGGTGCGGAAGGCGGCGGCAAGGTCGAGAACCTGCCGACGCACGTGTTCAAGAGCGACGACGGCGACATGGACATGAAGTGCCCGACCGAGGTCGGCATCACGGACCGTCGCGAAGCCGAGCTCAGCAACCTCGGCTTCCTGCCGCTGTCGCACTACAAGAACACCGACTACGCGGTGTTCTTCGGCGGCCAGTCGACGCAGAAGCCGAAGAAGTACGACGAGCCCGACGCGACCGCGAACGCCGCGATCTCGGCGCGCCTGCCGTACATCATGGCGACCTCCCGCTTCAGTCACTTCCTGAAGGTCATGGCCCGCGACAAGATCGGCTCGTCGATGGAAGCCGCGGACTGCGAGAAGTGGCTCAACAAGTGGATCAACAACTACGTCAACAACAGCAAGGCCTCGTCTGCCGAGGTCCGCGCGAAGAAGCCGCTGGCGGACGCGCGGATCGAGGTCGAAGAGATCCCGGGCTCGCCCGGCTCCTACAACGCCATCGCCTACCTCCGGCCTTGGCTGCAGATGGAGGAGCTGACGACGTCGATGCGACTGGTCGCGAAGGTCCCGAAGAAGGCCTGATCGATCTCTCGCCTCGCTCGGCCGCCGCGGCGGCCGAGCGCCCTCTCCCGCCCCCCCTCACACGTACGCTTCGGGCCCCCGATGCCGGCGCAAACTCGCAGCTCGAGCCTTCTCGACGAGGTGATCGCGAACACGCGAGCCGCCGACGCCACGCGTGAGGCCCGACTCGAGCGCTTCCTCGCTCGTCGGTCGGCGTGGGAAGCAATCGTCGTCTGGTTCGACCTGAGTCACGGCGATGCGGCGCCGAGCCGTCGCGAGATCGTCAGGCGACTCACCCTCGACATCGCAGCGATCGACCGCCTGCTCAACGAGCAGCTCAACGAGATCCTGCACGCCCCGAAGTTCCAGCGACTCGAAGCGACCTGGCGCGGCGTGCGCTACCTCGTCAAGCACGCGAGCGAAGCCGACAACGTCTTGGTCCGGCTACTCGACGCCAACTGGCGCGCGCTGAGCAAGGACCTCGACAAGGCGATCGAATTCGACCAGAGCACGCTGTTCCGGAAAGTGTACAGCGACGAGTTCGGCACTCCCGGCGGCCGGCCGTTCGGCGTGCTGATCGGGGACTACTACATCGCGCACAAGCCACGAGTCGACCAGCCCGTCGACGACGTGCGCACTCTGCGTTCGGCCGCGCAAGTCGCGGCGGCGGCGTTCGCCCCGTTCGTCACGAGCGCGCACCCCTCGCTGTTCGGCCTCGATACGTTCGCCGAACTCGGACGCAACATCGACGTCACCCGGATCTTCCAGCAGACCGAGTACGTCGCTTGGAACTCGATGCGGGACATGGAGGACAGCCGCTTCCTCGCGGTGACGCTACCGCGCGTGCTGATGCGCAAGCCGTGGTCCCCGATACCGGACCGCGCGGACATGTTCCGGTTCGAAGAGGATGTGTCCAACCCGAACGGCGAGTCCTACCTCTGGGGCAACGCGGCCTACGCGTTCGGTGGCGTGCTGATCCGAGCCTTCGACCAGTGTGGATGGTTCGGCAACATCCGCGGTGTCGAAACGGGACAGGACGGCGGCGGCCTCGTGACCGACTTCCCGACGCCCGACTTCGACCGACAGGCGCACGGCGGAGCCGCTCGACCGTTCACCGATGTCGTCGTTACGGACGAACAGGAGCGCATTCTCTCCGACCACGGCCTGATCTCGCTGTGCGCGTGCCGCGGCCTGCCGTTCGCCGCGTTCTACGCGACGCCGACGATCCAGCGTCCGGAGAAGATGGACACGCCGGACGCGACCGCCAACGCGCGGCTGTCGTCGATGCTGCAGTACATGATGTGCACCGCGCGCGTCGCCCACTACCTGAAGATGATCTGCCGCGATCGCTCGGGTTCGTTCGCCTCCGCGCAGGAGATCGAGAACGAGATCGGCGAGTGGCTATTCAATCTCTCGGTCTCCTCGGAGACGTCGGACCCCGAAGCGCAGGCCAAGTACCCGCTGACCGAGACCGGCATCGAGGTGCGTGAAGTCCCCGGCAAGCCCGGCACGTACGCATCGGTGATCCACCTTCGACCCCACTTCCAACTCGACCAGATGTCTTCGTCGATCCGGCTCACGACCGAGATCCTCAACACGAGATAGAACGCATGGACGCACGACAGCTGTATCGCGCCGGCCGACTGAACGAGGCGATCGACGCCATGAACGGTGAGGTCCGCAAGAAGCCCGCCGACATCGTCGCACGCGGCTTCCTCGCAGAACTCCTCGCGATCGTCGGCAACTTCGACCGCGCCGACGCGCAGCTCGAGATCGTCACGAACCAGTCGCCGGAAGCGGGCGTCGGGGTCTCGTTGATTCGCCAGCTGCTGCGCGCCGCCAAGTCCCGCCAGGAGTTCTTCAGTGAGGGCCGAGTGCCGGAAGTTCTCGCGGACCCGACCGAGGAGATCCGGCTGCGCATCGAAGCCTCACTGATGTCGCGTGAAGGCGACGACGCCCGCGCCGCGGACCTGCTCGCCCAAGCCGAAGAGGCACGTCCCGCCGCGAAGGGCACGATCGACGGCAAGGCTTTCGACGACATGCGCGACCTCGACGATCTCGTCGGCGGGATGTTCGAAGTGCTGACGTCGACGGGCAAGTACTACTGGATCCCGATGAACACCGTGCAGCGCCTCGCCCCCCGCAAGCCGGAGCGTCCGCTCGACCTGCTGTGGATCCCCGCCGAGATGAACGTCGAGAACGGTCCGGACGGCGTGGTCTACATCCCGTCGACGTACGCCAGCCACGAGCCGACCGAGGACGAGCAGTTGATGCTCGGCCGCGCCACCGAGTGGGTCGAGAAGCCCGGCGACGTCGTCCGTGGTGCCGGACTTCGCGGATTCCTCGTCGGCGAAGAGGACCCGACCGTTCTCCAGCTCGGCGAGATCCTCTTCGAGCAAGCACCGTCATCCTGAGTCTCGCATGGCCGACTTCGACGACCGCCGCCCCGTTCTTCAGTCGCTGCTCGATCGACTGATCGACGACGACCCGGACAAGGAGCAGGAGGTCCCGCTGTCGGGCAAGAAGCTGGAGCGATTGGTCCGCGACGCGCTGCGTCGCGACGTGCAGTCCTTCCTCAACACGCGACGCCGCTGCATCCCGATGCCCGAATCGCTCGAGGACGCGAAGGGCACGGTCGCCGACTACGGCATCCCGGACTTCGTCGGCCACACGCTGAGCACCGAACGTCGCCGCAAGAAGTTCGTGCAGATGATCGAGACGCACCTGCGCGAGCACGAGCCACGCTTCAAGTCCGTCGACCTGACGCTGATCGACGGCGTCGACGTCAGCACGCGCTCGCTGCAGTTCCGCATCGAGGCCGAGGTCTACGCCGAGCCCGCTCCCGAATCGCTCGTCATGGACTCTCGCGTCGAACCGGTTTCCCGCACGTTCAAGGTCGAGATCTGATGTCCGACGACCTGCTTCCCTACTTCGAACGAGAACTCGCCTTCCTGCGCGAGATGGGAGCGGAGTTCGCTCGTGCGCATCCGAAGATCGCCGCACGTCTGCGCCTGAGCCGCGACTCCGTCGACGACCCGCACGTCGCCCGACTCATCCAGTCGGTCGCGTTCTTGAACGCGCGCACGCGCAAGAAGCTCGACGACGACTTCCCCGAACTCGCCGAAGCGATCCTCTCTGTCATCAGTCCGCACCACCTCGCGCCGGTGCCCTCGATGGCGATCGTGCAGCTCGAGTGCAGTCCGGAGATGACGACGAGCTACCAAGTCGAGGCCGGCTCGATGCTCGAGAGCGACCTCGCCTACGGCGCGCCCTGCCAGTTCACGACGTCGTATCCGGTCACGACGTGGCCGATCCGCATCGACTCGGCCTCTCTCGTCGGCGCGCCGTTCCAAGCCCCGAAGTCCCCAGCGGCGTCGGGAGCGAGCGGCTGTCTCCGGCTTCGACTCGTCACCACGGAAGATCAGTGCACGATGGGCGAGCTCGGCATCGACCGGCTACGCTTCTATCTCACCGGTCAGCCCAGCGCGGTGCAGCAGCTCTACGAGCTGCTGCTGGACGACGTCCTCGGAGTCGCGGTCGCCACCGGCACGAACGACAAGGCGCCGACCCTTCTCGGACCCGACGCTCTGCAGCCGGTCGGCTTCGATCGCTCCGAAGCGCTCTTGCCGACCGGACGGACACAGCGCGGCACCGTGCTCCTCGCCGAGTACTTCCTGTTCCCGCAGAAGTTCCAGTTCGTCGATCTCGTCGGCCTCCCCACCGACCACCCCGAACGCTTCGGAGACGCGATCGAAGTCTTCATCTTCACGCGTCGCACGGACCGCGACCTCGAGCAGATCGTGGACCGTGACTCGTTCGTGCTCGGCTGCACGCCGGTCGTGAACCTCTACATCCGCCGCGCGGACCCGATCGAACTCGACGAGACCCGGACCGACTACCACGTCATCCCAGACGCACGGAATCCGGAGGCACACGAAGTCCACACGATCCGATCCGTGCGCGCGATGTCGCGCGACGGCGCGGAACGCGACTACGCACCGTTCTACGGGTTCCAACACTCGGGTGACGAAGAAGCACGCGAGTCGTTCTGGCAAGGCGACCGCCGCACGTCGCCTTCCGCGATCCAAGACCGCGACGCGGGCACGGAGATGTACATCTCCCTCGTGGACCTCGACGCGAAGCCCCGCGTGCCGGGCGACTGGATCCTCGAAGTCGAGGTGTCGTGCCTGAATCGCAACCTGCCGTCGAAGCTCCCGTTCGGCGGCGGCGAGCCCCGCCTCCGATTCAGCGAGGGTGGCGGCGGCGTCGAGGAGATCCACTGCCTGACGCCGTTCTCGGAGACGCGCCGCCCACCACTGGACCACGGCGCTCTGTGGCGGCTGGTCTCGCAGATGTCGCTCAATCACCTCTCGATCTCCGGCGGCTCGGACGGCGCCGAGGCGCTGCGCGAGATCCTGCGCGTCAACGACCTGGCCGATACCGCCGTCACGCGCAGCATCATCGCGGCCGTCAAGAGCGTCGAGAGTCGCCCCACGATGATCCGCATCCGCGACAAGGGCGTCCTCGGGCTGTGTCGCGGCACGGAGGTGCGGGTCGAACTCGACGAAGAGCGACTCGGCGCAACCGGCGCCTACCAGTTCGCGATCCTGCTCGATCGCTTCCTCGCGTCGTACACCTCGGTCAATTCGTTCGTGCAGCTCGTCACGACCTCCCGCAAGGAGGACGACGGCGTGCGCCGCTGGCCGGCAAGGAGCGGCACTCGCGTCTTGGTCTGATGGCCGACCTGCTCAAACACCCCGAGAAGTTCGAGTTCTTCCAGGCTCTGCGCCTGGTCGAGCGCGGCCACATTCGGGGCGTGAAGGGGCGGCCGGTCGGGCTCGATCACGAGCCGCAGTTCGAAGCCGCGCGTTTCCGCGGCACGCCCTCTCTCGGGTTCCAGCCGAGCGCGATCCGCACCGCCGAACCGCGTCGCAACCCGGTCGCCGGTGGCGCGCAGGCGATCGAGTTCGGCGTGACCTTCATGGGCGCGCTCGGGATCTGCGCCGAACTGCCGTGGCACTACACCGAAGAAGTCTTCGAGCGCCTGTCCAAGCGGGACACCTCGCTGCTCGACTTCGTCGACACGCTGCAGCACCGTTCGATCTCGTTCTTCTACCGCGCGTGGCGCAAGTATCGGCTGCCGTACGCCTACGAAGCCGCGCACCTGCAGCGCAATCGCGACGACATCACCTCGGTCATCAGCGCGCTCGTCGGCCTCGAGACCGAGGGCTTGCGCGAACGCCCGGCGGAGCGCGCGGAGAGCTGGTTCTACTTCGCCGGCCTGTTCGGCCGCCAACAGCGCACGGCCATCGGGCTCGAGACGATGATCGAGGCGATCGTCGGCTACCCGACGAAGGTGCACGAGTTCGTCGGCCGCTGGCAGGAGCTCGTCCCCGAAGAACGCACGCGTCTCGGCGAGCGTCGGCACGACGGGTTCCGCAGCGAGCTCGGCTCATCCGCCGTTCTCGGCGACCGCGTCTGGGACGTCCTGTCCGGCGTTCGCATCGAGATCGGCCCCGTGCGCGCGAGCGCCGTGCACCGCCTCGCCCCGCGCACGGGCGACTATCCCTGGCTGCCCGACATCGTCCGCTCCTACCTCGGACCGGACGTCGACTTCGACATCTACTGCCGCGTCCAGCGCGAGACGGTGCAACCGGCTCGACTCGGCGGCGACAGCAAGACCACGACTCTCGGCGAGTCTCTCTGGCTCGGCGCACTCGATCCGAACCACTACGACGACGAAGTGCCGATCTGCCTGGACCGATAGCCCTGCAACATCACCATGACCGCGAACCTGCGATCTCTCGTCGCTCACCTCAACGACTCTTGCCGCCAGGCGCTCGAATCCGCCGCCGGCCTTTGTCTCTCTCGCACGCACTACAACATCGAGGTCGAGCACTGGTTGCTGAAGCTTCTCGAGGCCCCGAACTCGGATCTGTCGCTCGCGCTGCGCCACTTCGAGATCGACGCGTCGCGCGTGATCGCGGACCTGACGCGCTCGCTCGACCGACTCAAGACCGGCAACTCGCGACCGCCGGCGCTCGCGCCTTCCGTCGTCGACCTCGCGCGGGAAGCGTGGCTGGTCGCGTCGCTCGAGTTCAACGCGGGAGCCGTTCGCAGTGGGCACGTGCTGATCGCGATGCTGTCAGGTGACGGACTCGCGCACCAGATGATCCAGGCCTCCAAGGAATTCGAGGCTGTCTCGGTCGAGACGCTGCAGCGCGACTACGACAAGATTACGGAAGGCTCGGACGAACTCGCCCAAGCCGCCTCTGCCAGCACACCCGCACCGGGCGCCCCGGTCGCAGGCGGCACCGGCGCGCTGGACCAGTTCACGATCGACCTGACGAAGAACGCCCGCGACGGCAAAGTCGACCCGGTGCTCGGTCGCGACAACGAGATCCGTCAGATCATCGACATCCTGACTCGGCGTCGTCAGAACAACCCGATCCTGACCGGCGAGGCGGGCGTCGGCAAGACCGCCGTTGCCGAGGGGTTCGCGCTCAAGATCGCCGAGGGCGAAGTGCCCCCCTCCCTCCAGAACGTCATCGTGCGCACGCTCGACCTCGCACTCCTGCAGGCGGGTGCCGGTATGAAGGGCGAGTTCGAGAACCGCCTCAAGAACGTCATCAACGAGGTGAAGGCATCGCCGCAACCGGTGATCCTCTTCATCGACGAAGCGCACACGATGATCGGCGCCGGGGGCCAGGCCGGACAGGGTGATGCCGCCAACCTGCTCAAGCCCGCCCTCGCACGCGGCGAACTTCGCACGATCGCCGCGACGACGTGGGCGGAGTACAAGAAGTACTTCGAGCGCGACGCCGCGCTCGCACGGCGCTTCCAGGTCGTCAAGATCGAGGAGCCGGACATCGACGTCGCGATCCAGATCATGCGCGGCCTCGTCGGCACGATGGAGAAGCACCACGGCGTCCGAATCATGGACGAAGCCGTGATCGAGTCCGTCCGGCTGTCGAGCCGCTACCTCTCCGGCCGCCAGCTGCCGGACAAGTCGGTCAGCGTCCTCGACACCGCCTGCGCGCGCGTCAACCTGAGCCAGTCCGCCCGCCCCTCCCAGATCGAGGATTGCGAACGCCGGATCACCCAGCTCGAGACCACGATCGGCATCCTCCAGCGCGAGGTCGCTTCGGGCGATGCCAAGGCCGAAGACGTCGCCGCACTGGAAACCGAGCGCGACGAGAAGAAGGGCGAACTGGTCGAGCTCGAGGAGCTCTGGGGCAAGGAGAAGGAGGCCGTGGCCAAGATCGACGAGCTCAAGGCCGGGATCGACGAGGCGCTCGCTGCGGGCGAGGAAGTGCCCCAGGACGTCCGTGAAGGCCTCCAAGCCGCGATTTCCGAGCTGCGCTCACTGCAGGGCGAATCGCCCCTGGTGCACCCTTTCGTCGATGCGCAAGCGATCGCCGAGGTCATCGAGGCCTGGACCGGGATCCCGGCCGGCCGGATGGTTTCTGACGAAATCCACAACGTCCTCCACCTCAAAGAACGCATGGAGGAGCATGTTGTTGGTCAGTCCCACGCACTCGGAGCGATCGCCCAAGCGATTCGCACAAGCCGCGCCGGCCTCACGGACCCGGTGCGCCCGATCGGCGTGTTCATGCTGGTCGGCACGTCCGGCGTCGGCAAGACCGAGACGGCAATCACGCTCGCCGAACTCCTCTACGGAGGTGAGCAAAACATGACCGTCATCAACATGTCGGAGTTCAAGGAGGAGCACAAAGTGTCCCTCCTCATGGGCTCGCCCCCCGGCTACGTCGGCTACGGCGAAGGCGGAATCCTCACCGAGGCGGTACGCCGCAAGCCATACAGCGTTGTACTCCTGGACGAGCTCGAGAAGGCTCACCCCGGAGTCCAAGAGATCTTCTACCAAGTGTTCGACAAGGGCACGCTCAAGGACGGCGAAGGCCGCGACATCGACTTCCGCAACACGGTCATCCTGATGACGACCAACGCGGGCACCGACACGATCATGTCGCTCTACGCCGATCCCGAAACCATGCCGGACGAAGAAGGGTTGGTCGAGGCACTGCGCCCCGAGCTGCTCAAGACGTTCAAGCCGGCGTTCCTCGGTCGAACCAACATCCTCCCGTACTACCCGCTCAACGACGACGTGATGAAGGGCATCATTCGCCTGAAGCTCGGCAAGATCGTGCGGCGGGTGCAGGAGACCTACGGCGTACCGCTGACCTACGGCGAGGAACTCGTCGACGCGATCGGCGCACGCTGCACCGAGGTCGAGACAGGCGCGCGCAATGTCGACCACATCCTCAACCGAACACTGCTTCCAGAACTCGCGAAGGAGTTCCTGTCACACATGGCGGATGGCGAAGAGGTTCACTCCGTTTCTGTCGGCGTCGGCCAAGACGGAGCCTTTGCCTACACCTTGACGTGAGATTCTGGACGCTGAAGAATTGACGGGAGTCGGAGGCCTTTCCGGCCCGCTCGGTATGCCGAGCGCCCCCACGAAACCACGCCACTCACCGGATCCGGCCCGGTATCGGCATCGCATACCAAACCCAACACTCAATAGCGGAGAACGAGAATGGCTGTTTACATGAAGTGTGATTCCGGCACCACGAGCGGTCCGATGAGCATCAACGCGAGCATCACTGGCAACGCGTCGCAGAAGGACCACGTCGGCTGGATTCCCCTGAGCTCGGTCAAGATCCCGACGGAGCGCGACGGCGTCAACACGTCGCCGGGCAACGTCACTGACCGAACGACCTCGCAGGTCGACTTCAAGGACGTCGAGATCACCAAGCCGATGGACAAGGCGAGCCCCGACCTCATGAAGTGGAACATCTCGGGTGCGACCTACACGGTCACGATCGAGATCTGCAAGGAAGACGGCCAAGTCGTGCTGCGCTTGACGCTGTCCGACGTGTTGCTGACGAACTACGACCAAGAGAGTGACGAAGAAGGCAAGGTCGAAGAGAACCTGTCCCTCGACTTCACGAAGGTCATGATGGAGTTCGTCTCCTACAAGAAGGACAACACCGAAGACACCCACGACACGGTGATCTACGACCTCGAAACCGCCAGCGGCGCGACCTAAGTCGCGGCTCGAAACCCAAGCCCGGAGATCTACACATGCCGATCTTCATGAAGGCCGGCTCGATCAAGGGCGACGTCGTCGCGGAGTCGCACAAGAACTGGATCCCGATCAAGGGGTGCTCGTTCGACATCGCATTCGACGAAGACGAAGTTCGGAAGAGCCTCGAAGAAGGCGCTCCCGAACCGAAGATCGAGCCTTTCGAGGTCACCAAGGAACCAGACGAGTGCAGTCCAGGGCTGATGCAATGGATGCTCGACGGGAACACCTTGGACGAAGTTCAAATCGACGTCTGCGGTGACGCGATCTTCAAGGGCAGCTGGCGCGTTCACGTGCGCTACGTGCTCAAGAAGTGCGTGCTCATCGACTACTCGCTCAAGATGACCGACGGCGAAAAGGGCGATGCAGAGATCTCTCTGAAGCTCCAATTCGACTCGATCAGCATGGAGCAGATCAGCTACGACGTTCACAACAAGATCCGCACTCGTTCCACGGCGACGGCACACCAACGCACGAGCTGACGCTCGGCCGCCGTGGAGCGGGTCTCAATCCCGTCGCTCGGGAAGAGTCCGTAGGTACGAAGCATGGCGACTTACTTGAGAATCGGCGCGGTCGGTGCCTCGAAGAACGACATCCAGATCCGTGGTGAAGTCGAAGAGACTCGACACGCCGGCTGGATCGAGCTGTCGAGCTTCTCGTTCGGCACGGGTGGCAACTCCGGCGGAGACGGCGAGAAGGCGCCCGATGCATCGAAGCGGTTCCGCGACACCGGTCTCACGATGTCGAAGTGGATCGGCGAGGAGAGCCCGAAGATCTTGGACTGGTCTCTCGCCGGGAAGCCGTACGACCTACAGATCGACGCGTGCAAGGAGAACGGCGAGCCCTACATGCGCCTGTTCATCACCGAGGCGCGCGTCACGTCCCTCGGCCAGACCAGCGCTGCCGATGAGGACCTGACCGAAGAACTCAAGATCCTCTACAAGCAGATCTCGATCGAGTCGGTCGGCTTCACCAAGACGCTCGGTCGCAAGACTCCGACGACTGCGTCGACGACGACCGAAACCGAGACGATCGCGACCCGGACCGGACCGTCCGCGAAGCTCGAAGCGGGCCGCGGCAAGGGCGTCGGCAAGAACGTCCCGAAGACCGCTGCGGAAGCCGCGACCGAAGCCGCGGCCGCGCGCATCGAGCCGGGCCGCGAGAACCCGGACTACGTGCAAGAGGATCGGATCCTCACGATCGACAAGGTCGGCGGGATCGAGTTCGTTCTCGGCGGCTTCGTCGGCAGCGAAGAGGTCTCGGGCCTCTTCAACTTTCGTCTCGAAGTCACCTCGGACAATCAGGCGATCAAGGGCTCCGACGTCATCGGCAAGCCGGTCTCCTTCCGCATCGAGGACCACGCGGACATCGACTCCGAGCAAGAGTCGGCGACCCGCGAGTTCCATGGAATCATCTCCAAGGTCATCCAGGGCCAGCAGTCGGTCGACTATCGCGACTACACGCTCGTCGTCGTGCCGTCCGCCTGGTTCTTGACCAAGCGCACCGACTGCCGCGTCTTCCAGAAGAAGTCGGTGGTCGAGATCATCGAGGCCGTGTTCAACGAGGCGAAGTTCAAGGACTTCGACAAGTCGAACGTGCGCGGCACCTACCCCAAACTCGAGTACTGCGTCCAGTACCGCGAGAGCGACTTCGACTTCGTCAGCCGCCTGATGGAGGAAAACGGCATCTTCTACTTCTTCCGTTTCGAGAAGAACTCACACAAGATGTACCTGGCCGACGCCTCGGTCGCGCACGCGAACGGCGAGGACAAGGACGTCGTGCAGTCGAGCGGATCCGTCGACGGCAAGAAGATCACCGGCTGGACGAAGAACCTGTCCCACATCTCGGGTAAAGCGAGCTTCCGCGACTACAACCACACGACGCCCGCCGAGACGCTCGAGTCGGCCGCGACCTCGGTTGTCGACCTGCCGAACATCAAGGACTACGAGCTCTACGACTACCCCGGTCGCTACCCCAACGTGACCGACGGTCGCCAGCGTGCGCAAATGCGTATCGAGGCCGAGGAAGTCGCGCACTGCGTCATCGACGGCGACGGCAACGTCGACTCGTTCGCGGCCGGGAACAAATTCACGGTCAAGGAGCACGAGTGCGAAGACGAGAAGGGTAAGGAGTACGTCCTCACCGGCGTCGTGCACCAAGCGCGCGTCATGCCGATGAGCGATCTCAAGGCGCGGATCTACTACGAGAACGACTTCGAGTGCATCCCGAAGTCCGTCACGTTCCGCCCCGCCTCCGAGACGACGAAGCCGCGCGTACACGGCCCGCAAACCGCGGTCGTCGTCGGCAAGTCCGGTGAGGAGATCGACCCGGACAAGTACGCGAGCGTGAAGGTGCAGTTCCACTGGGACCGCCAGGGCAAGAAGAACGAGGACAGCTCGTGCTTCGTGCGCGTCGCGCAGTCGATCGCCGGCAAGCAGTGGGGCGGCCTCTGGTTGCCGCGCATCGGCCAGGAAGTCGTCGTCGAGTTCCTCGAAGGCGACCCGGATCGACCGATCATCACCGGCGCGGTCTACAACGCCGACAACATGCCTCCGTACGCGCTCCCGGCGAACAAGACCCAGTCCGGTGTCAAGACGCGCTCGAGCAAGGAAGGCAAGGCCGAGAACTTCAACGAGCTCCGCTTCGAAGACAAGAAGGGCTCCGAACTGGTCTACTTCCACGCCGAGAAGGACTTCGAGCGCGTCGTACAACACGACGACACGCTCACCGTCGGCGAGAACGACGAGGGCAGCCAGACGATCACGATCGAGAAGGATCGGACGCTCACGGTGTCCAAGGGCAACGAGACCTACACGATCGACCAGGGCACGCAGACGATCGAAGTCGAGGGCGACCGCTCGATCACCGTCCGCTCGGGCGACGAGACCCACGAAGTCTCCTCGGGCAGCCGGGAGACGACGATCGAGACGGACGACACATTGACCGTCAACTCCGGCAACCGTTCGGTGACGGTCTCGTCCGGCGACGACGCGCACACGGTCTCCTCGGGCAACCGCACCGTCTCGGTCGAGATGGGCGACAACTCGCTCACCGTCGGCATGGGTAACCACACGACGGAGGTCAGCCTCGGCGAAGCCACGACCGAGGCCATGCAGGGCATCGAGCTCAAGGTCGGATCGAACAGCATCAAGATCGATCAGATGGGCATCGAGATGAAAGGCATGATGGTCAAGATCAAGGGTGAGGTGCAGACCGAGATCAAGGGCATGATGACGACCGTCAAGGGCGACGCGATGCTGGAAGCCGGCGGCGGAATCACGATGATCGGTTAGACCATCACGTGTGGATCAAGCGATGACGGACGCAGCAAGAACACAGCTCGAAGCCAAGGCCGCAGCGGACGTCTGTCGCGACGTCGAGTTCGATGCGGACGTCGCGAGCCTGCTCGAGCCGGACATGCACGCGGCAGCGATGCTCGAGAAACTGCTCGAACTCGAGACCAAGCGGGACGCGCTGCGGTTCCTGGCTCACGCGATCGAACCGCGCGAAGCGGTCTGGCTCGCGTTCGAAGTCGCGCGGGCCGAGCTGCCCGAGGACGCGGCCGAGCCCGTTCGGGCCGCGCTGGCCGCAACCGAGGCGTGGCTCGACGAACCGGACGATCCGCGCCGTCGCGCCGCGTTCGAAGCGGCGAATACGAGCGGCTACGAGAGCCCGCAGGGCTGCGCCGCGCTCTCCGTGTTCTTGTGTGAGGGCAGCGTCGGCCCGGACCACCTCGAGCAGCCCGTGCATCCGCCCGAAGGCGCGTGCGCGGACGCCGTTACGGGATCGCTGATGATGGCGGCGATCCTCGACCCGAAACAACTGAACGACCGCGTGGCGTCCTACGTCGCGAAGTGGTTCGAACTCGCCGAGCAACCGCGCCCTTGGGACAGCACACCCGCGGACGACGGAGTCGACGAGAGTGGCTACGACACGGAACTGAAGCTGTGAGTCGCGAGGAGAAGGAACGATGAGCCAACCAGCAGCGAGAGCGACCGACATGCACGTCTGCCCGATGGTCACGGGCGTCGTGCCGCACGTCGGCGGCCCGTGTCTACCGGGCGCCCCGACCGTGTTGATCGGCAAACTTCCCGCGGCGCGCATGGGAGACCAGGCGATCTGCGTCGGTCCACCCGACACGATCGTGAAGGGCAGCACCAAGGTCATGATCAGCAACCAGCCGGCGGCCCGGATGGGCGATATGACGTCGCACGGTGGCAGTATCGTGCTCGGGTGCTTCACCGTTCTGATCTCTTGACGACCCTCCCTCGGGAATGACCCATGCCGGAATCCCGCGCCAAAGTTCGACTCGACATGAACCCGCACGAACGGGCGGCGCAGGCGTCAACGGAGATCGATCCCGGCACCCCATTCAAGATCCTCGTCGTCGGTGACTTCAGCGGACGTAACAGCCGCGACGCTCATGAACCGGACAGCGTCGGCACACGCAAGCTCCACGCGATCGATCGCGACGACTTCGAGCAGGTGCTCGCAACGCTCGCTCCGGAGGTCCGAATCCGCCTCGGTGAGAGCGGCGGAATCCCGACGACCGTGACGCTGTCCGAACTCGACGACCTCCACCCGGACGCGCTCTATCGAAACGCGGACGTGTTCGACAGCCTGCGCGACCTGAGGCGACGACTGCTCGACGACGCGACGTCGCGAGACGCGATCGCCGAGCTCGCGGGCGCCGTACCTGACGCCGCACCGGAACCGGAGGCGCCGCCAGAGCAGCAACCGGCGCAGCAACCCGAGACGCAACCCGACGCCGACGGCGGCAGCCTGCTCGACTTCGCGGTCGAAGCGACCGAAGCGCAGGATCCGGCCGCTGGCAGCACGGGCAACCGCCTCGTCGACGACGTCATTCGCGAGCTCGTCGCGCCCCACATGCTCCCGCGTCCGGATCCAAGGCAAGCGGACCTGGTCGCGGACGTCGAGCGGGCGACCAGTGAACAGATGCGCGCGCTGCTCCGGGCTCCCGAGTTCCGCGCTGTCGAATCCGCCTGGCGCGCACTCGACCTGCTCGTCCATCGGCTCGAAACCGACGGCCGGATGCAGATTCGACTACTCGATGCGTCGCGCGCAGAGCTCGACGCCGGGGCTGGCGCCGCCGGCTTCCGCAAGCATGTCGTGGAACGCACCGTCGAGACCGCGGGCGGCGAACCGTTCTCGGTGATGATCCTGGCGTTCGAGTTCGACGGTTCCGATGCAGACGCAGTGACGCTCGATCGGCTCGGCGCGATCGCGCTGGCAGGCGGCGCACCCTTCGTCGCCGCCGCGGCCCCGTCCATCGTCGGCGCCGAAGGCTTCTGGATCGGCAGCGACCCCGACGACTGGGGCGAACCGCGCACGAGCGATACGTGGGACCTCCTGAGAACCCGCGAACACGCGCGCTCGATCGCACTCGTCGCCCCGCGCTATCTCTCACGCATGCCGTACGGCCCCACGACGTCGCCCACCGAGTGCTTCCCCTTCGAAGAAGAAGGGCCCGAGCCGGAGCACGAAGACCTGCTCTGGGCCAACGGCGCGTTCTTGGTCGGCTACCTCCTCGCGCGCACATGGCGCGAGGTCGGGCCGACGATGCGAGCGGGCCAGCTCGATCGCGTAGACGGCTTGCCCGTGCATGTCCGAAGCATCGATGGCGAATCCGTCGCCGTGCCGTGTGCCGAAGTCGAACTTCCGAAGCGGGGCGCCGAACGCCTCGCGACTCAGGGCATAATCCCCTTGTGCAGCGTGCGGGGCGCGGACTCCATCGAAGTCGGCACGATCCGCTCGCTGTCGATCAGCGAGCCGACGCTCGCCGGTCGCTGGACGCAGTAGCTCTCTCTTCGACGGGGCCTCTCCCGCCCCCACCTCCCATGCATGCCAGAGCCTTCGAACGCTTCTACACGGTCAACGCCGTGTGGATCGGGGTCGCCGCCCTCTTCATTCCGCTGTGGGTGGTGTACTCGTTCGATGCCAAGCACGCGACGCTCGGCGGTAACGCGTCGGAGGCGACGGTCGGCATCGCGGTGATCCTCCGCACGACCGTGCGCCGATTCATGCGGTCGGCGTCGAGCAACTTCATGCGGACCACGTTCGCCGCGCTCGGTCGCGCCAGCGCGCGGGCCGCGACACGGCGCTTCGTCAAGGCAGCGAGCCACCTCGTGGTCGGCTCGCTACTCCACCGCGAGAGCAAGGCCGGCCGCGACGACGAAGCCGGCGAGGCCGGCGCCCAATCCACAGTGGTCGCGATCCTCGTCGGCGTGCTCGCGCTGGCCCTGTCGTTCTGGGGCATCCTCCAGGTGCTGCCCGAAGACACGGTCACGAGCGTGCTGAGCGGCGGCACCATCGGCCCGTGGACGGCGGCGTTCCTCGCCGGACTGCCGATGCTGGTCTACGTCGTGATCCACTGGATTTGCGGCAAGCTCTTCGACGTCAAGATCCACTACCGAACCGAGCTGGACGGCCTGCTGCTGCAGGGCTACTTCACCGGAGCCGGGTCGTTCCTCCCGATGACGACGGACGTCGACTACGACGGCACTCTGCGCGGCAAGTGCTTGGTCGCGACGAGCGCGCTGCTGTCGATGCTCGCGATCCACGTCGGGCTCGTCTTCCTCGGCGACAGCATGCAGTCTCCGGAGCTGCAGTTCCTCGGCGCGATCTTCCTCGTCTACGCGTTCATCTACGTCTTCCCGATCGACCCGCTCGAGGGCAAGTTCATCTGGGCGCAGAGTCGATGGCTCTGGCTTCTCGTCGCGACCCCGATGATGGTCGCGTTCATCTACCTGCTGCCGGCAGAGTTCGGCAACATCCTGTGAGTCGGCCGTCATGACGAACCCACAGGAACTCGACCCGCGCGCCCAGGCCCGACGGCTCCGCGCGACGATCGTCGCGATCATCGTCGTCTGGACGCTGCTCTACAACTGGCTGATCAAGGGCCATAACCTCGCGCAGTCGTTCTTCGGCATCCTCGACACGATCAGCGACGACTTCGTCATGGGCACGGCCCTGACCGTCGTCGTCGGCATCGGCATCGTGCTCGTGTTCTCGGTGACGAAGCTCTACACGCAGATCACCGCGAACGTGTACTCGTTCCGGATCCTCGAGATCCTGGTGTTCGAGGAACTCGCGAAGGGTCGCGTGAAGGAGTTCGTGCGCAAGCTGCTGAACTTCGAGGACCTTCCGCAACCCAAGGTCGGCTGCCCACAGCGAGTCGCGAGCGTGCTCATGGCGATCAGCTTCATCTACCTGATGAGCTGCGTGTACGTCGTCCTGTTCAGCGAGGCGCTGTTCTTCCTGTCGTGGAGCGCTGGCGTCGACCTCAACGTCGACTACGAGAACCCCGGCCAGCTCCTGCTCGGCCTGCCAACCCTCGCACTCGCGATCCCGTTCTCGGCGCGGGTCATGGCGTACGCGCGCTATCCGTACGCCCAAGACTACGCCGACTTCATGCCCGGCGGCGTGTTCGTCCTCCTGCTCGTCGGCACGATGGGGTGGTACTTCGAGTCGACGACGCACAAGATCTTCCTCGTCGAGGTTTGGAAGAGCGACGAGTGCATCCGCATCTTCATCCGCAACGGCGTGTTCCTCGCGTTCATCCCGGTGTTCTTCGAGGGCGCGTTCTGGCTCTACGAACTCAGCAAGGTCGACGACGTACCGGACGAGCCCGCCCCGACGGATGCGGATCCGGTCGACTCACCCGCGGACGCCGCGCAGTCGTAAGATTCGAATTCTCCGAAAGGTCGCCCCCCCATGGCTTTGATCAAGACTCTCGAAGACCTCGCCAGCTGGCCCGGATACCGACTCGCGCTGAAGGAGCAGCTCAATTCGCTCGAGGACGGCGACCCGTACTACGTCAGCAAGGACGACTTCGACTTCGACGTCAAGAACAAGCCGTGGCCCGGTCGCGTCGTGCTCTTCGGCAAGAAGGGCCAGAAGGCGATGGCCGCCCTGAAGAAGCAGGGCATCCAGTTCCGCGAAGGCACCTGTCGTCGAGACGGCAAGAAGCTCATCGTCGAAGGCATCTCCGGCGGGCTGCTGAAATCAGCGAACAAGACCGTCGCCAAGCTGCCGATCGATGCGCAAGCGATCGTCGGCAGCGCGACCGCCCCCGAAGAACCCGACGTCGAAGAGAAGAAGGACGACAAGCCGCCCGCCGAACTCAAGAAAGAGAAGACGAAGGCGTTCGGCGAACTGAAGGCCGTCCTCGCGACCAAGCCCGAGAACAGCAAGGAGATCGTCAAGATCGCGAAGGACGCCGAGGCCGCGGAGAAAGCCGGCAAGTGGGAAGACGCGACCACCCACTACGAGAACCTGAACACCGCCCTCGCGATCGCCAAGGGCGCGGACGACGAAGAAGAAGAGGAGCTCGGCACTCTCGAGAACTGGGCCGAGTACCGCGTCTACTGTCGCCAACGCTTCCGCAAGCTGCCGAAGGACGACAAGACACTCGAACCGATCTACATCAGTCGCAAGAAGCGCGAGTTCGACATCAACGGCAAGACGTGGAAGGGCCATGCGGTCCTTGCCGGCAAGAAGGCCAAGAACGTCGCGAAGAACCTCAAGAAGGAAGGCATGCTCTTCCTCGAGGGTGAGTGCTACGCCGACGGCAAGGAGATCGTCGCGAGCGGCTTGCCCGGCAACGCGCTCAAAGTCGCGGCCAAGACGCTGAAGATGCTGAAGCTCGGGTTCACGCTTCGCTCGGTCGACGGCTCGATCGAAGAAGACGACGCGACGACCGACGACCCGATGACCGCGGCACAAGAGCGCGCGAGCGAGGACACGGCGAGTTTCGGACAAGGCCTCGTGAAGTACCGGCGATCGCTGCTGATGTTCGCGCAGGCCAAGTCCGCGGCCATGGGCCAGCTGGCGAACCTCGAGCGCCAGGTCGCGGAGCTTCCCGGTGAAGCGGACCTCGCCGCGGCGCTGCAGAAGAAGCTGACCGAGATCTTCCAGAGCCTGCAGGACAAGGTCGATGCCGCGATCAACGCGAGCGACGACGAACGCGAACCGGTCACCGCGGCCGTGCGAACCCAGCTCGCCCAGGCGATCTCCGACGTCGAAACGAACGCGATCCTGAAACACATCGACTCCGGTCCGTTCGGGGTCAAGATCCAGGGTTCGCTCCGCAAGGCGCTGAACGCCATCCAGTCATCGATGCCGGCGTAGGATGCCAGCGTAGGATGACAGACACTCCGATCGACTACGCGCAGCTGGGCCAAGAGCTCATCGAGCAGCGCAAGTGGCACGAAGCCGCCTCCGCGTTCGAGCAAGCCGTGGCAACCGCTCCGCACATGGTCGAACTTTGGAACAACCTCGGTGCCGTCCGCGAAGAGATCGAGGACTTCGCCGGTGCCCGTGACGGTTTCGCGCGCGCGGTTGCACTCGAACCCGCGAGCGCGGCACCCTACCTCAACCTCGGCTCGGTCCTGATGCGCCTCGACGCGCCCCAGGACGCGGTGCCCCATCTCAGAACGGCCGCGTCCCTCGCGCCGGACTTCGCGTTCGCGTGGCGAGAGCTCGGACGAGCTCTCGAGCTCGCGGGGCGACCGGCGCACGCGGCTCCGGCTCTGCGACGCGCGGTCGAACTCGAGCCGGAGGACGGCGACGGACACCTCCGCCTCGGCTGCGTGTTGCTCGAATCCGCGGGCGCCAAGGACGCGATCCCCGCTCTGCAGCGCGCGGACGAGCTGCTGCAGGACGACACCCGCGCGAAACTCGCGCTCGGGCACGCGCTCCTCGAGGATTCGCAGCCCGCCGCAGCGCTCGCGCCGCTCGAAGCCTGCATCGCACTCGACCCGAACAACCCGATCGGACTCCACGATCTCGGCAAGGCACGGGCGGAGATCGGCGACATCGAGCCGGCCCTGGCGCACCTCCGCGCCGCGATCGCGAGCGGCGACCCGAACGTCGTCGAACCCTCGACGCAGACCCTCGCGGTGCTCGCGCCGGGATCCCTCGACGAGACGGCCGAGAGCGTGCTCGAAGCGCGGCGCAACTGGGCCGCCGGTCTGCCCACGGCACCCCGCCGCGAACCACCGACGATCCCGACCGACGCGCTCCGCATCGGCTACGTGAGCTCGTTCTTCCAACACGCGAACTGGATGAAGCCCGTCTGGAGCCTGGTCCACGCGCACGACCGCGACCGCGTCGAGGTGCACCTCTTTGGCGACAACGCCGCGGACGAACTCGATGCCGACTACCGGCCGCACCGAACGGATCGATTCCACGACCTACGCGGCCTCGACAACGAAGCCGCGGCGGAGCTCGTCCGCGCGGCCGACCTCGACCTGCTGATCGACCTCAACGGCTACAGCAGGCCCGACCGGCTCGGCATCCTGTCGCACCGCCCGGCGCCGCGGATCGCCGAGTGGTTCAACATGTACGCGACGTCCGGGCTCGAGTGCGTCGACTTCCTGATCGGCGACGACGCCGTCCTGTCTCCCGACGAAGAAGAGCACTACGTCGAAACCGTTGTCCGCGTGCCGGGCTCGTACCTCACTTTCCGCGTCGAGCATCCGACCCCCGACGTGACCACGTCCCCGTGCGCGAGCGGCGAACCGTTCACGTTCGGCTGCCTCGCGTCCCAGTACAAGCTGTGCGACGCGGTGCTCGAAGCGTGGTGCCGCATCCTCGCCGGCGCCCCGGAGAGCCGACTGCTCTTGCGCAACCGCGCCGACGAGGCCTCCATTCGCGCGCGCTTCGCGCCATTTTGTGAACGGCACGGCATCGACGTACGGCGCATCGAGATCCGCCCGGGGACCGACCACTTCGCGTTCCTCGGAACGTATGGCGAGATCGATCTCGCGCTTGACCCGTTCCCGTACAACGGCGGGACGACCACGACCGAGGCGCTGTGGCAAGGCGTGCCGGTGATGTGCTACCGCGGGGATCGTTGGGCCAGCCGCACGAGCGCGTCGATCCTGCTCGCCGCGGGTCTCGACGAGTTCGTCGCCGCCGACCGTGAGGAGTACGTGAGCCGGGCCATCGCAATCGCGACCGAATCCGCGCGGCGTGACGAACTCGCCGGGTTGCGCTCGGGCATGCGCGAACGCCTCGAGAACTCTCCGGTCTGCGACACCGACGGATTTGCGCGCAACATGGAATCGCTCTTCGAGCAGATGTGCTGCAAGGCCTAGACCGGTTCAAACGGAGAGTTCAGTTCCCGCTCACGCGCAGTTCGACTCCGGTCAGGAGTTCGCGTTCGCCAACGGTCAGCGGACCGACCCGCGCAACCTCTTCTCGGCCGACGACCGCGACGACGACGTAGTCACCTGCCGTGAGTCCGACGAGATGGAAGGCGTCGATTCGCGACGTCGTCGCGTCCCATTCCACGCCGCCTTTCGCGACGTCGAGACGCGCGCGGGCTCGCACCACACCGTCGCGGATCGCACGGACCTCTCCGATCTTCGCACCCAACCCGGCCGGCCCGAAGATCGAGCCGTGGATCTCGCCCATGTGCATGCCGACATCGCGCGGGTCGCGCTCGTGCTTCAAGGACAGCGTGACTGTGGCTTCGCCCGGTCTGACGCGCGGAAGCGCGATCGGCGACACGGGTCGCGTCGTCGTCAGCGCGTAGTCGACGGCACGCAACCCTTCGATGCGGAAGGTTCCGTCGACGACACGAGTCGTGCGCACCTCCCCGTCGGCGTTGCGGGCCGAGATCAACACGGACTCGGCCATCGGGTCGGACAGCCATTCGACGGCACCCTGGATGACTCCACCCGCCTCGAGCGACACGTCGATCGTCGTGAGACCGGGACCGATCTGCACCTCTCGTCGGTGGACGCACAACCCTGAGAACCGACCCGAGTGCGGGGGATCGACCCACAGGAGTTTGGTTCCGATGCGGTCGCCGCTCAGCGTGACCGAGCCGCCCGGTCCAGTCGCATCAGACGTGGTGCTCGCGCGCCGGCGCGAGGCCGCCTCCGCGCCAGGCGTGAGCCGAACGAACGCAGCGGGCACCGCGTCGCCAGCCGGATCCCGCACCGTCACGCGAAGTTCGAACTCCCCCGCGGCATCCTCGATCTTCGACTCGAGCACGACGTCCTGGAACACCCCGGGCCACACCGACTCCCGTGCAGCCGTCACGAACCCCGCCTCCGGCACGAGCAGCTTCATCGCCCGCCGCTCGGGAACTTCGATGTCGAAGCACCCTTCGGCATCCGTCTGCCCGGTCTCGATCACGCGCGGCTGCTCCTGCACGAACACTGTCACGGTCAGTCCCGACAGCGGCGTCCCGTCAGTGCGCACGACGCGGCCCTGGATCTTCCATTCGGGATTCGCGGCCTCGTCGACCGGGATCTCCGACTCGCGCTCGACCGCCTCGCGCGCGACCCGCGCGGACACCGGCTCCGCGACCTCGTCGGAATTCGCCCCGGCCGACGCCTGATTGCGCACCGGAGCCTCCGCCTCGGTCGGCGGCCAAACGGCCCAGCTCAGCACGAACAGGACGATCGCGATCACGACAACGCGCAGCACGTCCCACACCGTATCAGAGTTCGAACTTCTGTCGGTGGACAGGCACGTCGACCTTGCGGAAGCCGATCCCGCGCAGCCGCTCGGCCATCTTCAGTGCAGGCTCTTCCTCGCCATGGACGACGAACACCCGCTCGGTGCAGTCGATCAGGTGCCGGAGGTTGTCGAGCAGCTCCTGGTAGTCGGCATGAGCCGAGAGCCCGCGCATGCTGCGCACCTGGCAGTTCACGCGGAACTCTTCGCCGAACAGCTTCACGGTGTCGACGCCATCGACGAGCCGGCGTCCGAGGGTGCCCTGCGCCATGTATCCGACCGCGAGTAGGCAGTCCTGCTTGCGACCGATCGTCTGCTTGAGGTGGTGCACGATGCGGCCGGACTCACACATGCCCGATGCCGAGATGATGATCCCGGACCGCACATCGTTGAGGGACTTGCTCTCCTCGACGGACGCCGTGTAGCGAACGCCGTCGAACAAGAACGGGCGCCGGCCCGACGCGAGGATCGCGCGCGTCTCGTCGTCGAACAGCTCGGGGTAGCTCGCGAGGATCCTCGTCGCCTTCGTGCTCAGCGGCGAGTCCACGAAGATCGGCAGCTTGGGGATCGCACCCTCGGCGATCAGGTTGCCGAGGAAGTAGACGACGTTCTGCGTCCGTCCGACGGAAAACGCCGGGATCAGGATCCGACCGCCGTCCTCCATCTCTTGATTGACGATCTCCCCGAGGCGCTTCTCCAGATCCGGCGCCGGTTCGTGGAGCCGATCTCCGTAGGTCGACTCGGTGAGCAGCACGTCGACCGGTGGCAACTTGGCCGGAGCGCGCAGCACCGGCAGCGCCTTGCGACCGTGATCCCCCGTGAACGCGATGGACTTCTTGCGTTTGCCGTCATCGACGCGCAGCACGACCATCGCGGAGCCGAGAATGTGCCCGGCGTCGAAGAACTCGACCTCGATCCCCGGCAGGATCTCGAACGGCTCGTTGTAGTTCTTGCCGCGCATCTGCCGCACGGTCTCGCGCACGTCGTCCTCGTCGTACGGAGGGAAGAAGTCCGTGTGGTGTCGCTTCCGCAGGTACTTCGCGTCCTGCGCCTGGATGTGTGCCGAGTCGTAGAGCAGCACCTCGGCGAGGTCCTTCGTGGCCTTGGTGCAGTAGATCTTGCCCTGGAAGCCGAGCTTGACGAGCCGAGGCAGCGAGCCGGAGTGATCGATATGCGCGTGCGACAGAACGACGACGTCCGCGTCCAGCAGCTCTTCCGGCAGCTCGCGGTTCGCCTTGTTCGACATCTTCCGCGGTCCCTGGACCATGCCGCAGTCGAAGAGGATCTTGCGCTTGCCGACCCGGACCAGGTGCTTCGTCCCCGTGACGTAGCGCGCGGCACCCAGGAATTGCAGCTCGACCGTCACGGCTTCACACTGCGTCCGTCGTCAGATAGACGACCTTCGACCCCGTCGTCGGCGCGCGCTTGCCGTCGATCGCGTAGAGCTTCTCGGCCTCGACGTAGAACAAGAACAGCGCGCCCGGATTCCGCTCCTGCAGCGCCTCCCAGCCGAACTCCTCGCTGATCGAAGTGACCTTGAAGCTGCCGTGACGCCAATAGCGACGACTGAGTTCGACGTACGTCCCGGCGTCGCCCCACGGCGTGTAGCCGACCATCGCGTGCGCGGTCTCCTTGCGCGTACCGAGCGTGCTCGGCGTCACCTGCAGCGAGTGATGCCGCCCGATGTCGTGCGCGAAGCTCATGCTGACGAGCGAGTTGTAGGCGTCGTCGTCGGTGGCTGCGAGCACCCAGGAAACGCGCTCGAGCGGCAGCACCATCGCCGCCTCCTCGGACAACACGTCGCCGTAGTGGACCTCCATCCCCTCGCGCCGCGCGTGCGATACGCGCTGGTAGCGGGAGTCCGCGAGCACCACGAACGCCCCGGCCTTCGTCAGCGCCTGCGCGAGCGAGACGCCCCAGGTCTGCGCGCCGACGATCATGATGCCCGTGCCTTCGACGAAGCCGAGGCCGAGCTTGCGCGACAGCGGCCGAATCGAGAGGCCGTGCAGGACGACGGTGCTGATGATGACGCCGAACACGATCGGCACGAGCAGGTCGGCGTCCTCGTAGCCCGCGTCGAGCAGCGGCTGCTCGAACGCGCCGGCCACCGCCGCAGCAACGATCCCGCGGGGTGCGATCCAACCGACCAGCGCGCGCTCTTGCCACGGCAGACCCGAACGCAGCGTCGCGCACCACACGACGAGCGGCCGCGCGGTGAACAGCACGGTCGCGATCAGCACGAGCGGCATGCCGAGCAGCTTGGTCAACTGCTCCGTCTCGAGTCGCGCCGACAGAATCAAGAACAAGAACGCGACCAGCATCGTGCCGATCTGCTCCTTGAAGCGCCGGATGTCCTCGATGCTGTGGTTCTTGAGGTTCGCAAGCACGAGACCCATCGCGGTCACCGCGAACAGACCGTTCTCCTTGCCGACCTCCTCGGACACCGTGTAGACGACGAGCACGGCCCCGAGCATGACCGGGTTCTTCATGTGCTCGGCGATCATGCCGTGGTTGAGACCGTAGCCGATCACGAGGCCTGCAACCACGCCGATCGCGCCGCCGATCAACGCCTTCATCCCGACCCCGGCGACGAGCGAGAACACCGTCGCGTCCTCGGCCCCACCCGTCGCGGTGGCGATCTTCACGACGAGCACCGCGAGCAGCGCGCCGAGCGGGTCGTTGACGATGCCCTCCCACTTGAGCAGCGTCGCCGGTCGTAACGAAATACGCGAGCTGCGCAGCATCGGCAGGATGACGGTCGGACCGGTCACCACCAGGATCGCGCCGAGCACGGCGGCGGTCGCCGGCGACAGCCCGCCCACGTAGACACCGAGCGCCATGACCGAGCCGAAGCCGACCACGAGGCCGGAGATGATCAGGCGAGCGAGCACGCGCCCGGCGAAGCGCGCTTCGCGGAACTCGAGCGACAGCCCACCTTCGAACAGGATGACCGCGACCGCCAGTCCGATCAGCGCCTGCTGGAACCGACCGAACTGCTCGTCGGGCCGCACGACGCCGAAGCCCGGACCCAGCGCGATTCCGGTGATCAACAGCAGCAGCAGCGCGGGCAGTCGCAGGCGCGCCGCAACCCACTGGATGCCGACTCCGACCGCGACCAGAAGTGTGAGCAGATGAATCGGTTCGAGCTGCATGGACTCCGCCCCGTGGCGAAACGAGTAGAGCGGGTTTGGGTCGAGGCCGCAAAGATTCGTCGGGAAGTTGGGTGAGTGCTATCTTCGCAGTCGTGATCCCATCACCGCGAAGCGCCGCAGTCGTGTGCGCCCTGATGGCAGCGAACGCCGCAGCTCAGGAGCAAGATGCCGAGCGCGAGAAGATCAACGCGCTGATCGCCACGCTCGCCGAACTCGAAGAGCCGGCAGAGTCGATCGAGCAGCTCGCCAAGCTCGGGGAAACCGCGATCCCGTCGCTGTCGAGCGCGCTCGAGTCCGAGGACGCCCGTGTCCGCGAGCGCGCCGCGAAAGCGCTGGGCGGCATGCGCGCCGCGGCGGTCCCGGCACTGCCGCGACTCATCGAAGCCCTCGAGCGCGAGCCGAGCTCGGCCAACCTCGCCGCGATCGGCAGCGTCGCCGTCTACGCCGATCCCGAACTGGTCGAAGCCTCCCGCACGACGATGTTCGAACACGTGCTGACCGGCAGCCGACGCACTGGCTGGTTCTCGTTCGACCAGGTCGGCCGCGCGCTGCACCGGTTCGACATGGGGACCGCGCACGACCAAAAAGCGCTGCTCGAGAAGCTCGAGTCGAAGCAAGCGTTCGAACGCGAGTTCGCGGCGGAACTCCTGGCGACCCGCGGTGACGAAGACGCACTTCCCGCGCTCCGCAAGGCGATCCTGTCCGACCACCCGAAGAGCCTCAACGTGAACTGGCGCTGGAACGGAGTCGGCGGCTCCTTCTCGACGACGATCCGCGCCGACGCCACGGTCCGCACCGCCGCGTCGCGCGCCTACCTCGCGATCGCGGGCCACGGCCCCGACTCCGGCCCGGCGCAGGCCTGCCTCCTGCACCACGGCACGCCGAGCGAACGCCGCCGCGCAGCCCGTATGATCGGCCAGTGCGAGTGGCGCGACAAGGAGATGCTGTCCGCCCTCGAGCACGGACTGATCAGCAAGGACCTGACCGTGCTGCGCGAATCGATCACGTCACTCGGGATGCTCGGCACGTTCGCGAAGCCGATGATCCCGTCGATCGAGACGTTCCTCGAGCACGAGGACAAGCAGGTCATCGCGCGCGCGAAGGCGGCGCTGCGGATGATTCGGGAGTAGACCTAGAAGCTCGGCCGAGAAGTCGCTGTTCGGCCCCGTAACGCGCTGAGAGAATGTGGTCGCGTTAGGGAGGCCATGCTCGGACGACATTCACCCCAAG
>JANQJF010000013.1 GCA_028281765.1 Planctomycetota bacterium | reverse complement strand
CTTGGGGTGAATGTCGTCCGAGCATGGCCTCCCTAACGCGACCACATTCTCTCAGCGCGTTACGGGGCCGAACAGCGACTTCTCGGCCGAGCTTCTAGTTGATCTCGGATCAGGACCAAATCGAAGCCGCGAGCAATACCTGATCGTTGCGCGGCCTGAGGGGTTGTTTCATCTCGTTGCATGTCCCGGCCCCGTTTCGCGATCGAAGCCCGACATCGTCCACGCCGTACCGCGGCGTGGATCACGCGCTGCGAACTCACGCGCGCGCAGCCGAGTGCCGGCCTACCCCTCTTCCGCCCAGCACCAGCAGTTCCTTGAGATTGGTGCGCAATTGGCCGCTGAGTTCCGCCATGGGCACGGAGACTCTTCCGAAGCATTCGCCGGACGGCAGGTAGGCTACGGGCTGCACGATGCGTTCGGACGACAAGTCGACAGGAGTACTCGAGCCCGCGGACGCCGAACGCCGCTCTCGGATCGGGTCCCGGAGAAAATGTGCGACCTCGTTCGAAGCAAGAGGAAAGCACTTGGAGCCAAGAGCAAAGGGTAGTGCCCGAAGTGCGAGGCGTAGATCTCTGGGGCTGATCCTCGTAGTCGCCGCTGTAGCCACCATCGTGCTGGCTCAGCGACTCAAGTTTCGTCCGAGGGTCTACTTCGTCCTCTTCGAAAAGCGGAGGATGCTGAGCGCTACGACCGTGGGAATAGCGATTGCGCCTGACTCGCCCCGGGATTGGCGCGGACCCGACGGTCGAGCGTTCCAGTCATACCGTCAGATCGATGGGGACGGTATGCCCATTCGAAGAGGAGCTCTCAGTGATGTGCGCCCTGGACATGCCACGTAGACGAAGGCGCGATCGGGCGGTACTGTCGCGTGAATGTGCCGCGAAGCACCGCAGCAGCCCCTTCGGGCAAGGATGGACATGATGAACTCTTGGATTTCCTGGGACCGTGTGATCATCGCGTTGGCTGCGCTATTGGCTACCGATTCGGTCTCAACGCAAGCCCCTACCGCGGACTGGTCCGTGCCGCGGACAGCGTCTTTTGCGAACGACCTGTGTAACTGTCCTGCTCCAGTCCCTGTAGGCTGGGGCGGCCAGCAACCGATGATCATCGTGGATGAGAACGGGGATCAATTCGCGCCGATCTGGTACATCGATACGGCGACGGGCAAGTACTGCTTCTTGCTGACCAAAAATGGCCAGGACTTCGCGTTGACGATTTGCCAGGGCGGAGCCTACGTGCCGAGCGGCGCCACGATCACCGAGTCGAATCAGCCGCCGCTGTTCTTCCTGCACGGCGACCGGATCGTGGTTGCGTACTGGGCGGACGTTGACTCCGACGGCGCAACAACCCAGTCGAGCCCCGTGGCGGACCGCTCCATCATCAACGTCCTCTCGGTGAACACGAACCAATCGGCCCCCGCGGTGTGGACTTTCGTGGGCAGATATACAACCCCGAGTATGACGAAACTCAACTACCTCGGGGGGGCCATCGACCCGAACACCGGCAGGATCGTGATCGCCGGGTATGGCACGGACATCGGCCTGCCTACCATCGGCCCACCTACAACGCGCCTCGAAATGGTCACGATTGACCCACCGTACGACCAGTACAACCAGGGCTTCAGCCCCAAGTGCAACGTCCTCCTGCCCGACGCGTCCCTTTTTAGCGATTACCTGTATCCTCACCTCGTCATTGACAGCATGTCCCACGTGCACGTGATGTTCGAGATCGAGAACGGGCAAACATGCATTCCCGGGCCTTGCCCTCCCTTCTCCCAGCCCACCACCTACAAGAGCGTGGTCAAGCTGACGGTTGTCGATACTACGCCGACGCCTCCATTCGATTTGTGCACCCTGTCTACTCTGCCGGGCGACACTGTCATTCACACACCGCCCGACGGCCAGGCTTTCCCTCTTTATGGTCTCCCATGTGTACACCGCAGCTCGAGATTCCCGTGCGATCTGTTCTACGATGAATCCGACGACGGCGTGTACTGGATCGTGCGAGCTCAGGATGTCACCGACACCTCGAGCCCCTGCAGGATGGACTGGAACAATCAGTACACTCAGGCCTTCTCGCTCTACAAGAACGGACAACAGATCGTCGCCGATCTCTCGGCCGTGTTCACGCAGTTCGCCAACCCTCTCGATATCAACATGATGACGATGACCAAGCTGACTGACGGTCGCTTCGTGATCACTGCGAACTCGCGTACGGCCGCGACCGACGGCAATCCGAACCACATCAACATCGTCACGACGACTGACTTCGCTACGTTCTCACCAAATTGGTTCTACTCAACGCAGTTTGGTGTTGGCCAACGACTCAGGGTGTCGAAGCCCAACAAGAACGGGTCGTGGCCGAGTCCCAAGCTGCACCTGTTTCACGGCGGAGACGAGTGCAATCCGACGATGATAGGTAACTCGTGCTTGCCGGGGCCCGGTCAGAACACTCCGCACCAATTTGTGTTCTATCGATTCACGCTATAGGGGAGTCTTGCCGCGCACTGCCTCGAGAGTGAGCGACGCCGGCATCTGGCCGACGCTATCAATCGTCATCGTCCGCCGCTCCGCGGCGGATCCGCGCTGCCCATAGCGACTCTCGCGGGGCGAGTCCCTCCTCGCCCGACTTCGTCCACGCCGCTCCGCGGCGTGGACGAATCACGCGCTGCGAACTCACGCGCGCGTAGCCGAGTGCCGGCCTACCCCTCTTCCACGCAGCACCAGCACTTGAGCATGACTTCGTAGATGAGTCGGTGCTCCACGTTCCCGGCCGGCGGCTGATGGACCTTCGCCTCGTCGATCTGAACCGAAATGCCGTTGCAGCACTCGATCGTCAGGTTCTGGTTGCCAGTGCTGTACCCAATGTCCGGGATCGGAATCGGGATGGTCTGGCTGGCACCGGCCGCGCCGATGTTGCCTTCGAAGTCGACTTCGTAGTGCTCGTACTTCCACAGGACGGAAGGGATGCAGCCGACCGGGAACGGGTTCCTCTTGAAGACCGAGATGTCGAGGTTCATCCCGCACTTGACCTCCGTGGTGTCGGCGCACACTCCACCGATGTCCACGGTTTCGCACTCCCCGTCGGTCCCCGAGTTGAACGTCATGAATACGTCCATGCACTCACTCTCCACGACGTCGTGGAACGGGTCTTGGACGACTTCGTAGGGGCACGGGCACCCCGGGTCGACGAGCAGCCCTGTCAGGAATCCGAAGGCGCATCCCAGTGTCTTGATCATCATCGTTTTTCCTCGCTAGTGGTACGGAACTCTCGCAACGTCCCCCGAATCCACGCGTCGCGCCGCTCACGTACGGCGATGACGTGGTCCTTGCGCGCGAACAGTTCGGGATTCTGTGCTCGGGTCATGCGCACGACCAATCGGTGGCCGTGGCTGCCGGGTAGGTCGGCGGCGCAGACGTTGCGCCCGTCCCCGACTTCTTTGGCCAGCTTCGCCCACGGAACTCGCTTCGTGCGCTCGTAGTTCTCGCCCAGGAGCGCGTTGCGCTGCGCCTCACACGACTCGATGAGCCGGCCTTGGATCGCGTCCACCAGCTCCGCGTCGAACTCCTCGACTTGGCGGGCGAAGCCGCTCCATTGATCTTCCGGGATCGCATACTGTCGGCTGATCGCGTCGAGATCGGTCGCGTGCCGACCCATGAGGTCGAATCGACCCAGCCTGCTCGAGTAGTTCAGCATCGCTTTCTCGAGACCCTCCAGTGCGCGCGCGGTTTCTTGTCCGGCGGCCTGATCGGGTTGGCTGGCGGACTCGACCGGCGTGCGATCGGCATCGCTCTGCGCAGCTCGACCGTCCTCGAGAAGGGGAGATTCCTCGTCTGACGCTCCGGACGAGTTCGGGGTGGTCGCGGACATCACCGGTAGCTCGAGAGGCGAAGGGTCGGACCACCAGGTCCTGGTCAGCGAGCCCAACAACGCTGCGAAGGTGATAAAGAAGGCCAGGCGCCAGCGGCCGCGGGAGCCTTGGGAACTCATGGTAGGTCTCCGGAAGGAATGCCGTTTCGGATGGAGGGCACCACGAACGGCGAGATCGTGGAGAGGGTGCGGTCCTGAGCATTTCCTAACGACAAAAGTCAGAATTGTTCTGCGCGTGTGCCCCCGAGCGTTGGCCGGCCAGGCTCGGTAGCATCCCCTCGATGACCCGCCGCCTCGTGTACGCCTTCGTCTTCTGGCTCGATCCCGCGGCGTGGACCAATAGCCGTTGGTCGATCTGTAGATCGTCCGATGCGCGCTAGGGCGTCAGTGGCTCGCCGACAACTCGCCTAGAACTGCGTGTACACGAAAGGCGCGGGCGAGACGGCGATCCCGACCACGATCAAACCGATCAAGAGCACCGCGTGCTCCCCGGAGGTCGCGGTGCGCATCCCGCGCCACTGGATGCGCGTCAGGGCGATCGCGAGAATCAGTCCCAGAACACCGAGCAAGCCGAGACCGATGGAGCCGGTCAGTCTGTTCGGCTCTTGGATACTCAGGCCGAACCCGACGACCAGCCAGCTCATCACGGTCATGGGCGCAGCCAGTGTCGCCCAGAAGGCGCACCAGGCCGTGAGGGCAGCGGTCAGAATGCGCAGAGAAACTGGCGCGGGCTCCATCGTCGCGATGATAGCCGCGTTTCAGCACGGAATGCCGAACCGCACTGCCTGGGGCGCGGACCGGCTAGCATGCGGGCCATGACTCACCGCCTCATGCACGCCGTCGTCTTCTGGCTCGACCCCGCGGCGCCGGCCGACACCGCGGACGCGATGGCGGCGTTCTACCGCGACGAGATCGCGCGTGTGCAGGGCGTCGAGCACACTTTCGTCGGTCGTCCGGCCGGGACCGCGCGCGACGTCGTCGACTCGACCTGCGACCTGATGAGCACGGTCGTGTTTCGCGACGAGGCGGCGGCGACGGCGTGGCAGTCGGACCCCGTGCACGACGCGTTCCGCGAGCGGTTCGGGCCGCACTTCGCGCGGGTGGTCGTCTACGACACGCTGGTCTGAGGGCGGAACCGGCGCTGCCAACGATTCTCCGAATCCACTCAACTTAGTCGCCTAAGCTTGCCGACGTAGGGGGTATGGCAACAACAGCCCCTGAACCCACGGAGCGCGAGCTGCAGATCCTGCAGGTCCTCTGGGACCGCGGTGAGGCGACGGTTCGCGAAGTCTACGAGGCGCTGCGCGAGGACCTCGGCATCGTGCAGAACACGGTGCAGGCGTTCTTGCGGACGATGACCGACAAGGGGCTCGTCACGTTCCGAAAGGAGCGGCGCACGTTCGTCTACAAACCGTGCGTCGAGCCGACGAAGACGCGCGAGCGGCTGATCGACGGCGTGCTGCAGCGGGCGTTCGACGGCGCGATCGACCAGCTCGTCGAGAGCGCGGTGTCGGTCAAGCAGCCGACGGCCGACGAGATCGCGCGGCTGCGGGCGTTGCTCGACGAGGTCGAGTCGCGGGAGGGACCGCGATGAGCGCTTGGTGGGCCGAGAATGCGTCGGCGTTCTTCGCTGGGGCCGGTGCGCTGACGGCGTTGGGGGCCGTCGCCGTGTGGCTGAGTCGGCAGCCGGTGCAGCGGCAGCGGCTCGCGGAGTCGACGGTGTGCATCGTGTTCGTGTGGCTCGCGCTCGCGATGGTGCCGCGCACGGTGCCGGAGGTCACGAAAATCGCGCCGAGTGGCGTGCTCGAGCTGGTCGGCGTGCCGGAGGACTGGGTCGTGGTCGAGTCCGCGGCGTCGGAGGAAGCCGCGACCGACTGGACTGCCGTCCTGGGTGTGGCGTTCAGCCTTGGCGCGATTTCCTGTGCGCTCTACCTCGCGGTCGCGTGGTCGCTGTTGCGTTGCGTGCTGCGGAATGCGCGGTTGGCCCCCGAGTCGATCTGCACGCTTTCGCAGAAGTTGCCGCTGGCGCCACGGCGCGCGCGCCTCGTGATCAGCGAGGCGGTGTCGCGCCCGTTCTGCTGCGGCATCGTGCGGCCGCACATCGTGATCCCGGCCGCGAGCCAGGACACCGACCTGCGCTCGGTGCTGCTCCACGAGCATGCGCACCTCGCGCACCACGACTTGCGGGGCCAGGCGCTGTTCGCGCTCGCGCTGCCGCTGCTCTATTGGAATCCGTTGTTCTGGTGGCTGCGCCGAGAGTCGCGCCTCGCCGCCGAACTCGTCGCGGACGACGTCGCGGCTCGTCATGTCGACAAGGCCAGCTACGTCCGCGATCTGTGTGACTTCGCCGAGTCCAACCCGCGGAGCGAACGGCACGTCGCCGCGCTCGCGGTGCTCGGCCACGAATCCGAGTTTTTCAGGAGAATGAAGATGCTGATCCAACGCCAAGACCGTCTCACGACTCGTTGTTCTCGCGTGCACACCTGCGCGCGCCGTCTCGCCGGAACCGCACTCGCGATCGTCGCGGGGTTTGCGTGGAGCGCGCCCGATGCGTGGGCGCAGTCCGCGCCGCTCCCCGCGCCCTCGAAGTCGGCAGGTGCGCCGAAGGCCACGCCACAGAAGGGGCCCAAAGCGACGTTGCGCCTGCACGTCGATCTCCAGTTCGACTCGCGCGCCGATCTCGGCGTGCTCCTGACCGACGTCGTGACCAAGGGTCTGCAGATCGAGGGTCTGAAGGTCCAGGAGCCGAAGAAGGGTTCGAAGTCGCAGAGCGCCAAGCTCGTCGTGACGGCGACGAACCAGGAAGTCGCGATTCGCCACCTGCAGTCCGCGGCGAATCAGTCGGTGCGCCTTCTCAGCGTGCGCGCGAAGTCGTTGCCGAAGCCCGTGGCGGCGCCTCTGCCGAAGGCGACACCGAAGCCGGCGTCGCCCGTGCTCCCACCGAAGCCCGCGCTCCCGCGCAAGGACCTGGTCGCGATGGAGTTCGACAACACCGACATCGCCGAGGTCATCGCGAGCTGCGCCAAGGCGGGGAGCATGAACATCGTCACGGCGCCGGAGGTCCAGGGCACGATCACCATGCGGGTGGCCGGCGTCCCGGCTAGGAAGGTGCTCGAGGCGGCGGTCGAGACGTTGGGCTACGTGGTCACCGAGGACAGCTCGGGGATCCTGCGGATCACGACGTCGCAGGGGGCGCCCAAGAAGTAGTCCCGTGACTCGCGCCGTAGGCGCGAGCGCGTTACTTGCCTTTGCCTCGGGCGCCCGGGTCGGGCACGCAAGCTTTCACGACCGGGCTGCGGGCTACGGGCACGAGGTGCACGGGGTGCATCCGCGGCTCGCGATCTAGCGAAGCCGCTCCTACGCAGTGACGCCCGGAGGCAGCCACCATGTTCGGATTCCTGAAACGCGACCCCATCAAGAAGCTCGAGGCCGAATACGGCCGCCTTCTCGAAGAGGCTCGTGATCTGCAGCGAAACGGCGACATCAAGGGCTTCGCGGCCAAGACCGCCCAGGCCGAAGACGTCGCCGGTCAAATTGAAGCGCTGAAAGAGCAGAGCCAGTGAGTCGCTCCGGACCCCGGTGGGCCCGCGGCTGGCTCTACGCCGCCGGGGTCTACAACATCGTCTGGGGCGCGTTCATCGTGCTGTTCCCGCTGACGCTGTTCGAATGGCTCGAGGTCGAGGCCCCGCGCTACCCGTCGATTTGGCAATGTGTCGGCATGATCGTCGGCGTCTACGGCCTGGGTTACGCGATCGCCGCCCGCGATCCGCTGCGCCACTGGCCGATCGTGTTCGTCGGCCTGGCCGGCAAGCTGTTCGGCCCGATCGGCTTCGTGCAGACCGCGATGGCCGGCGATCTGCCCTGGCGCTTCGGCTGGACGATCCTCACGAACGACCTGATCTGGTGGCCGTCGTTTACGGCGATCCTGTGGTGCGCGTGGCGCGCACACCGTGACCCGGCGCCCGACACGATCGCGGCGTAGCAGCCAGCGATCGCGTCAGGATCGCTTCGTCAGAACTGGTAGATCGCGGGCGTTCCGAGTTGGAGCGCCGCCAGGTCGAAGCCCTGCCAGACGGTCGGGCCGAGTCCTACCGCGCTCGGTGGCACCGGGAACGGGAGCCCCGCGTAGCCGTCTTCGTCGGCGGTGAGAGTCGCGACGCTGAACAGCGGAGCACCGATCCCGAACAGTTCACCCCCGAACACGCCGGGAAGCGTGGTCAGTGAGAACCTGTCGCCGAGGTCCGCGAATCCGACGAGGATCGCGACCGAGCCACCGGGAGTCGCGCCCGCGACCTCGCACGAGAAGTAGAGCGACGAGGACTCGCTGCGAGAGTTCGCGACGACCAGAGGTTGGAACTGGAACGTGGTCAACGCGAGGCCCGTGAGTCCGTCCGGACCCGCCGAGTCGGATCGCAGGCCGAGGTGGAATCCGACGGTCGCGACGGTGCTGCCCATCGGCACGCCGTTGATCGTGGCGATCTCGCCTCCGTTCGCGGTCGAGAAGATCACGGCGTCGCGCCCGCTGTCGCTGGATCCGATCAACAGGTTCGGCAGCACCAGGGCGGCGTTCTGTGGTGCGACGAACGTGCCGCCGTTCGGGTCGATCTCGAGTGCGCCGAGGTCAGCCACGGTCGTGATCGGCGTGGCATCGGCGTCGTTGGCGCCGGCCGCGGCAACGATCGCGTTCACGTCACTCTCCGTCGCGACGATCTGCGCCGAGGCCGGGGCCAGCGCGGTGATGTTGCCGTCCGGGCCGTACGTGATGTCCGCCGCGTCGATGAAGAACAGCGCGCCGTCGGACCGGCTCACGCCGTTGACGGTCTCGGTATCGGCGAACGAGAAGTAGAGATTGCCGTTCGTGTCCTGACAGATGGCGTCGATGTCGCTGTCGGCGACTCCCGTCGCTACACCCATCGTGGCTTCGTCGAGGAACAGCTGGACGTCGAAGTTGTCGGGGAACCTCAGCACGTCGCCGTCGCGCACCGTTCGCGTTCCGATGTCGAACGACGGCGCCGCGAAGCTGTGGAAGACCTCGTGCGCGCCGACGGTAGAGAACGGATTGGTGCGCCTCACCATCACGGCGTCGAGCGTGCCCCAGGCTCCGGTTCCGCCGGAGCGGACGAAGTCGGCATCGCCATCGGTATCCCCGAGGAAGACGTACTGCGCGGTCTGGTGCAGGAAGACACCGGCCGAGTATTCGACGCCCGGAATGGGTGAGACCAGGTGGATGCTCTCGTTGTCCACCGTCCCGACGACGAGGTTGCCGTTGCCCCCGTCGCGGACGAAGTTGCCGTCGCCGGACTGGGTGAAGAGGATCGAGTCTTGCGCCGCCAGCGGCGCGACCGTGCAGGCGGTCATCAGGACCGCGCCGGGAATACGAGTCAGTCGAAGGTTCATGTCGTTTCCTTTGCGATCAGAAGTCGGTGGCGCCGGGCCAGGAGAGGGTCAGGGTCGTGGCGTCCGCAGCCTGCCAGACGACCGCCAGGCCGGAGCCGATGACGCCGGGCGGAAGGATCAGCTCGAGGGCCGCCAAGCCGTTGGAATCCGCGGTGCCTACCGCTACCTGGGTCGAGCTCGACCCGAAGAGTTCCCCGCCGAACGGGGGTGGTAGCGCAACCGATGGGAAGCCAGACCCGACCGGGAACGAGACCAAGAACGCGATCGGGCCGTTCGGCGTCGCGCCGGTCAGCTCTTGCCGGACGACCGCGGCGGTGGTGGCGCCGTAGCTGATTGCCGGCCAACTCTCGAGCTGGAGCGGGTGCGACTGCGCGTCGATGACTGCGAGTCCCATCACACCGTCCGTGCCGGAGGTTCCGGGCACGAGTCCGAGCTGCAGGCCGGTCGTCGCGCTCGCGCTCGCGAGAGGAGCGCCGTTCAGCATCCCGATCGAGCCACCGTTCGCGGTCGAGAGGATGGCGCCGTCGGTCTCGGTGTCGTCCCACGAGAACAGCAGGTTCGGCAAGGTGAGACTCGGTTCGACGGACGACGTCCAGGTGCCTCCCGCCGGGTCGATCTCGAGCGCGCTCAGCTCGACGTCGGTGCCGGTCGTCGGCGGCACGGTGCCCTGCGCGTCCATGACGCCGCTGTTCTGAATCCACGCCGTGACGTCGGCCTCGGTGGCGATCACCTGGGCCGATCCCGGCGCGATGGCCGTGATGTTCGCGTTCGCGTCGAGGGTCAGCGCGAGGATCGGGATGTAGACGAGCGAACCGTCCAGGGCGCTCGTGCCGTTGATGTCCTCCGTCGCGTCGAAGGACAGGTACAGGTTGCCACCGGCGTCGTTGCACATCGCATCCACGTCGATCGAGCTGCCGGGTGCCTGGCCGATTGCCGCGACGATCTCGGCTTCTGTCACGAACTTTTCGACGGTTCCTTGCGCGGAGAAGCGGAACACGTCGCCCTCGACCCAGAGCGGCGCGAAGTCGCTGCTCTTGCTGACGAAGACATCGCGAGGTCCGTACCCGCCGGTCGGAGCCGGAAGCAAGCGGTTGACCATGATCGCGTCGACGTCGCTGCCAGGTGCCGAGCTCGCGGACTCGAAGAAGTTCAGATCGCCGTCGTGGTCGCCGACCATGGCCCACTGCGTCGATGCGGACAGGAAGGATCGCGCGCCGTAGAACGATGCCGGATCGGGCGTGACGATGCCGACTTCGTCATCGGTGAGCTCGCCGGCTGCCTGATGCAGCGCGTCGGGTCCGAGGACGGGCCTTCCACCGCTCTCGTCGATCGTGAACAGTAGAGAGGATTGTGCCGCCGCCGGACTCACGAGCAGGCAGATCGCGGGTAAGAGAAGGTGTCTCATCAGAGTCGTGTCTCCGTTCTGTTGGCGAGGGATCGGGGACGTTCGCCGAAGCGTCAGCGAAGGCGGCCTCAATCCGTCGGGGTGCTTCGCCATCATAGCTCGCTCCGTCACGACCTGTGCGATGGCCGGAGCGCCAGGCCTCGATGGGCGAATTCTCGTTCGACCCGGGAATAGCCGTTCTCGGCCCAGCGTCCGACGCGGCGTTTCCCGGAGGTCATCACATGAGCAGTCCCGACTCTCGCCGGCACTCCGCCGGCTTTACACTCGTCGAGATCATGGTCGTCGTCGCGATCATCGGTCTCCTCGCTGCCCTCATCGTGCCGAGCGTGTCCAGCCAGCAGCTCCACGCGCAGAACAACATCGCGCGTGCGGACATCGCGCAGATCTACAACGCGGCGCAGCTCTACCGGCAACACAACCGCATGAAGTTGCCGACGCTCGACCAGCTCATGGAGCGGGACCAATTCGGCGAGCCCCGGATCAACGGCGTGCACAAAGAGGACGGCCAGCTCGTCGACCCGTGGGGCAACCCGTATCAGATCGTCCCGCTCGAAGGGCTCGCGTTCGAGGTCGTGTGCACGGGCTTCGACGGCGAGGACGGCACCGACGACGATCTCGTGCACATCCCGCGCGACGACTAGCGAATTACCTGCCGAAGTGCTGCGTCCGCGAGCTTGCGCAGCCGCTCGTTCTCTCCACGCATGATCCGCTTCAACGTGGCGACCGCGCTCTTCCGCCCTTTCCCGGCCATGCCGAGGGCGGTGATTGCCGCGGCGGCGAGCCGCGTGTCGCTCGCCAGTGCTGCTTCTTCGAGCGCTTCGAGGACCTCGGCTCTGTGTTCTTCCGAGAGCTGCGCCGACAGGAACAGCTGGCCGATCCGAGTCGCTGCCTGCGCACGTCGTTTGATGGTTCCGGTACCCGCGAGGCGGTGGCGCCACGCGAGCACCGCGCGCGGAGTGTCCGGTGCGAGCCCGAGCAAGACCTCCGCCGCGGTCGCGTGGATTTCCGGCGTCGAGGACGCCTGATCGATGCGGACCGACTGTCGATTGACCCACTCGGCCTTGTTGATCGCCGGATGGTCTTCGGACGACAGGCACGCCTCGATCGCGGGGACCGCAGGCATCGCATCCGCGCCGCGCGTGCCGAGCATTTCGAGGGCCGCGATGCGCGCGTAGCCGTTCTCGCTTTCGAGCAGTTCGATCAGCCTCGGAATGCTCTGATCCGGTCGCACGTGCTTGCGCCCGCTGAACATCGTGGTCGCGTCGTGTAGTGCGTTGAGCTCGGGGATCTCGAAGCCGCGTGCCATGACCTTGCTGTCGAGCTTGACCTCGTTGAAGGACATTTCGAACTTCGGCATCTCCAGCTCGTGCGGGGACCACGGGGCGAGGACCGCCACGGTCTTCAGCAGATCGGCGCAGCCACCGACCGGCCAGTCCGCGACGTGCTCCATGAGGGCAGGTGCATGATGGGCCGCGTGCTGGCGAAGGCCGCGCAAGACGCGGAGCTGGCTCGCGAGGCGCTCCCTGGCGCGCGGAGTCTCGGGGTCGAGCGCGAGTGCGAGCCTCGCGACTGCGTCGGCCGCTGGCGCGCCGCGTCGCACGAGTTCGGCTTCGGCGCGGTCGCGCGTGCCGTTCTTGTCCAGCGCCTCGAGCAGCTGCGGCAGGGTGGCTTCCGGCCAGACGGGGTCCTGCTCGGGGGCAAGGGCTTCGCCTTCTGTGTCCGTTTCGGCAGCGGACTGTGCAGGCTCCGTTGTCTCCGCGTCGTTGCCGCGCGTCGCGAGCAGCGCGACGGCGATCACGACGGTCGCGGCGAGTGCGACGAACGCGAGCCCGTGCCACGGGCGCGGGTTGTCGTTCGTAGTGATGGGATCGTGGATCGGCACGTCTTCCGGCGCGAGCAGTTCTTCGAGTGCGACCTCGAGCTGCCGGTCGAACACTTCGTCACGCAGCGAATTCATCGTCCTGTCCTCCGTTGGATACATTCTCGCAAGATCGCGCGCGCACGATGAAGCGACGTGCGCACGCCGCGTTCGGACATGCCGAGCTCTCTCGCGATCACGGCGCGGTTCTGACCGCCGCGGTAGAACCGGATCACGATGTCTCGACTCCGTTGCGTCAGTCCACCGAGGCACGCGCGCAGCGCCTCGACCCATTCACCGCTGTCTTCAGCGGCGCCGCTCGTGCGCCACTCCGCATCGACAGCGTCGGCCCACTCGATCACCTTGGGGCGATCGATCTTGATGCGGTCCAAGAACAGGTGACGTGCGGTGCGCCGGAGATACGTGAGCGTCGCGGCGGGTGAGCGCTCTTCGAACGACGACCGCAGAAAGCGCGCAAAGACGTCCTGCGTCAGGTCGTCAGCGTCCGCTGCGTCACATCCGAGCACGCGCAGGTAGCGATACACATCCGCGCGATGGCGTTGGACGATCTCGGCTGACGATCGGTGGGGGGAAGCGGTTTGGGTGTCCACGGGGATAGAACGATGGGGGAGGGCAAGGGTATCCGGGAAAGGGCAAGGGAATGCGTTTTCGGGCTCGGACCCGGGCCCGTTCACGTTTCCCGGGTCGGGTCACGTTTCACGGTCGAGTCACGTTTCCCGAGGTCGCGTCAATGTGTGTGGAAACTCATCAGGCGGCCTCCGTCTCAGGGGTTTCTTTGACAGGGGATCCGTTGACGAATTGGACGCCGCGAGCGACGTCTTCGAGCACATGAGGCTTGTTGAGCAGGCGGAAAGTTCCCTCCGCGACCATCAGGAGTTTCCAGATGACGGCGGTCGCGTTTTCGGTCTTCTTGAAGCGCTTGGCTGCTCGGGTCCTCAGCCTGACGACCTGGAAAGGTGACTCGACGACGTTGCTCGTCCGCAGGTGTTGCCAGTGCTCGCGAGGGAAATCGTAGAAGGCGACCATGCGGTCCCAGTCCGACTGCAGGCGTTCACATGCCTTGGGGAATCGATCCTGGTAGGCCTCGACGAAGGCGTCTCGCCGGGCTTCGGCTTCTTCACGAGTCTTGGACTGAGGAATCTTGCGCATGATCTTCTGCGCGGTCTTCTGCTCGTTCGCAGGCAGCACGTCGAGCACGTTGGCAAACTTGTGCTTCCAGCAGCGCTGCTCAGCGCACGTCCATCCAAGTTCGGCGACGGCCGCCCATAGCCCGAGACCGCCGTCGGCGACGAGGATCTTCGGCCCCGTTTTCAGCCCACGATCGTGCAGTTTGGAGAGCACTTCCTTCCAGGAGTCGCAGGACTCGCGATAGCCAGCATGGGCCGCCAGGACCCGCTTGGAGCCGTCTGCGAAGGCTCCGATGACGACGAGGATCGCAGCCTTCGTCTTCTCGAGGCCTGCCTTCACGTAGATGCCGTCAGCCCACATGTAGAGCGGATCTTCTTCGATCGGCTCCGACTGCCAGGCTTCGTATTCCTTCAGCCAATCGGTCTTCATGCGAGCGATCGTCGAGGCTGACAGCGGAGCGTCTTCACCGAGCAAGCCGCGTAGCGCTAGATCGAAATCTCGCAGAGCCAGGCCGTGGAGATAGAGCTCGGGAAGCATCGAGTTCACCGCGCTGCTCTTCCGTTGAAACAGCGGTAGGACCCGGCTCTCGAACTGCTCCGATAGGTTTCGCACTCGCGGACGGCGCACTTCAATCGTGCCATTCGAAAGCGTGAGCTGGCGAGGCTTGCCATGCCCGTTTCGGTAGCCGGGCTTCGCATCGGTCGC
>JANQJF010000121.1 GCA_028281765.1 Planctomycetota bacterium | reverse complement strand
CCAACCATCGAGTACCGCGAGCGCCGCGCTGGTTCCAGTCGAGGTCACGGGCGCGGTTGAGAGGCGGACGTCAATCGAACTCGAGATCGCCGACGTGATATCCATGTGTCCGGCGGGTTCGATGAGCGTGAGCTGACTCGGGTAATCCAGGTGATTCGATCGTGCTGAGCCGATCCGCCATCGACCGCGTACTCCACTGAGTAGCGTTCTTCGGCGTTTCGTTGAGCGTCTTCTGGATTACCGAGGCTACGACTTCGTCCGAAACCGATCGCGGAGCACCCAGTCGAGGGGCGTCGAATAGGCCTTCCAGGCCATCCGCGATGAAGCGTCGCCTCCACTTTCCGACCGTTTGTCCGGTCGTGCCGAGCAACTCCGCGACCTCTTCGTTGTCGAGACCCTTGGCGCTCTCCAAGACGATCCGCGCGCGCATGACGTGTGACTGCGCAGAGCTTGTGCGACGCACAACGGCCTTGAGTTGTTGACGCTGCTGATCGTCGAGTTCGAGCTTCGCCTTGGGAGCACTCTCACTTCGCCTGCGCCGTTGGAACGAGCGCCGCGAAGGCAAGGGCGGGGCCAGTGGTCCGTTCGGAAAAGCCTCCGTATCCATCACGGCCACCACCCCGAGGGAACTCATGCAAAGCGACGCCACGGACTCCCCACCGCCCGCCACCCACCCAAAGACAATTGCGAATCCCCCAACCGACTTCATCTCACCGAGTTGAGGCGACGCCGCGCGTCGCCCGGTTGACGCTCAGCCCTACTGACCCGCACTCGCCGCATCGATCGAACTTCATACTCGGCACGACTTCTGGCATTTGGCCCACACGGTGGCTTCGGTTTTTGGTAACCCAGATGCGGCGACCACACGCGACCATCGGGGAAGCGCGTCGCTACCAGCACCAAGACCAGCACCGCTGAGGCAAAGGCGACGAACAAGCGCAAACGAAGATCCGCACCGGGTAGCTTCCCAGCGCGGCGAGCTCGCGGCCACTCTCGCCCACGCCTCGGACCACGTGTGTAACCAAAGTCAGGAGAGCCCTCATGACGTCCCTGCACCCGAACGGATTCGCCCAACTGCTGTCTTCTCCCCTGCTCGTGATCTCGGTTCTGTTGGGCCTGCTGATGAACACCTCCTTGGCCGCCCAGGGGGTGACTGGGGCTGGATCGGAGGAGGATCCGTGCCCTCCGTTCACGGGACCGGTGGATCCAAGAGGTGCGGCACTTCTGCAGGAGGAACGATTCCCGAACCCATCCGATAAGGGGCGGATTGATCCGAACTACGAAGACCGCAGGCTCAAGCCCATCGAGATCAACGACACGTTCAACGAGGCCAATCCAGCAAACGGCGCGTGGATTGTTGGCGCGGGAGGAGAACCTGGCGCGGATAAGTCCAGGGGACCCAAGCCGCGAAGTCCAAGAGGGAAAGGCCGCAAGGTCGCGTCGATTTCAGGCGACGATGAGACCTCGACGCAAACTTGCTCTTGTGGCGAGGGCTTTCACTTCACCCCGAGCGCGCCTCAGACGAGTGCACCTCCGCCCGGGATGACGGACCACGCGGATCACAACTTCAACCACGTGGGGAGCTCTCAGGGCGTGCACTTCTACAACTCGGACACCGGTCCGGGTGCGCTTGAACGGCACCCGGGCGGTGGTACGCCGTACATGATTCAGCATCTGCCGGATGGAACGTCGATTCGGTACGACCGCTACAACGTATCCCCTGTCTACGGCGATCAGTTCCGTCCCGTCTGGATTCGAGACGCCTTCGACAACCTGTGGACCTACCAGTACTCCACTGGTTCTCCGTCAAGACTGGAGAAACTGACCTACCCGAGTGGCCTCGAAGAGCACTGGGACTTCGATCCCGCGTGGGCGCAAGTCGCGGGATACTCCGGCGTAGAGATCACTTACACCAACGTCGCCCAAGCCGGATCAATCGGAGCCGGAGCGGTCACCGCGTCCGACCTGACCTGGGGGATGCTGTTCAAGCACTCAGGGTCGTGGACCGAGCCGTTCAATGGTGCAGAGCTCTTCAGGATCTTTCACCCGAAGACGCCCTACCTCCCAACACTCGCAGACGAGAACAGCCTTTACGCGCTAACTCCGTCGTCTGAACACTTCGTGGAAGAGTTCGAGTACGCGTCGCACGGAGGCCGCCGACGGATTTCCAAGCAGTTCTACGGGCGTTCGGCGTCCATGACGACGGCCCCCCTCGCGTTGAAGGCGAACGCTATCTGGGAGTACGGGGTGCAGAACGGTCGCACGGTGGTGAACAAGTTCATCGACCGGTTCGGAGACGCAACCACCTACTCGTTCACTGTCGATTCGACGAACAGCTTCCACGAGTACATGACTGTCACAGACGCGTACGCGACCGTGACGGAGTACAAGTTCGACGAACGGTATCGAATCGTCAGGAAGACCGTGACCCCGAGCGCGGACTACAACGGTCTTCCGCGGCAATTCGATCCCGAGAACACCGCGCTCGGCGCGAACGCGATTGCGGAGCCGACGACACAAGTGTGGACGCATGAGTACGGCGCTGCATCGTGTACGTGCGGAGGACCAACCAAGGTTACGAGTCCGACGGGTCGGGAAGTCGAATACACGTGGGAGCCCCTGTCCGGACGCATGCTGTCGCGTACCGAAACCAACCCCTCAAACATCACTGGCGCGCCATCGACGGTCTCAACGGAGTGGGAGTGGACTTGGAATCCGGCCCAGGGCCGGCTTGACGGAACACCCGTTCTCCTGGCGAAGGAGACGGTCAAAGAGGGGAGCAGTGTGAAGCTGGAGTGGACTCACACTCACACCTGGGAGAACAAGCCAGTTGGTCCGGGTCAGCGAGTGACACAGTCTGTGGTCACGAGCTCGCCGATCTCGCTCGCCGACAGCTCCACCGAGACTCTCACTGCCACGGTGAACTTCAACGGCGACGGAACGATCGGTTCTGAGGTCGACTTCGACGGCGTTCAGACTGACTACGACTACTGGCCCAATCGCATGGTGAAACGTGTCGCGGTCGGTGCGAACAGCTCGGAGACGGTTACGACCGAATTCGACTTCGATGGCTGGGGGCGACTGTTGGAATCGCGGACGAACGTTGGGACGACGGAGGAGCTGTCGACAAAGTTCGAATCCACGGTGGATGGCGAGGTGACGAGGGTGACCAGACTCGTTGATGGAGTCGAGCACGAGACGCTCATGTACTACGACGAGTGGGGAAACCAGGCCGTTGTTCGAGTGAGGAACCTCGATTCGGCCGGCAACCCGCCGATGGCGCATGGCTCGACCACAGCAGGTCGCCCATACATTCACCGCGAGTCCCACTACGACGGCAATCGGCTGTTGCGCCGATACGTCGATCGTAGATCCCTCGGTGATACTGCCAGCGGAGTCGCATACGACGATGAGACCGCGTGGCTCTTGCGGACTGACTTCCTTTACCGACCGGATGGTGTGCTGAGCTCGATTCTGGAGCCCAACGGGTCAGAGTCCGTGCTCACGTTCGATGGCTACGGCGAGCTCTACAAGGTCGAGGTGAGTGGCGCGGTCGGAGCGACTACCGAAACGGTGTTGCGTGCGAAGATCTTCGTGAATGGAGAGCTCGAACCGGTCAACTTGTTCCGGGGGGATGCGAACGCTCCGCTTTGGATCAAGCTCACTCGCGGCTCCGTCGGGCAGATGCTGGAAGTAGAGCATCCAGGGCTGGCAGGAGGTGCGTCTCCTCCAGGTTACATCGGAACGCCCAACGGATACGTTGCAAAGTTCAACGTGGACTACCTTGGAAACGTCATTGAGGAGAAGCGACATGAGGTGGGGCTCGTTCCGATACTCGCGCACGCGAAGTACGAGTTCGATGAGCTCGGGCGCCTGCACACGGTCCAGAACTACGGATACAAGGGCACGCAGCAGTTGAGCGGCGTCAGCCGTGACGTGAAGACTCAGTTTGCCGGCGCAAGCAAGGTCGTTCGCCGAGACTTTCCGGGCAACCGCTACGTGACTTTTGCGCACGACTCCCTAGCCCGAGTTACGACGGTCTCCGACAACCATGCGCCGGGATTGAACACCTTCACTCGCGAGTTTCTGCCCAAGTCCTCGTTCCTGAAGGAGACCCGCCGAAGCGTGTGGGAGGACGTCCTGACAGGAAGCGACGCTCTACGGGTTTTTACAACCCAGTACGGTTGGGACAAACTGGGCCGACTGAAGACTCTGACGAAGTCCGGCAGTGGTGCGGGCTTGAGCGACGCGTTCACCTACTACACGTCTGGCTTCACCGAGTCGCACACAGACCCCGAAGGGAAGACTCAACGGTTTCTCCCGGACGCGCTCGGTCGACTCGTGGAACACGTTCGATACGGTCAAGCTGGCTCTGTCATCCACAACACCGCGACCTTCTCGGACTTCCGCACCGATGGCCGAACGCTCGTCGAGCTCCGTCAAGAACTCGCGGAGCCGCGGGTAACACGGACGTACTTTGACTTCGCAGGTCGGCGTTCGATCCTCATGCATCCAGGTGCGGCGACCGAGCCTACGACACAGAACCCGCACGTGCCGCTGGCGTGGTTGTTCGAGTACGACTCGGCCTCGCGGCTCAGCGATATTTACGATGGCGAGGGCATCCACACCGAACTGTTCTACAACGGTATGGGGCAGCTCATTGGCCGGGATATTCCCGGCGGGCTAACCGGATCAAGCGCTGACCTCTTTGGCCCAACTCGTGAGTTGCTGGTGCGGGACGCGCTGGGACTGGTCACGTCCGCATGGACCCTGAACGTCGGCGGGAGCGGCACGCTCGTTTTCAACTCCGAGACGTTCGAGCCAGACACGCTAGGACGGACTCACAGGGAAGAGTACGGCTTCGGCATCTTCGGCGCACCTACGACCCACGCGGTCACGAGCAACTATGACCTCGACGTCGACTTCCGCTCAAAGCTCACCTACACGAGTGGCCTCGAACTCGAGTTTGTGCCTGACTCGATTGGGCGTGTCGACGAGATCAGGATGAAGGCGGATGCGCAGTCGCCGCAGAACTGGCTCGCTAAGTACGGGTACGTCGGCGGTAGGATGCGCCACCGAACTACGCGGTATTCCAACGGGGTGGAGGGAAAGACCGAGCAGGAGTTCGACGACTACTTCCGCCCGACCAAGCTCTCGCACTACGCGTCGACGGCAACGCCCGCGTTGCCAATCTTCGAATACGAGTACGACGACGCAAGCAATCTCATCAAAGAGAAGTATTCCAAGGCATCAGGCGTAGGAGTCGGCGATCGGTTTGTCTACGACGACTTCGATCGTCTGACCGAGGGCTGGCTCGGGCTCGACTTCAACTCGATTGACCAGCCGCTGTCGGGCTCGACCGTGTTCGTGCAGAAGCTGACGTATGGCATGGACCAGGCGGGCAACCGGACGCAGGTCGACGACGAGCTGTATGGACAGACTCCGGTGCCGGAGAGCTACTCCACTGAGGACGCGACGCATCCGGCAGGGCCGTCGAACCGATACGACTCTGTCGGCGGTCAGGACCATCACTACGACTACCGGGGCAACCTGCACCTGGTCGAGCCGTACTACTACAAGTACGACTTCCGCAATCGTCTCACCGAAGTCTGGGAGATTGTTCCCGCCGGCGGCAGCGAGGAGGCTTCGAGCGGCGGCGGTGCCTCCTCGCCTCAAGGGCAGCAACAATCCCAGGATCCCGCGCCGGAGTTCTCGGCAGCCGACAACCTTGCCGCTATCGAAGCCGCACGACTTGTCGCGACGGCAAGCGTTTCCTGCAAGGCGACGTTGTCCCGCAACTGCAGGACCGCGACGGTTTCGGCACCAATTATGATCGCGTCCGCGCCGGAGTCCGGCCAGCAGCAGCTCTCGTCGAGCGGCGGCGGCGGTGGCACAGCAGAGTCAGGCTTCACACTCAACCTGGTTGCAGCCTACATCTACGACCCGTTCAACCGCCGTGTGACCAAGGCGGTGATCGGGGAGGACACAGCGTTCTTCACCTATGACGGATGGCGGGAGACCGAGGAACTCCGGCTTGAGTCGACGCCGACGCTCACCAACGTCGTCGAGAAGCAGTTCGTGTGGGGAAGGCGCCTCAACGAACTCGTGTCGTACCTTAGGCGCGACGGTTCTGGTGGATGGGACGAGTACTTCATCCATGGAGGCGGGCAGGATTCCGTGTTCCGGGTGGTCGATGGAACCGGAAACGTGGTCGAGGGCACGGACTACGATCCGTATGGCAAGCCGACGGTGTTCGATTTGAGTAACGGCCCGCCGGTGGCGGCGCCGAACAATCGTTCGACCATCGGGCTCGACTATGGATGGAAGGGGCACCGCGTGGATGCGGAGACAGGTTTCACATACATGCGGAATCGGTACTACTCGTCTGCGCTGGGTCGGTTCTTGACACAGGACCCGATCGGGATCTGGGGAGATCCAGCAAGCTCGGGAAATGGCTACGCGTACGCAGGATCGTCACCTCAGGTGCGCTGGGATCCTATGGGGCTGCAGACCTCGACTCCTACATCACAGCCGACTGGTCCAAGCTCGCGCCCGACACCTCCGACGGCCGACACTGGGTCGCTCGGCGCTCCCGGCTCAGGCACCGAAGAGGCCGGGCCACCCACCGAGAGCGAGCAAGATTCCCCTCCGTCGTCGTCTCCTCTGGATAGTTTCAATCCCGACGCCACTGGTCGCGACATTCTCGATCAGATCGGGCTCGGCGAGACCCTGGGTGATGGCTGGCTCAGGAGGCAGGCGCGAAGAGCAGTGCGGCGAGGCCAACGACGCGCGATCGACGAATGCTACGACAATCATGAGTTCGGTAGCCCAGACGCTGTCAGGCTTCAAGCTGCGGACCCTCGCGCGATGGGTCGGAGATTCGGGCTCCCGGACTTGGGCGTTTACGACCCACCGGACGATGTTCGGCTCGCTGAAGGCTCCTTTGGTGGGGTGGAGTTTTCGCTGACCGCCAGCGACCATGGCGTGTCCTCACTTCAAGACGTGATCGACGCTCGCGAGACGATTCGGCGCGTTCAGGGAGAATTTGGGATCGAATCAATCGGAGTCCGCGCATCCTCGGGACCGTTCTCCGTTTCGGGCAGCGCCGGCGGCATGCAGGTCACCTACTCTTTCGGTAGTGCGTCCGTAGGAGTTCAGACGGACTTCGGATCGAACCACGGAGTCTTCTTTCTGGGTATCCGCTGAAAGACAGTCATCATGAGAACAACACTCACCACCACCGCGATCGTGGTAATGATCTCTGCGGAGGGACTCGTGAGCCAGTCGCTGGAGCGCCAGCGGCTAGTGGAGAGGATCCCACCAGTGATCCAGGGCTCAGGCCTGCAGTTCGAGTTCGACGCGAGTATGGATCCCCCTCTGAGCGTTGCTCGGCGAATTGTGGCCAGCGGGGATGGTGAACGCGCGTGGGCAGCTCAAGCCTATCTGTCGTTCATGGTCGATGCGCCGTGGGCAATCTCGCAGCGTGGTCCGGTCGCAAATGAAGCACTCAGAAAATACCTGCGACTTGAACCTCTAGATCAAGACGTCACTCTGCTCTACGGCGCTCTTTGTCTCCACTGCGGCAATGCCTTTGAAGATCGCGACATAATTCGCCAGGGCAAAGCTGTGCTGCGAGCCCTCGCAAATGCTGGCATGTGGGAGGCTGTCGCCACGCGTGTCCGCTACGAACTCGAGCTCGCTGGAGCCGAGATCAGGCGAGGAGACGGTGACCTCGCCATGAGCCGATTGCGGAAGATGGAGTCGTACACGGCCGAAGTGATCCAACGGAACCCAGGGGCGTTCGAGCCACACCGACTCTTGGCGGAGCTCCGTTTCGTCCGGATTCGAGTCGAGTCCTCAAGCTGTTCTACCTCCGAGTACTGGAGGCAGGCTTCGTCGATCGCACAAGAGGGTCTGAAAGCAGCGAGCCTTCACAGCGACCCGCTGCTCGCACGTTGCAACATGCATCGCGAAGCTCTCCACGATCTCGCGCGAGGAGGAGAGCCAGGGCAGTTGCCCCAGATTGCTAGCGAAGCATGCGAGTCCATGCTGCCAGATCTCGAGCTTGCCGTGCGTCGCCCAGACATTGGTGAGGACGCCAGCGCTGCAATCTGGCTGGTCCGATGGATGACGAAGGACGAGAAGGAACCGGAAGCGTTCAGGCGAGCAGTCAAAAGTGCGCGGCACAATTTGGCGATTGCGTCCAAGCGACTTGACGCAGTTCCCAGGGAGCCTGGTCACCGATCACGTATTGAGTCAACAACAAAGGTCCTGCTCGGAGCGCGGCGAGACTCTTCTGCGCTGGTCCTGTGCGGCGTCTGGCTGGCCAGCGACGGCGGTGGAATCGAGCTGCTGGAGGAGGCGACGAGGCTGAGTGCAAACTCTCTGCACCCCAAGTATGCGCTGGCCAATGCCCTACTCCGCTTCACCTCCGCCGGTGATGAGCGAGTGTGCGAGCTGCTCCAGAGCGTCGTGTCGACGCGGGGCAACTTCGCTGACGCTCGATTCGTCTTGGGCACCGCGCTGGCACTGCGAGGAGACTTCCACGCAGGCCTGGAGCAGCTCGAGGAAGCCGCCAAACTCGCCAAGCCGTCAACCGCGGGAGCAATCTCCAAGACTATCGTCGAGGTGCGCCGTGCACTCGAGGCGGAATCCAAGTCCGGACGCACACCAACAGCTCCAGGCCGTAGCCAAAAGTGAGGCCTTTCCAGGGCCACACGGCTGGTGCGTACCTGGCCATCTCGGCGCCTTGCCTGCCCTCGCTTGTGCTGAGCTCGTCGAAGTACAGAACTACGGCCGGCGGCCCGTGATTGTCGGCGAAGACGGGAAACCAAGCGTGTCGACACCTCAACGATCCGGTGAATGCGCGATGACCGCACCCTTCGGACGGACTTCTCAAGCGCTCAACGAAGACGGGGATCAACTGGTGCCGGAGGCCGAAACGACGTTCGAGATTCGACCTTTTCGACCGCAACCCTCCAATCACGCGCAACAACGAGCGCAACCACCAGCACTCGCTTGCAACCTCCCCCACAACGACTTAGGCTCGAACTGCTTTCTGCATCGGACCTTCCGCGCACCCCTACCTTCGGATTTGGGAGCAGGAGATCCCCGGTTCAAATCCGGGCGGCCCGATTTTCTCTCGCTCTCGCGGGCTGTTGGAGAGCCTTGGCTTGTGATGGATCACCAGGA
>JANQJF010000069.1 GCA_028281765.1 Planctomycetota bacterium | reverse complement strand
CTCGTCTCCCAGCTCGCGCATCAGCCACGACCGTGCGACCCGCCACGAGCGTTCGACGGTCGGTGTCGACACCGAGAGAGCGGCGGCCGTCTCGGCGATCGTGAGTCCGGAGAAGAACCGCAGCTCGACGACCCGCGCGATCTCGGGATCGAACGTCTCCATCTTCTGCAGCGCTTCGTCGATCGCGAGCACGTCGAACGTCTTCTCCTCGAACGCCGCGATCGCGTCGTCGAGCGCGATCCGCGGCGCGCCGCTGCCGCGCTTGCCGCGACCACGCGTTCGCGCGTGGTCGATCAGGATGCGACGCATGCAGCGCGCCGCGCGGCGGAAGAATTGGCCGCGTTCGACTCCATCCAGTTCACCGGAGAGTCGCAACCACGCCTCGTGCACGAGCGCGGTCGGCTGCAGCGTGTGGCTCGACCGCTCCTCGCGCATGATCTTCTCGGCCTGATCCCGGAGCTGCTCGTAGATCAGCGGCAGGAGGGTCTCGGGATCGGGGTGCACGTCCACGGCGAGCGCCAGTGTAGGGGAGCGGAGACGCACGGTGCTACGGGAGGGTGCCCTTGACGGCGTTCGAGGCGGTCACGCCCTGCGGTCCACTCGGGTCGAGGATCCAGTACTGGAAGACCAGGTCGCCCGGCGGCAGGCCGCCCCCGACCGGGAATGCGAGATCGAGGCCCCCCGCATGAGTCACGGCCAGACCACTGACGACGATGTCCGGCGAGGGGACAAGCGTTCCACCGAGCACCGGGAAGTGCAGCTCGGAGAATCCGATGATCAGGGACGCGGGCGCCGTGGCCCATGTGTTCCAGAGGTAGAGGCGCAGTAGGCTTCCGGGCTCGAGCGTGCCCTCGCCCGACAGCATCGGGTCGCCGTAGACCGCGCCGCCGAGCGCGTGACCCAGGTCCTGCAACGCATACGAGTCGGACAAGAACACGGCGCCAGCGTCGTCATTGATCGGCCCACCCGCCCCGATGAGGAGCTCCTGTTTTCCGTCCCCATCCAAGTCCGCGACCGGCGTGAGCCACTTCGTGCCGTTCGGGAGCGCGATCGCCGTCAGGTCGTACGTGCGGATCACGGCGCCGCTCGCGCCCGAGTACACCTTCGCGTAGCCGGCTTGCGAGCTGGCGAAGTCCGGCACGCCGTCGCCATCTTGGTCACCGACGCCGCACAGCCCCCGTCGGAAACCAGTCGAGTACGAGTGGATCACTGCGCCGCTGGCCGCGTCGTACACCCAGAGCATGCCGGATCCGTTGTGGACGGCGATCTCGTCACGTGCGTCTCCGTTCAAGTCCCCGACGAAGCTCACTTCCTTGCCGTAGGAGAGCAGTGAGTCCCCGGTGAAGAGCTGGACTTGGGTGCCGGTCACGCCGTCCAAAATCGTGACGTAGCCGCCGCCGTTGCCCCAGCCGAAGCCCATCGCGCCGACGATCGCATCCGGGATCCCGTCACCGGTCGCGTCACCGGTGACCGGCGACAGCACGATCGCGTTGTCCTGTGTGTTGCTCGAGTCGAACTGCCAGATCGTCGCGCCGGTCGCGCCGGAAACGCAGTTCACGACGAAGGAAGCTTCGCCGACGAGGTAGTCCGGCACCCCGTCGCCATTGACGTCACCGAGGGGAGCGGTCGTCGTTCCGTAGACGTAGTGCCCCCCGGTCCGCGTCCGAATGGTGGACCAGTCGCTCCCCGAGATCAGCCAGGTCAGGCCCTTGCCGACGCCGAACGTGTGGTCGTGCGGCGCGCCGACCAGGAGGTCGGGGACCTGATCCCCGTTGACGTCCCCGACGCCACTCGCGGCCCACCCGAAGTGGTCGTAGCTCCCCCAACCATCGGGAATCGAGATGCCCGACAGCGTCGCGAGCGCTTCGCCGGTCCCGCCCGAGAACACGCGCACGTAACCGGTCCCCTGGGATCGCTCCCACGGCGCGGCGATCGCGTAGTCCGTGAAGCCGTCGCCATCCACGTCACCGAGGTCGCTCGCGCGGTGACCGAAGTAGTCGCCCGGGATGTCACCGAAGTGGGCGTGCAAAGGTGTCTGGGCGGCTGCAGACAGAGTCGCAGCTGTGGCGGTCAGCAGCGCGGAAGCGAGGGAGGGTGCGTTCAAGGTTCCGTCTCCAGGATTCGAGTGATGTGTGGTCGCGCCGGATCGCGCGCACCCTCACGGGCGACAGAACGCGGATGTCTCCATCAAGAAGACGGGGATTCCGAACCGCGGGGGCGGGACCCTCGACGCATCTACCGCACGAACCGCGAATTCGCCTGGCCGTAGACGAGAGAACGCAACAGGGTCAACATCCCGACTCAGCCGGGCGGCGCCTCGACGGCGTCCGGCTTTTTTCGGATTTCGCCGACCATCGACGCGACCCCAAACCCCTCCCCTGCAACGACTACAACCCTTTGGCCCTCGCCCGCCGCGAAGACCCCCATGTTCGATTCCCGCATCGCATCGTGCGCTCTCCTCCTCTGCTCCCTCGCGACCGCGCAAGCCGTTCCGATCACACCGTCCCAGAAGCCGCGTGATCTCCCCTCCGACGCCTCGTTCCGCAACGGCATGATCGAGAAGATTGCCGTCGGCGACTTCGACCGGGACCTGGTCCAGGATCTCGCCTACATCCGTGATGGCGAGCTGTTCGTTGCGTCCGACCCCGAAGTGTGGGCCTGGTACTCATCGAGTGGCGAGACGGGTGTCTCGGACATCACGGTGCTCGATTCCCACAACGAGTGGTTCCCTGACATCATCCTGGCGGTCGGGCCCAACGGCACCCGACTGATGACCACCGAAGGCAATGCGTGGCGTGTCGTCCCCATGGCCGACTGGTCCACCATCCGGCGAGTTCGCAGCTACTCGACGTCTGGTGTGCACTACCTCGCCGGTGTGGACGACAACGACGTCCTGCACCTGGGCACGTGGCAAGCCGGGCTGCCCATCCAGACCGCGGCGATGATCACGACATCGGGAATCCTCGACTTCGAATTCGTCGACTGGGACAACGACGGCACAAAGGACGTCGTCAGCCGGGACGCAAGCGGCCTGACCGCCTACGACTTCGCTGGCGTGCAGATCGGCAGCTTCCCTGACCCGACGCCGACCACGCGAGGATCAATTACGCGCGTCGTTGCCGACACCATCGATCAGCTTGCCTGGATGGCGTGGAGCCAAGAGGATCTGACTTGGTACTTGCGCGTCCTGCAGAACGGCGCCCAGACCAACTCGATCGCCCTCGACTTCGGTGCGGAGATCCCGAAGGACGCCGCGGCGATCAACATCGACGCCGGCGACTGCGACGGCGACGGCTACGAAGACCTGCTCTACTACCAGGCGACGACGAGCTGGGCCGCGGTGTTCCGTCACGACGGAACGGCCGCGGCCTACGAGATGGACGATTGTGGGATCATCGAGGGCAGCCCGAGAGACGAATTCATCGACCGCGCACCGGCTCTCCTCCACGACATCAACAACGACCATCACCTCAACGACGACGGGACGACGACATCCCTGACCGCCGACATCGTGTTGCCCGTGCAATCGAGCGAGCGCTTCGAGATCTTCTACGGATTGCGCAGCCCCTTGATGACGCTCGATCCGCAGCCGCAGCCGTCGTCGTCGGGTGGCGGCGGCAACTGCAACAGCGGCCCCGGTCTCGATCTCGACTATCCGACGATCATGACGGTCGATCCGCGGCTCGGCCAGTTCAGCAACCAAACGCTACAGATGACAATCGAGGTCCCGGCGGAGTTCGGTTTCTGCGAGAACATCGAGATCTCCGCGTGGCGCCAGGATGACCCGACGACTTCCGACGACGTGATCTTCGTGGACTTCGAGAACCCAGCGCGCAGCTCAACGACCGGCGCGACCGAAGTCACGATCCAGCTACCACACCCGACCCACAGCGCCATCAACTGGACCAGGGACGAGGTCTACTTCCTGACGATCCGCTTCGTCGCCTACACCTCGAGCTACAACGTCGAGAAGTCTTCGCCCTACTACCTGTTCGCACTCACGGCCGATCAAGACCAGATGCAAACGCAGGCGCAGCTGCTCGACCACTACATCCGCGGTATCTCGGACTGCGACGAGTCGACGGAACAGTCGGTCACGATCAATCGTCACATCGGCGCTGTGAAGAAGCGCAACCTGATCCCGCCGCGCCAACTGGGCCTGCCGGGCGCCTGATGCTTCAGCGGGCGCGCAGCGGCTGCTGGCCCAACCCGTAGACCTGCAGCTGCGCGCGGTAGAAACGATCTCGCCAACCATCCGTGCGGCGCGCGCGCCGCGCGGACTGCAACGCGGCGGCCGGCGACTTCCCGGCGGCCAGCTCGCGGTGGAACGCCTCCATCAGCACGAGGTGACGATGCACCTCGAGCGGCGCCTTCGACTGCACGATCGCGTGAGCGCCACTCCGAAGCAGCGCGCCGCCGAGATTCGTGACGAGCTCGCCGTCGCCCTCGCGCGACGCGCTCATGCCGGACGCACACGCCGACACGATGACGAGTCCCCGGACGTCCAGGTCGAGGACGTCGTCGTACCACACCGACGCGTCCGCAAACGCGAGGCCGTGCCCGAGCTCTCGCTCCCAGTCGCGCACGCTGTGCGCGAGCAGGTGCGTCACGTCGCTGGCAGTCCAGTCGCGCTTCAACAGCGCCGCTCGCGTGGCGCCCGCGTCGAACACGGACCGCGCGCGCTCGCCGTATGCGTCCAGGATGCCCTCGAGCGCGTCGTCGCGCGGAAAGTCGATCTGCACGACCCCCTGCGCGACCGCGCGCGGCGCACGCGTTCGCGTGCAGCCGATCAACGACAGAGACAGCGGATCGCCGGACGGCTTCGTCTGACGTTTCAACGCCACGCCCAACGGCAGGCTCCCGATGTCGATCAACGGGACGCGCTCGCCGAGCAGCTCGCCGGAGTCGAGTCGCAGCGTCGCAAACGGCAGGTGCCAGACCAGGTCCGCTCCCACAACCGTGCACGAACTCCAATCGACGACGCGCCCCAGCACGTCCTCTGGAATCAGCACGTCGCGCACGTCTTCGCTCTGCGCGCCGAGCCGCGCCTCGACCTGCTCGTCATTGCCCGCGCTCGCAGGCGGAATCGCGAGGTCGTCCGCGAGGCGCCGCACCGGAGGCAGGAGCTCGACCCGCGACGGCAGCTCGTAGTGCTGGAGGCCGTCTCGCTCGACGACGAACAGATGCGTGCGCCACTTCCCTGGCAGGTAAACCAGAGCACCGCCGCCCTCGGTCAGCCATTCCCTCTGGACGTCGGCGACGGTGCACGTCGGCGCCTTGCGCAAGCGTGTCAGCGTGCTGAGCGCCTGCGCATCGAGCACGTGCTGCAGCGCGATCGCGTGGCGATCCACCTCGCCGCGCTTCCCGAGCTCCATCTCGGTCGTGATCAACTGATCGAGCACGACTCGTCGATCGTCGATCAAGAGAAACCCCGTGCCGCCGTCCCGCAGCGGCTGCGCCCGCCACTCCGCGAGCAGATCGCGATACGCCGACAAGAGAGCCTCGCGCGCCCGTTCCAGCGCGGCGTCCTCGCCGCCGAGCTCGACCGCGAAGCGCGCCTCGAGTGCACGAAGGAACGAGGACGACGTCGTGTCGCGACACGCCGCCAGCCAGTGCTGCGCTGCATCGGCATCTCCGCGTCGCATCGCGATCTCGACGAGCTTGTGCTGCGCGAATCGCCGCAGCGTCCGGTCGAGGGTCTTCTTGCTCAACGCGTCGGTCAGCGTGCTCCATGCGCGCTCCGCGACGTCGTAGCCCTGCTCGAGACCGAACTCGGCGACGCCGCGATAGACGAGGAGTCGAGCGACGTCCGGCGCATCGGACCGCGCCTCGGGATCGCCGAGCCGCGCCAGCGATTCGTCGACGACCCGGAGCGCCTGCGCAAACTCGCCGGTCGCACACAAGAACTCGGCCTCGCGCATCGAAAACGCGTAGAGCGCCTCCGCGTCGTCCTGCCCTTCCAGCGCGTCCCGCGCCGCGGCGAGATGCCGAGCGGCCTCGTCGAGGAGGCCCCGTTCGAGCTCGATGTCGCAGCGCTCACCGTGAATCGCGGCGAGGTCGAGCGCGGCATCGGGCCCACACTTCGCCTCGAGCGTCCGCAGCAGCGCGAGCGCGCTGCCGGTCCGGCCGAGCTTGCGGTAGAGACTCGCGAGCAGCTGACCGCGCTTCTGTTCGGCGTAGGCCTCCTTGGGGAAGCGACTCTGCAACGACTCGAGAACGCGGACCGCACGTTCGATGCGACCCGAGCTCTCCCACTGCCAGGCGATGTAGTAGCCGAGATACGCGTGACCGACGCTGCTGAACCGCCCCTCCGCGAGATCGCGGCACGCGGCCGTGAGCGACTCGAGGTCCGAGTCGGCCAGCAGCGTCAGTCCACCGGTCTGTGTGGCGGCGACGAACTGGTGCGCGATCGCGGTGACGTCTTCGACGGTCGGTTTCTCGGCCGCGCGCGCCGTGCGGACGGCATCGAGCAGCTCGCGCACCTCCTGCGGAAGCGAGGGCGCGTCTTCCTGTGCACTGACCGCAGCGCTGAGCGCTAGCGCCGCAAGCGGAGCTGCCGCACGCCACCACCGACTCGGCGGCCACCCGCGTCCTGAACCACGATCTCCCAGCGGAGATCCTCCGGTAGCTCGGCACGTTCTGTTTCTGTGGGTCGCCATTCGGTAGCGGAGCGCATGCGAATGGTCCGCAGGGGTTCGAGTGTATCGGAACCTTCGAACAGCTTGAGGACGTACTTCCCGCCCGGCGGCAGCTCGAAGTTCCAAACGAAGACTTCGCCACGCGCGCCATCGGCGTCCGGCTTCATCTCGTTCAGCTGGACGTCGAGGTAGACTTCGGGTGTGGGCGGCGACGGGTCTGTCGAGGGATCGCGGAAGGTCGCCCACGCAGCCACCAGCAACACCGCGGCGACCGCGGCAGCCCAGCCCCACTTCGACACCACGGGCCCGGTGTCCCTCCGCGTGTTCTTCTGCGCCCACGCCGATACCTGCTGTTCGATCTCGGGTCGCGACTCGAGCGCCTGCTTCAGCTCTTGCTGCTCGCCACTGCCGACATCGTCGAGTGCGCCGGCGAGACTCTGCATCCGCGCGAGGCGCTCCGCGAGCTCGGGCGCCTCCTCGAGCATGCGCCGGACTTCGGGATCGTCCACCGACGTCTCGCCGGTCAGCACCGCTTCGAACAATGCGTCGAATCGTTCGTCATGGGAATCCGTCATGGCCCGTCGTCTCCTTCCGTGTCGGACAGCAGCGCCTCCAGGCGCGCCAGGCCTTTGTAGTACCGAGTCTTCAACGTGCTCGTCGGAAGCTCGAGGCGCTGCGACATCTCCTCGAACGTGAGCCCCTCGAAGTGCTTCAGCGCCACGGCCTCGGCCTCGACGCCACCCACCCGCTCGATCGCGTGGAGCAACGCCGCCCGGTCGACCGAACCATCGGCTTCGGACACGGCCCGCTCGACCCGGTCGGAGTCACTCCCCACTCGGATCTGCACGCGCCGCTTGCGCCGCACGCCGTTCATGAACTCGAGGCAGCACACGCGGTACATCCAGCCCTCGAGCGGAGCACGCCCTTCGTACTCCGTCAGCTTTTCCAGGATCACGACGATCGCGTCCTGCACGAGGTCCGCGAGGTCATGCGTGTCGAGAGGCCGGCCGGAGCGGGCGTTCTGGGCGCTCAAAATCCGGGGGACGCAGCGCAGTCTGTCCGAGAGTTCTTGGATGGCCTTCTCCTCGCCAGCGATGGCAGCACGAACCAAGGCGAGTTCGTGTTCGCGGTCGAATTCGAGGGGACTGGTCATCAGGCGTCCGAACGGGCGAGGTCGGTCGGAGGAATCGGACAATGTCCGTCGCTTTTCCAGGCGCGACGTCGACGAGCATGTTGCCGCGCGACGAGCTGCTCGTCTACGGCGCTTTCCGCCGACCATCGATGCTGGCGCAGACGTAACCCTGACGGTCCGGTGGCACTGACGCACCGAGATACCCCCGCGACGACGCGTCGTCGGACGCGCTGCGCTACCTCGAACAGGGAAAAGCCAGGAGGCTCCGTTTTGGTACCCGTGTGTACTCACTCATTCGACGTTCGCCGGCGATGGCTCGCCCTCGCAACCGGCGTCACTTTCATTCTGGGCGCCGTCGAATCGGCCCGAGCCCAAGAGTCCTTCGTCAACTTCGAACCCGGCCAGGTCCAATCGATCGACCTCGCGACCGTCGAGTTCAACGGCAGCACACGCCACCTCTTGCTCGTGTGCAACACGCCGAACGACTGCCTCGAGATCTACGACGCCGAACCTCCGCACGCGTTCATCGATCGGATCCGCACCGGCCTCGCTCCGGTGACGGTTCGCTGGAACGCCGCGCGCGGCGCGGCCTACACGTGCAACCACGTCGGTGACTCCGTCACCCGAATTCCGATCGACGCGACGGGCATCGGACCATCCGGCCTCGTCAACGTCCGCGCATCTCTCGACTACACGGTGGCGGTCGGCGACGAGCCGTGCGACATCGTGTTCTTCGACGAAACCGACGAAGCCTTGGTCACGCTCCGCAGCCGTAGCGCGATCACGGTCCGCAACGCGAACGACATGTCTGTCGTCGCGCCGCGCGAAATCCTGCATGCGCCGATCGCGACCGATCTCGAAGGCGCGCTCAAGCACCCGAGCTACATGGGCATGATCGGCGACGATCGATTGCTCGTCCTGGATCGCACCGACAACGACGACGTCGGCATGGACCTCGACCTCTTCATCGCCGACGGTACGGCGCCCGGCGCGAGCGGCAACCCGATCACCGGAAGCGGCTACGACCGCATCCTGTTCGGCGGCATGGGCACGGCGCACCACGCGTTCGCGGTCTCTTCGAACAACAAGACGCTGTTCGTCGTCGGCTCCGACGCGCAACAGGACCTCGGCAACTCCGAGCCCGACTTCGAAGCGATGGCGACGGGGTTCGTGCAAAGCTGGCTCTGGGTCGCGACCCTGACGCCGGGCGCAGCACCTGGCATTCACCCTGAGAACCCGGGCACGGGCGGTGTCTACCCGAGCGTCAACCTCAACCGGGATTACTCCTCGGGGCAGCTGGCCGCGGTGGCTCCGAATCGCACACTCTCGCAGCCGACCGGCATCGCACTCCTCGAGAACAACGGGTTCGTCGTGCGCGTGATCGTCACGGGGTTCAGCTCGAACCGCGTCGGGATCCTGCGTCCGAACCGCGCCGTGGCCGGCGGCTGGCAGACCTCGTATGTCGAGCTCAAGCCGTTCAACGTCGCTGCGCCCGGTCAGTCCGGGTACTCGATGGGCGGCCCCCGCTCCATCGTCGTCTCCCAAGAGCTCGCGAACCCCTCCGATCAGAACGGCGTCGTGTTCGTCGCGAATGCACTCGACAACTCAGTCGCGGTCATCGACCCGTGGAGCGCCACCGTCACCGCCCGCTTCCAGCTGTCCTTCGACCCGACGCCGGATGAGATCCGCAAGGGTCGCGAATTCCTCTACGGCTCGCACTTCTCGCGGGAAGGCACTGTGTCGTGCTCGTCGTGCCACATCGACGGCCACACCGACGGCCTGGATTGGGACCTGAGCGTCGACATGTCCGGCCCCGCGGTCCCGCCGTGGTTCGTCGACAAGCCACCGGAGATCGGCACCGAGTTCCCCGCGAACAAGGGCAAGATGGTCACCCAGACCCTGCGTGGTCTCGTGAACTACCCGGTCAACGACGCCGGCCAGGACCTCGTCACGAACAAGCCCTACCACTGGCGCGGCGACCGCGAGGACTTCCTCGCGTTCAACGAGGCGTTCGTCGGCCTGATGGGCCTGCCGCAGATTCCGGGCTCGGATCCGCCCGAGGGAATCCCGCCGAGCCAGATGAAGGACTTCGAGAACTTCGTCGAGACGATGCGGCATCCGCCGAACCCCGAGCAGCTGATCACGCGCACGCTGCGCGGCGAACTCGGGGACGTCGACGATCTGATGGCCGGCACCAAGGAGGCGCGCGGCATGAAGCTCTTCCACGTCGGCAACTCGGTCGACGGCGTGTCGTGCGTCATGTGCCACATGACGCCCGAAGGCAGCAACAACCGGGCGACCGAGGGCTTCGGCGATGTGAACGATCCACACCCGCTCGAGACCGGTGCCATTCGTCACGTGTTCGACCGCGAGGCGATCATCCGACTCGACGGCGCATTCCCCGGAGCCAGTCCGTTCCCGGACTACTGGACGAAGCAGACCGGCCTGACCCACTTCGGGGCGGCGTTGACCTCGGATCCGCAGCGCTCGATCAACGACTTCGTCGCGCGCTTCTCGATCAACTTCCTGCACACGCCGAGCACGCTGCCACAATCCGTCGGCCAAGACGACCGTGATGCGGCGGCGACCGTCATCGAGTTCGTTCGCGCGTTCGACTCCGGCGTCGCGCCGATGATCGGCCTGTCCTACACGTATCAGCCGGGTCTCACCGTCCCGAACGAACGCGTGTACGACGGCATGGTCGACCAGGTCGAAGAGGCCAACATCGGCGCCGTGATCCACGTCCGCGACCAGGGCACGCGCCAGGGCTGGTGGTACGACGCGACCGTCGACGCGTTCCGCGAAGAAGGCACGGCCAACCTCGCGATGTTCTCGCACTTCGACACCGTCGCGACGCAGCCGGACAGCACGGTCGTCATGGAAGCCGTCCCGGTCGGTGCCGCACGCCGCGTCGCCAGCCTGTCCGGCACCGCGACACCGATCAGCGATCCGGGCAACGCGCCGACGTCGATCCGCCTCGAGCCGATGGCGATGCCGACGCACTGGGCGCTCGCGGGCAACCTGCGCGGCAACTGGGACGTCAACTACGCGCCGCTGCCGTACCTGCCGACCATCGGGGCCCAGACCGACCTCAACAGCATCCAGGCCCTCAAGGTCCTGCAGGATGCCTTGATGGCCGCCACCGACAACTTCGGCGTGAACGTGGCGAAGCACGAGCCGCCGCGTCGGTTCCGGGTCGCCGGGCAGAACATCCGCCCAGGCGCCGTGCTGCGCCTCGACATGCCGAGCAGCACCGGCACGCGCGTCCCGCTCGAGATGCGTCTCTTCCCGACGAAGTACACGACGGACGATGAGATCCCGATCTGGGAGACCACGGTCGAAGCCGGGATGCAGACGACGCTGGCGCTTCTGTGCGGCGGCCAGTTTCTCGATCAGGTGCTCGACGTGCTGCAATACCGCGCGCCGTCGTCGCCGCTCGATCCGGATGCGGACAACGACTACGCCTTCACGATCACGAACGAGGACGGCTCGAGCGCGTCCAGCACGGGCTCGTTGCGGATCCAGCATTCGCGCTGAGATGCCCCACGGGGCGGCGGGGAGTCAGTAAGATCGGGCCTCCACCCACGGAGGCCCCGATGAAGCTCGCATTCCCCGTCGTTCTGCTCCTCCCGGCGTTTGCCCAGGCACAGATCCTGCTGCCGAACGGCGAACCCGACCCGTCGTTCTCCGATCTCTACGCGTGGTACGACGCGGCGAGCGGAGTCAACGGCAACCCCCTGCCCGAACCGGACGGCACCCCGCTGGCGAGTTGGAGCGACCGTTCGATCAACCTGCGGGACCTCACGCGCGTCGACACCGACATCACGCGCCTGCCGACCGCCGCCGACAATTCCGCGTCGTGCGGTCCGGCCGTCCGCTTCGACGGTGACGACTACATCTGGGCGTCGACGACCGACACGTTCGGGACGCTCACTGGCGCACGCACGTTCTTCGTCGTCGTCGAAGTCGACCAGGCGGACCGTGGCTACGTGTTCGACGGCTCGACGAACTCCGGGCGATCCACGCTGCACGCCGGCGAATCTGCGAACCCGGACAGCTGGCACTACTTCATGGGCGACAACACGGCGCCCGCACCGAACGGATCGCTGACCCTCGGCTCGAACGTCGTCGACTCGCGCTACTTGATCCACAGCCTCGTGCTCGCACCTGGCCAGCAGGAGCACTACATAAACTTCCTGCTCGAGAGCAACTCGACGCACCCCGATGTCTTCCAGCTCGGCGGCTTCATCCTCGGCGCGCGCGTCAACACGCAGCTCGGGATGTCCGGCCACGTCAAAGAAGTGTTGATCTACTCGGACACGCTGTCGGACGTCGACCGCCAGCTCATCGAGGGATACCTGACGCTGCGCCACGACTACGCGTACGGCGAGGCCTACGGAGAGGGCTGCGCCGGAACCAACGGTCGCGTCCCGCGCTTGCGCACGGTCGGCTGCCCCGGCCTCGGTGAGAGCTTCACGATGGAGCTGAGCAACGCCGCGCTGAGTTCCCCCGCCGCACTGCTGTTCGGCATCGGGCAAGGTGCGGTTCCGCCGGGCGGATGCACGGTGCTGCTCAACGTCGTCGCGTTCCCCGTCAACGGCTCGACGAACCAGTTCGGCCGCTTCGAGGTGCCCCTGAGCATCCCCGCGAACGGCACGCCGTTCGCGATCAACTGCCAGGGCTTCATCATCGACCCCGCCGCGACACCGTTCGGCGTCGCGGTGTCGAACGGCGTCGAGCTGAACGTGTTCTAGAAAGCAGCGCGGCGGCGGTCCGAGGACCGCCGCCGCGTGAGAGTCGCCCGCGCGTCGCGCTGCGACCACGACCGAGGGCCTCGGCTTCGAAGCCCTCAGCTCATGAACCTCAGAACGAGATCTGCTGGCCTTCGGTCAGAACGATTCCAAGATCGTTCTCCGCGGCGAAGTACGCGCCCTGGAAGTAGATGTTCAGCAGGCCGACGAAGCCGGGGTTGTTCGGCAGCGGCAGGCTGAAGGTCGCGGCGCCGTCGACCGGCGCCAGCGCGATCGGCGCGTCGTTGGCCGCCGACAGCGTGCAGCCGCAGCCACCGATGGCGTCGACCGGGACGTTCGGGTTCGTGAACCCGATCAGCAGCGTCGTCGCGGTGCCCACGGCGCTGAGGCCGTCGAGGGCGAGCTCGATCGAGCCACCGAGCTGCGGCGTCGCGGTCGAGAGGAGACGCGGCTGGACGTCCGGGTTTTCGTTGTTCGTGGCATCCCAGAACTCGTAGACGGTCGCATCGCCGGCCGTGGCGATCGCGTACTGAGAGTAGTTCGACTCAGCCGGAGCCGTGGCGCCACCGCCCTGCGAGCAACCGATCAGGACGTCGTCACTCGTGAAGCCCGAACCGGTGCGCCACTCGGACGTGTCGCGGTAGTTCAATTGGAACGAGCCGTCGTCGTTGAGCACCGCCTGGAAGCTGTGCGCGTTCGTCTCGGCGAACTGCGGCACGTTCTCCCAGGTGACGGTCGAGAACGTCGCCGTCGTCGCGAAGCGGAGCGAGCCGTTTTGCGAGCTGAGGTCGGTCCAGAACGCGGCGATCTTCGAATCGTCGCTGGTCAGGTCGCCCACGCTCGGGTTGAAGTCACCGGTCGTCTCGGTGCCAGCGCCGTCGTGGATGACGCCGTTGTTGTCGATCTTGATGCTCGTCCACGTCGCGCCCGGGCCCGGGAACGAGTGGCCGAGAGTCTGGACCGCGGTCAGCGCGTCGTCACCGAGGCCGGTGGCGAGCTCGACCGGGCTGAGGCTCGAGTCGTCGACCCACATCGCGGGGATCTTGGTGACGTTGTAGCCGCCCGAGCCGTCCGGGGCGAAGTTGAGCGAGACGTCGCACGGCTTCGCGAGCTTGGTCGCAGTGCCGTCGATCGGCTGCGGCGGCAGCGTGTTCGACACGCAGAACCCAACACCGTCCGGCACGAACTGAACGGAACCGTCGGTCAGGTCGAAGTCGCCGGCGAAGAACTGCTCGTAGACGGTCAAGCCACTCGAGGTGGTCAATCGGAGATCGACCCCACCGGGATCCGCAACGCCGTTACCTTCGCTCACGCCAACCAGAGCGTCGTTGGACGCCGGCACGCGATCGTCGTAGCTGAAGACCGTGCGGCCGTCCGGGTAGATCTTGCACTGGAACGAGAACTCGGTCGAGCCGTTGAAACGGACAACGTTGTCCCACGTGATCAGCGCTTCGTTCGCGTCGGTGCGGAAGTACATGTCACCCGTGCCGAGGCCGGCCGGGGTCAGGTCGTCCCAGTACGGCGCGACGAGCGTCGTCTGCCCGAGGAACTCACCGACGGTCTCACCGAAGTCGGACGTGTCCGCACCCATCGGGAAGAAGCGGCCGTTCGAGTCGATGCTGATCATGTCCGTCGACGTGCCATCGGGGAACGGGAACATGAACCCGAGGGTGACGTCAGTGGTCGTGTCGTCGCCGGGGACGCCGAGGGAAGCACCGAAGTCGGTGTCCCAACCGGCCGGGAGCACGTCGCAGAAGTTCTTGCCCGCGCGCACGGTGTCGATGTCGATCAGGCCGGTCCAGTCGTTCGACTGGCGCAACGCGAACTGCTCGATCTCGTTACCGGTCGACGTGCCGATGTGCGACACGCTCGTGCTCGTCTCGTTGGCGGGATCGACCCAGAGCTTGCCTTCACCGGTCGACGCATCCCAGGAGATGACGACCGTGTACCACGTGTCGAACGACAGGTCGCTACCCCAGGTCGTACCGCCACCGAGGCCGGAGGAGCTGCCGTGGATCGCGAGGCCGAAGTCGCCGCCACCCGTGGGCTGCACGATGCCGGTGCGCGCGCGGAAGCTGAAGCCACTGTCCTTCAGGTGGGCGAAGTAGAGGCCGTTGGCGTCCGGGTTGTCGACGCCGAGCGGGTTGCCCGACGGGATCCGGAACGCGAACGATGCGTACGTCGTTTCCGTATCGCCCTGCACCAGGCTGAACGGCAGATTGATGTCCTCACCCGAACCACCTTGCTGGTCCAGGGTCGCGAACATGCCGTTCGACATGATCACGCGGTTGCCGCCGCCGCTGTGCGCGGACCATCCGTTGTCCGTCGCCGCGCCGGTGAAGTCGAAGTCGTCACTGGCGAGGATCTGCGCTTGCGCGAGACTCGTCAGTCCGACGAGTGCCGAGGTAAAAAGTAGTGTTGTTCTCATGGTGTCTCGGGCTCTCTCGCCCGTGGGTTGTGTGCCGAAGGTCCGATGCGGACCTTCCTCGCGCGGAGGGTACTCATCCGACGCCCATCCGGCACGCGGGCGTACGCGGAGTTCGTTCGCAAATCGCGATCGAGTCCGCCGCTCCGTAATACAGCATGTTGCGCACGACGCGGACGGAACTCCGACTCGTTAGGATTCGATGAGCGCGCGCGATGAAGCTCACACTCCCCATGGCCCTTTTGGCCAGCTCGTTGGTTTCGGCCCAGCTCACGCTCCCGGGCGGCGAGCCCGACCCCGCGCATACCGCGCTCTGGGCTTGGTTCGACGCCGCCATCGGCGTCAACGGCGTGGCAGGCACGCCACCGGACGCGACTCCGGTTGCGCGCTGGGACGATCGTTCGATCCAGGGACGCGACCTGACGCGCGTCGATCCGGCCGCGAGTCGACTTCCGCGATTCGATGCCCCCGCGACCGTGTGCAGTACGCCGAGCGTCCGCTTCGACGGCGACGACTACGTGTGGGGTTCCGTCGGAGACATCGGACGCCTGCAGGGCCCACGCACGATCTTCGTCGTCGCGCGCGTCGACCAAACGGATCGCGGCTACGTCTTCGACGGCTCGACATCGTCCGGTCGCTCGACGCTCCACGCCGGCGAGAGCGCGAACCCGATGCGCTGGCACGCGTTCTTCGGAGACGTGACGCAACCGGCACCGAACGGTGACCTGGTGCTCGGCCCCGACGTCGGCACCGGCGCGAGTCTCGTGCACACGCTGGTGCTCGATCAAGGCACGCAAGAGCATCGCATCGGTGGCGTGACGGTCGCGACCGATGCGCACCCGAACGTGTTCAACCTCGGCGGCCTGATCCTCGGTGCGCGCTTCAACCTCGCGCTCGGCATGACCGGGAGCATCTCCGAGATGCTGTTCTACGACGGTGTCCTCGCGGCGACGGATCGCGACGCGATCGAAGGTTACCTGCTCGCGCGACACGGCAACCAGACGCCGGTCCCGCCGCGCGACCTCGTCGACGTGTTCGTCGCGGGCGACGGGGTCTATCCGAACTACCGCATTCCCTCCATCGTGCGCACGACCGCGGGCACGCTCCTCGCGTTCGCCGAGGGTCGGCAGGGCGGCGATCAATCGCAGAACGACATCGTGCTGCGCCGCAGCGTCGACGGCGGGTCGAGCTGGGGTGCGCTGCAAGTCCTGCACGACGACGGCGTGAACGCGCTCAACAACCCGTGCGCGGTGCAGATCACGACCGGTCCGAACACAGGCCGCATTCTGCTTCTGTATCAGCGCTACCCGCAGGGCACGACGATCTGGAACGCCGCGCCGGGCTTCATCGCGCCGAACATCATCTCGTGCTTCCTACTGTACAGCGACGACGACGGTCTGACGTGGAGCGGTCCCTTCGACGTTACGCAGCAGTTCAAGCCGCCGCAGCCGCGCTCGGTCAACAGCGGCCCCGGCATCGCGATCCAGCTCCGGCACGGCGCGCACGCGGGCCGTATCGTCTACCCGTTCAACCGCTGGGACCTCGACGGCACGTGGGGCAACTACGCGGCGTACAGCAACGACGGCGGCGCCACGTGGACGATCGGCAACGACGTGCCTCGCGACCCCGCGCAGCGCCAGGGCAACGAGTGCCAGATCGTCGAACGCGCGGACGGCTCAATCCTGCTCAACTCCCGCGGCGCGGCCGGCGCTCTGAATCGCAAGACCGCGCTCAGCACCGACGGCGGCCAAACCTGGTCGACGCTCGCCGACGACCCTGAACTGATCGAACCCCGCTGCGCGGCGACGGTGTTGCGCTTCACCGATCCCGCCGACGGCTTCCAGAACCGGATCCTCTACGCCGGTCCCCGCAGCACGTCGTCGCGCGTCAACGGCACGGTCCACGTCAGCTACGACGACGGCGCGACCTGGCCGGTGCGCCGCACGATCTACGGCGGCACCTACGCCTACAGCTGCCTGACCCCGGTCGACGATCGCCGCTTCGGCGTGCTGTTCGAACGCGACGGCTACGCGGCCATCACGTTCGCGGCGACGACGACCGAATGGGTCAGCGGCCGCGAGGACTGTCTGGGCAACGGCGCGCACGGTGGCGAGTATGGCGTCGGCTGTGCCGGCACCGGCGGCGCGACACCGCAGTTGTCCTCGACCGGCTGCCTGTCCCCCGGCGGCTGCTTCACGCTCGACCTCTCGAACGTCGCGCCATCCGCTCCGGCCGTGCTCGCGTTCGGGCTCGGGCAGGGCTCGCTGCCGTTCGGCGGCGGCTGCGCGGTGCTGGTCGATCCGTTCTTGTTCACCGCGCCGATCGGCGTGGATGGGGCGGGCGTCGGGTCGCTATTGCTGCGGATAGGTGGGGACAGCGGCGCGTTCGCGATGACGACGCAGGGGTGGGTCCTGGATGCGACGGGACCGTTCGGAGTGATCGCGTCGAACGGGGTGGAGTTGGTGGTGTTCTAGGAGTGCGCGGAGTTCGAATGCGCACCGAGGCTGTGCCGAGCTTCGCTCGGCACGGGCCCGCGCTTTTCTGGCAGACACCAACGAGCGCGCGTACCGCGCGAAGCGCGGCACCGCGTCGGTACGCCGATCCCCGCGACCCCACGCCATGCGAACCACACACGTTTTCGGTATCCTCACGACATGAAGAAGTGGGTCGCCGGAGTCGCGTTGCTCGCGATCGGTGTTTGGCTGGTCTTGCGCGAAGACGCGACGACGAGTTCGACTGATCTCCCTCCCGAGATCATCGATGCCGAGCGCGAAGACCGACTGGCGCCCGTCGAAGGGGAGCACGCGAAGCCGAACGAAGCGCGGTCCGACGAAGACGAAACCGTGCGCGAGCAGGTGCCACCCGGAGCAGTCGCGAGCCCCGATGTCACCGTCGTCCGTGGCCGTACCGTCGACCGCGATGGTCGGCCTGTGTCGGGTTGCTGGGTGAACTTCCACGGTTGGGGCGGAAACCGACGACGCATGGACGCCCACGTGAGCAAGCACGGCGCGATCGACTTCGTAGATCCGGAGGGCCAGACGACCGGGGAAGACGGTCGATTCGAGTTCTCGTTCGTGCCCCCGCCGCCGTATCAATTCTCACTCGACGTCGGGCACGACGGCTGCGTGACGAAGACCGCGCGGTGGGGCGAGTTGCCACGCGGCGAAACCGTCGACCTCGGCGAACTGGTCATGCGCACCGGCGCGACCGTTACCGGCCGGGTCGTCGATCGCCATGGCGTTCCGCAGGGCGACGTCAGGATCTACTTCAAGCGAGACAGGCGCATCGATCTGTCTCGCGGCACCGTTCGGGATCGGGATCCACGAACCGCGCGCTCGGCCGCGGACGGGACGTTTCGAGTCGAAGGCGTCGCCGCGGCCGGCACCTGGAATGTGCGCCTCCGCGGGCGCCAGAAGCTCTCCCCCGATTCCTTGGTCATCGAAGAGGGGCAGCCATCCGCATTCCTCGAGGTCGTCGTCGTGCCGCAGTCGGAGATCGAAAGCGTGTCCGGGATCGTGGTCGACCAGTGGGGTGACCCAGTCTCGCGCGTCCACGTCGACTACTCCACACAAGGCAGCGGATCGAGATGGATCATCAGCACCGCGCGCGACGGCACGTTTCGAATCGAACGACGCGAGGGCGACGCCGCGGGCCCGTTCACGATCAGCCTGAGTCGCGAAGGGTTCGAACGAACCACCAGTGAACAGAAGTACGAGTGGGGCGCGAAAGACATTCGCCTCGTGTTGCACGCGGATTGGGGGTGGAAGTCCACGTGACGGACGCGGCCACCGGGGAGCCGATCCAAAACTACGGCGTTCGCGTGATCCCGAAACCGGGCACGACACGATCGCAGAGCGGACGAGACCGACGCGTGCGCCAGCGCGGGGAACATCCTGACGGCCTCGTGACCATCGAAGGCCTTCGTCGCGGCGTGCACTGGATGTGGATCCTGCCGACCGGCGGCGATTGGGTCCACGCTGGGTACGTGGAGTTCGAGTTGACCGACCAGGGCGCGCCACGGCAAGAAGTCGCCCTCTCGCGGCCGACCACACGAACACTGCTCGTCGAGGACAAAGAAGGCGATGCGATCGCCAACACGCGAGTCGAGCTCCTCGCACCGCGTGGCAAGCTCCCAATCAGCCTCGCGACGTTCGCCACGCCCCTGGATGGGAGCGCGTTCACGTCATCCCCCGACCAAGCACAGGTCATCCAGGAAGGCGAAACCGACACCGAAGGACGGCTCACGCTATCCGCCCACGGCGAGCACGTCTGCGCGCTCCGCGTGCTCGGCCCCGGCCACGCCCCCACCGTGCTCAACGACATCGCGCTGAGCCGCGTCGACGACCCTTGGGTCGTGCGCGTTCCCAGCGGCGCAGTGATCACGGGATCGATCAAGCCCGTCGAACTGCTCGCACAGCTCCGGCGCGGGGCCGGGGTGGAGAACGACCAGGACCAAAAACGAGCCCGGGCCCAATCGCCTGGCCTGCGACTACATCAAGCGGACGAACAAAGGGCAGAACACCCACCGGGCCACAACACGAAGTTCGACATCGCCGCGGACGGCTCCTATCGGATCGACGGAATACCGCCCGGGGATTGGGTCATGTCGCTTGTGTACTGGCGCAGGCACGGGAACTCACACACTTTTAGGCAGGACCAAATCGGTTCGGTCTCGAGCCTCGGAGAAGGAGACCGCCGCGAGCTCGACCTGGATTTGAGCCACCTGCTGCGCAGCTCCCTCAGCGGCACGGTCATCGTCGACGGCTCGCCCCATCGAGGCGCCGTGCAGCTGATGGCCGAACTCGGTGTCGATCCGAGCGGCCGACAGCAAACCGACTACCGGTTGGCGACCTGTGATCGGGACGGCAAATTCGAGATTGTGGCCGTGCAAGGGAAGTGGCGCGCGTACGTCCAAACCGGAAGCGCCTGGCTCGCCTCGGACGCGGTCACCACGGTTGGTTCGGCCGGCGTCCAGGACGCCGTCTTCCCGATCCATTCGGGACACATCCACCTGCGCGTCGTGAATCACGACGGGACACCACTCGCAGGAGCTGAACTCCTTCTGAGTCGCACCACAGATCCGCGACCGGTTGCGCTGAATGCCACGAACGCCAACGGGCGAATCCGAGTTCACACGACGGCCGGGACCTACTCCGCGACGATCAACCCGAAGCGCCTCACCGAGCCGGAAGGCCATCGCGAGTTCGCCGAACGGCACCGCGAAGACCCGCACGCCTGGCAACGCGCTCGCATCGTGCTGGCCGAGGTGACGGTTCCACGCGGAACAGACGCAGAGGTGATCGAACTGCGTGTTCCGGAGAGTGCGGGTTACTGAGTCCGAGGTGGTTCCTTCGACTCGCGGAGTCCGAGTGGGTCGTTGGCCAGCGGCCGCTCGAATGCCCCATTCGATCCCCCCCGACCCGTCCTACCCCCGCTCCAACCGCCCCCGCAACTCCCCGAACCCCTTCACCCCGACGAAGCTCCGCGCCAACCCGGACCTCCCGACGATCACGCACGGCATCCCCGCCGCCTTCGCCCCGGCCGCATCCACCGACGGTCGATCCCCGACGTAGAGCAGGTTGTTCGGCGACAGCTGCCAAATCCCGAGCGCGCGACGGAATCCGTGTGGGTGTGGCTTGAACGCGTCGATGTCCGCGTCACCGGCACCCAGTCGCAATGACACGAACTGCGCGATGCCGAGGGCTTCGAGCTTGTCGGACGCCGCGTAATCCGAGAACACGCCGACGCGGCGGCCCGAGCGGTAGATCCACTCGACGAACTCGCGCATGCCGGGGCGGGCGCAGCCGGGGAGCAGCGCGAGTGGGCGCTCGAACATCCAGTCGATCACGATCGCGCGGAGTTCGTCCTCCGGCATGCCCGCGCGCTCGGCGGCGCGCGAGAAGCGCAGCGCCGCGAAGCCGCTGCCCGGCGGCAGCTCGCGCAGGGACTCCAGCGTCTTGCGGAAGGCCTGGATCGCGCGCCACGTCCGGCGCGCATTCGACAGGCCGACCTTCGTCGGCAACGCCAACAGATCGCGCATCATCCGCCGCCGCAGCGGACGTTGCGAATACAGCGTGCCGTCGACGTCGAACAGGACGCCGCGGTATTCGTCGAAGCGCAGAGTGTGGGCCACGCGAGATTTGATAGCGCCTGAGTCGCTCGGTCGCGCTATGAAAAGTCGATGGCGGAAGGCGAACCGACCCCCGACAAACCCGCAGGCGCGATCCTGACGGTGATCCTGATCACCGCGCTCGCGCTACGGCTCCCGGTGATGTTCGAGAGCCTGTGGTTCGACGAGTACTACATGTCGTCGCACACGATCGGCTCGCTCGCGCTGCTGCTGAAGAGCCTGTACTCCGACATCCACCCGCCGGCCTACTACTCGTTCATGGCGGTGTGGATCCAGTGCTTCGGCGACTCGGAGTTCTCACTCCGGCTGCCGCCGCTCTTGTGCGGGCTCGGCACGATCGCGCTCGTGTTCGCCATCGGTCGACACTTCATCAGTCAGGCGACCGGCCTCGTCGCCGCGGCAATCCTCGCGCTCGCCCCGGTCCACATCTGGTACTCGACCGAAGCCCGCCCCTACTCGGCACAGCTCTTCTTGCTGCTGCTGACCGTGCTCGCGTTCGCCCGGCTGCAGTCGACGACGACCGGCCCGACCCGGAAGTGGCAGTGGACCTACGGGATCGCGCTCTTCCTGCTCGTGTTCACTCACTACTACATGGCCGCGTACGCGGTGGCGTTCAGCGTGCTCGCGATCGCCTGCAAGTTGCCCGACCGCCGCATCGTGTCCACGGTCAACGCGGTCACGCTGCTGCTGATGGCCGCGTACGTCGGCTTCAAGGTGCTGACGAACGAGTTCGAGACCGAACGGGGATACCTCCGGGCATTCACGCCAGGCGAATGGTGGGCCGTGTTCTTCGACTGGTTCCTGTGCGGCAACACGCTGACGCCGAGCGAGGGCGCGTACGAATTCGCCGGCGCGCGGGAAGTTCTGCTGCACGTGTTCCAGGCACTGGCCGCGCTACTGTTCGCGCTCGGCATCCACCGGATCGTCAAGGAACGAGAAGCACCGGCGTGGCAGCTCCTCGCCCACCTCGCGTGGCTGCCGCTGTTCTTGCTCGCGCTGACCATGATCGGACGGGACAAGACCTACATCGAGCGGAGCATCCTGCCCGCGTACCCGTTCTTCGCGCTCACCGTCGCCGCGGGACTGACGCGCTGCCGCCCGCGCGGCCTGATCGTCGGCACCTTCGTCGCACTCCAGGCTGCGACGACGACCGCGTTCTACTTCGAACGCGACATCCGCACGATCTACCGCCCGAACCCCGACTGGCGCGGCGCGGCCACCTACCTCGGTGAGGAGATCGACGCGCACGCCCAAGAGCTGCGGATCTACACCCCCTATTGGTCACCGGACGTGCTCTCGTTCTACGAGCCGCGGATTCAGCAGGCGAAGACGTTCGAAAACTCGGAAGCGAGCATGGGCCGCCTGCTCGGCGCGATCGAGAAGCACCTCGGCAAGGATGGCTTCCTCGGCGGCATCGCGTACTCGTTCGCCGAATCGATGAACGACGAGTTCCAGGCGACGCTGAAGGCGAAGCAAGACGGCATGCGCATGCCGATCTACCAAATGTCGCGCCAAGACCCGCGCCGCGCGCCGCGCGACCGACCGTTTTACGTCGTGTACCCCGGGGATCCGAAGGGCTACCTGCATCCGGGCACAGTGGCGCTGATCGACGAGCCGGACGTCGAAGAAGTCGAGTTGCGCACCTGGCGGTGGCTGCGGGTGCACAAGCTGCGGTTCGTCGACTGAGACCCCGTAAGGGCCCGTGCATCGAGGAGTTCGACTACAATCCCACGATGCGATCCCTCGCCCTTCCGGTGCTCGTCGCTTCGCTCCTGACCACCGCGATCGACGCGCAGACGTTCACGTTCCCGGCGATCGCCGACGCGACGACGGACGACAGTCAGCCGACCGTCAACTTCGGCAGCTCGCCCCGGCTCGACTTCGGCAAGCAGTTCGTCTCGAGTCCGTTCCAAGTCTGGTTCGCGCGCGGACACGTTCGGTTCGACCTCAGCGGCTTCGTCGGCGCGGGGCTCGTGCCGGTGCGCGCGACGTTCTTCTGGTACCAAAGCCAGTCGAGCGCCGCAGGCTGCCTCGACGTCTCGGTGCACCGCGTGATCGCGCCGTGGTCCGAGTCGACGATCACGTGGGCCAACCAGCCGCCGCACGACCCGACGGAGATCTCGCGCACCTGCGTCGGCAACTCGTTCGACCTCGGGTGGAAGGAGTTCGACGTCACGACGCTCGCGCAGGACTGGGTCACCGCCATCGCACCCAACGACGGACTCGTGATCCGCGATCCGTCCGAGAGCACGGCCGGGGCCGCGCGGCCGGGACTCGGCCACTCGCGAGAGAACGGCGATCCGACGCTCGTGCCATATCTCGAGATCGAGTTCGCCGAGCAGTTCGGTACGGGCTGCACGTCTCACAGCCTCGTCCCACTCCTCGCCGTCCAGTCGGGCACCTCGACGATGGGCGAAACACTCGTGCTGCGCACGAAGAACCTCGTACCGACCTCGAACGTCGTGATGTTCTTCGGTCTCGACAACACGCAGTGGAACGGGCTCCCGTTGCCGTTCGACCTCACGCAGCTCGGCTTCCCGAACTGCAACGTGCTGGTGGAGTTGGCACTCCAGGCCAACCTCCCAACGGCCCCGAGCACGTTCGTCGACCTGGCGATCGCCGTGCCGAACGTGCCGGCACTCGACGGAGTCTCGCTCTATGCGCAGACGTTCGCCGCGCCGCCGCAGTCTTCGCTCATCGAAGCGTCGAACGGGTTGGGGTTCCCGATGCGTCTGTAGCTCGCTCACCACCCCGCCGCACCGATCGCCACGAGCAGATCGCGCCCGAGCCCCAGCCCGCGCCCGACCGCCCGCCCGAAGAACTACGCGCGCAAAGCGTCCGCCCCTACTCGTCGAAGACTTCGACGTAGGTCGGATGCGCCTTCTCGGCCGTGCTCGGCTGCAGGCGGTAGATGATCGATCCCCGCCGCGCCAGCTCGGCCTGATCCTCGGGCGTGTAGTCGACCACGATCTCTTCCGGCATCGAACCGTCGGACGACACAAGAAGACAAGGGCTCTCCAAGCCCTCGAGATTCACGAACCGCGCTTCAGCCATCGATTCCTCCGAAATACCGCTAACGCAGGGACAGATCATATCCACCGCCAATCCGGGGGTCACGGGCGATGTGAAGAGAACGTGAACGCCCTCGCACGCTACGGGCCGGGCGCGCAGGACGGGGGCCGAGGGCCGCAGGCGGGCCGAATGCACGAGGGTCGCGGGCGCGAGCGCGGGCGACCTCGCGTGCTCGTGCGAGTGCGCGTGCCCGTGCGAAACGACCGCGGCTGCGCCCACGTGCGCACCACGCGAGCGAGCAACGCAACACACGGCGCCCCCTATTTGACGTTCTGTTCCTTCAGCTTCCGATAGAACGTGCTGCGCGACATGCCCAAGAACTCCGCGGCCGCCTGCTTGTCGCCGTCGAAGCGCTCGAGCGCCTCGACGATCGCGCGGCGGTCGACCTGGGCGCGGCGCGCGCGCAGGTTCGGCAGCACGAACGAGCGGCTGCCCGTCGTCGCATGCTCGGGCGGGGCCTGGTCGGCGTGCAGCATCGGCGGGCGGCATTCGCGCACCTGCGGAGGCAGGTCCGCCGCTTGCAGCACGTCGCCGCATCCGAGCGACAGCGCGCCGTCGATGACGTTCTCGAGTTCGCGCACGTTGCCGGGCCACGGGTAATCCTCGAGGAGTCGCGACGCCGCCTGCGACAGCTCGACGAGCGTCTCGCGGTCGTGCCGCTTGCAGTACTTTTCGAGGAAGTGCTCGGCGATCGGCACGACGTCGCTCGCGCGCTCGCGGAGCGGCGGGAGATGGATCGTGACGACGTTGAGGCGATGGAAGAGGTCTTCGCGGAACTCGTTCGCGCGCACCTTCGCCGGCAGATCGCCGTTCGTCGCGGCGATGAAGCGCACGTCGACGCGCTGCGAGTTCGTGCTGCCGACCGGGCGGACTTCGCCGAGCTGGAGGACGCGCAGCAGCTTGATCTGCAGGTCAGGCGTCGTCTCGGCGAGTTCGTCCAAGAAGACCGTGCCACCGTCAGCCGCGGTCAGCAGACCGCGCGACGCCGAGGCCGCGCCGGTGAACGCGCCCTTCTCGTGACCGAACAGCTCGCTCTCGATGATGTGTGGCGAGATCGCGCCACAGTGAATCGGGATGAACGGCTGCGCTTTGAACTTGCCGTCGAAGTGGAGCGCGCGTGCGACGATCTCTTTGCCGGTGCCGCTCTCACCGTAGATCAGCACGGTCGATCTCACGTTGCGCAGGCGGTCGACCATTTGCGATACCTCGCGCATCGCCGCGGACGAGCCGATGCACCCGGTCATGCGGTAGCCGACGGGCTCGGGCGTCGCGACCTCGATCGGTTCGCGACCGCGCCGCGCCTCCATCGAACGCCGGATCTCGCGGGCGCGCGTGACGTCTGCCATCGACAGCAGCACGTTGTCGCCGAACTCGGCCGGCATCGGCACGCGCCGGACCTCGAAGCAGCGCGACTCTTCACCGAGATCGAACCAGAGCTCGCTCGTCTGGGCGTCCCCGGTCTGCAGCCAGCGCGCGAGCGGCGGGAACGCCGGCGTCGGCACCGTCCCGAGCACCTCGACGAGCGCGGGATCCGCGTCCCGAATCGCGCCGGCCGGGTCGACCCACGCGAGCTCTCCGACGGCACCCCCACCCTCGGTCTCGAGGGCGCGCAGGTCGCCGATTTCGGACTGCAGCAGATCCACGGCCGCCTGTGTCTGCTGCAGCCGGTGGATCAGATCGATGTTCTCCCGCTCGAGTTCGGCACTCGACTCCCGGAGTCGCAGCATCACGCGGATGCGAGCGATGAGCTCCTCGCCGTGCACGGGCTTGCTCAGGTAGTCGACCGCGCCGATTTCGAACGCGTAGAGCTTGTGCGACTCCGCCTGCATCTCCCCGGTCAGGAAGATCACCGGGATCTCCTTGGTTCGGGGGTCGGCCTTGAGACGTTCGCAGCACTCGAAACCGTCCATGCGGGGCATGACGACATCGAGGAGAATCAGATCGAACTCTTCGCGCCGCACGCGCTCCAGCCCCTCGGGCCCGCTGCGCGCGGTCACGACTTCGAACTCGGTGTCTTGGAGGTGCAACTCGATCAGAGACAGGTTCTGATCGGAGTCGTCGATGGCGAGGATTCGAGCACCCATGAAATGCAGCGGTGTGAAACCGGAAGCGCGATTAAACCGATAGATACCGCGGTGTGCACGTGTGAGTCACACAACCCGGCGACGGGCACCGGCCCGTGGGGGCGGGCAATTCGGCACCACGGGTTTCGTCGGCACACTCCCAGGACTCGCTGCAGATCAAAACCAGTAAGATTCGACCGATGTCGCGAAATCACACAACCGCACTCAAGCTCGCCACGATCGCGTTGTGTTCGGCAACGCTGGTCGCGGTCGTGTTCGCGGCCGCGGCGTGGATCCGTCGGCCGGCACTGCCCGCCGACCAGCTCGAGGTCATGCGTCTCGTCCACCACCGCATCCTCGAAGACTACGTCTTCGACCGGGACCCCGAGCAGCTGATGTACCGCGCGATCGAGGGCATGGTCTCGAGCCTCGACGACTACTCGCGCTTCGTGCCGCCCGGCAAGGTCCGCGAGTTCGAGGGCCACGAGATCACCGGCACGTACGACGGCATTGGCGTGCTGCTCATCGATCGTGATCCGCTGACGGTGCGGTGGCCGTTCCCGGGCGGCCCCGCGGAGGCCGCCGGCGTCCAGGTCGGGGACCGCATCGTCGCGATCGCTGGCGACCGCGATATCGCGTTCGAGAACGCCGCCGACAAGCTGCGCGGCCCGAGCGGCAGCCCGATCCAGGTCACGCTCGAGCGTGACGGCGAGGAGATCGGCGTCGAGGTCCGGCGCGGTCCGGTCCGGCGTCCGCCCGTGAAGTGGACGCAGCTCGTCGACCCCCAGCACCGCATCGGCTACCTGCACATCGCCGAGTTCCAGAAGGGCATGGTGTCGTCGTTCGACCTCGAGCTCGAGTACCTTCGCGAACTCGCGGGCCAGCCGCTCGGCGGCCTGATCCTCGACATGCGCGGCAACCCTGGCGGGCTGCTCGAGGAAGCCGTCGCGCTGTCCAACCGCTTCTTGCAGAAGGGCACGATCGTCAGCCTGAAGAAGCGCGGCGACGAAGTCGTCGAGACGCACGCCGCCAAGGCGAGCGAATGCACGGTTCCCGACACCCCGGTGGTCATCCTGATCGACAGGTCTTCGGCGAGCGCGGCAGAAGTGTTCTCGGCCGCGCTCCAAGAACACGGCAGAGCTCAGCTCGTCGGCGAACGCAGCTACGGCAAAGGTGTCGTGCAGCAGATCTACCACTGGCCAGGTCGCGACTTCCGACTCAAGATGACGTCGTCGCACTACTACACCCCAAACGGGCGCAACCTGTCGAAGACGCTGCGCCGCGGGGACGACGGCGAGGATCCCGGCGGCGTCGACCCCGATCGGATGGTCAAGCTCACGTCGAAGGATTCACGCCGCACGCGCATCCTGCTCGCGCGCAACGAAACGCCACGCGCCTACCGCGAAGCCGAGCGCGCACTCGCGGCGAAGCTGGAGTTCGAAGTCACCGACCCCCTCGGCAAGAACGACCCGTGCATCGCCGCCGCGCTCGAGATCCTGCTCGGCGCGGACGAAGCCCCGAAAGACGAAGCCCCAGAAGACGTGGACAAGCCCCCGCGCGATCGCTGACGATCGGGGCATGACCCTCGTTCTCGGAATCGAGTCGTCCTGCGACGAAACCGCGGCCGCGGTCGTCGAGGACGGCGTGCGCGTGCGCAGCAATGCCCTGCACTCGCAGATCGATCTGCACGAGCGATTCCGAGGTGTGGTTCCCGAGATCGCGAGCCGCTCGCACACGACGCGCATCCTGCCGATCGTCGACGCCGCGCTCGAGGACGCCGGCGTGACGCCGGACGAGCTCGACGCGATCGCCGTCACGAGCCGGCCGGGCATGATCGGATGCCTGCTCGTCGGGCTCGCCGCCGCCAAGACGCTCAGCTGGCTCTTCGACAAGCCACTGGTCGGCGTCGACCACGTCCAGGCCCACCTGCACGCGGCGTTCATGACCGATCCGGACCTGCCGACACCCAGCGTCGCGCTCGTCGCGTCGGGCGGGCACACGGCGCTCTACCAGATCGACGCCCCGGGCGACACGCGACTGCTCGGCCGGACGATCGACGACGCTGCCGGCGAAGCGCTCGACAAGGGCGCCGCGCTGCTCGGGCTCCCCTACCCGGGCGGACCGTCGATCGAAAAGGCCGCCCTCGACGGCAACCCGAAGACCGTGCGGCTGCCCCGCTCGACTCTGTCGCGTGACTCGCTCGACTTCTCGTTCAGCGGGGTCAAGACCGCTCTGCTCTACCACCTGCGCGGCAACGGCCTCGAGCGCCCGATGCCGGATCTCGACGCCGGGGAAGTTGCCGATCTGGCCGCCTCCTACCAGCAGGCGGTGATCGAAGCCCTGGTCAAGAAGCTCCGCCGCGCCGCCGAGAGGATCGGGGCCCGCTCGCTCGCCATCGGCGGCGGCGTCGCCCGGAACACGCTTCTGCGAGAACTCATCACTGCGGACCCGGTGCTCGGTGCGCTGCACCGAGTATTCCCGCCGATGGACCTCTGCACGGACAACGGCGCGATGATCGCGGGACTTGGGACCCATCTGTGGCACGCCGAGGGCCCGGTCGACCTGACCCTCGACGCCGTGGCGACGGCCCGGAACCGGCGATAGGGCTCGCCACACGCACGGCGACTCGCTACCCTCCTCGCCGATCCAACCGAGCCCGCAAGCCCGTGAATCGCACCGATCGCAAGAAGTCTCGCCTCGTTCTCGAAGACGGCACTGTGTGCCGCGGCCGCTCGTTCGGCGCCCCGACCGAGACGGTCGGAGAGCTCGTCTTCAACACGTCGATCACCGGCTACCAGGAGATCCTCACGGACCCCTCCTACCGTGGCCAAACCGTGCTGCTGACCCAGCCGCACATCGGCAACTACGGCGTCAACAGCGAAGACGAGGAGTCGACCCAGGTCTGGCTCTCCGGCTTCATCGTGCGCGAAGCGTGTGGCCGCGCGAGCAACTTCCGCTCCGGCGGCGAGCTCAGCGACTACCTCAAGCAGCACAACATCCCCGGGATCGAGCACGTCGACACCCGCATGATCGTGCGCCGCGTCCGCTCGGCCGGCGCGCTTCGGGTGCTGCTGACCGAGGACATGGACACGCCGGACGAAGAACTCGTCCAGCGCGTCAAGGACTCGCCGTCAGTCAGTGACGAGGACCACGTGATGGCCGTCACGACCAAGCGCGTCGAGCATTGGACCAAGGGCTACGAGTCGGAGTTCTCCCCCGAGAACGCGTTCCCCGGCCGCCCGGGATACGGCCCCTTCGAAGAGCGCAAGCCGCTCAAGCTCGTCGCCTACGACTTCGGCGCGAAGCGCAACATCATGCGCTCGCTGAGCGTGCACGGCTTCGACGTCACCGTGGTCCCGGCCGACACCTCCGCCGAGGAAGCGCTCGAGCACAAGCCGGACGGGATCTTCCTCAGCAACGGACCGGGCGACCCCGCGATCCTCGACTACGCGGTCGGCAACGCGAAGAAGCTCGTCGAGAAGGTGCCGGTCTTCGGCATCTGCCTCGGCCACCAGATCCTCGCCCAGGTCTTCGGCGCCAAGACCTTCAAGATGAAGTTCGGCCACCACGGCGGCAACCAACCCGTCATGGACCTCACGACCGAAGTCGTCGAGATCACCTCGCAGAACCACTCGTTCGCCGTCGACCCGGAGAAGCTGCCGGACGCGGTCGAGGTGAGCCACATCAACCTCAACGACCAGACCGTCGAGGGGCTGCGGCACAAGGAGCTGCCGGTGTTCTCGGTGCAGCACCACCCGGAGGCGGCGCCGGGCCCGCACGATTCGCTGTATCTGTTCGAGCGTTTCCGCGAGACGATCGAGGGCGCCTAGCGCCGCGCGAAGCGCGCCCACTTGCCTAGCGAAGCGCGGCCTTTGCCTAAGCGCGCACAGCGCGCAGCTGCCTGAGCGAGCGCAGCGAGCGACCGCCTAAGGGTTCGCCGTGATCGCGCGAACGCCGACGCCTCTGGCCACCCCCACCAACCCGACCACCATCACCACCGGCCGGTGATCCGACGCCAGCGGCTCGTCCAACACCCGCGTCTCCCACACCTCCACGCCCTCCCCGGCCGCACCAACACATAGTCGATCCGCTTCGACGGCTCGGTCGCCTCCCAAGTCGGCGCCCCCTCCAACCCCTCCCCATCCACCCAGCCCAGCCCCCGTAGCCGAACTAGTGGCGCATCCCCCGGCGTCGCATTCAGATCGCCGGTCAAGATCGCAGCCCGTGGCCCATCCCCACCGAACCCGCGCTCGATGACGGCGATCGACGCGAGCCGCGCCTCCTGCGAACCCAGCGTGTCGAGCCAGTCGAAGTGCGTGTTGATCAGGCGCACGACCGCACCGTCGCCGTAGACGCCGGAGACATCGATGTCGACGGCCATCGCCTGGTAGCGACTCGAGCTCGCCGACGGAATCGGATGATTGCCCACCCACGTGAACGGATACCGGGAAAGCACGGCGTCGCCGTAGCCTTTGTCACTCCCTTTCGACGGTCCGAACACCTGATGCATGCCCGTCAGGCGGCCGAGCTCTTCCGCCATGGCCGCGTTGCCGATCTCTTGGAGTCCGACGATGTCGGGGTTCGAGTCGGTGATGACGCGCGCGATGCGCGCGAAATCGCGAGCCCCGTCGGCCCCCACGCCATAGTGGATGTTGTAGCTCATGACGACGAGCGACGGGCGAGAGTCGTCGACGTCCGCGAGGCAACCGCTCGCTTCGGCAGCTGCGCGCTGCGCGCGCTTGGGCAAAGGCAGCCGCTGCGCTAGGCAAGTAACGGCCGCTTTCAGCGGCCGTAGCTGTACAACCGCTCCCGCTCCTCTTCCGGCAGATAGAAGTCCAGCAGGAACGGATTCCAAGCCTTCTCCTCCTGCGAGAACATGTCCATCGTGTCGTTGATCGCGAAGGTGTCGTCGAACTCCTCTTCCGGGAAGTCCACCCCCTGCACCCGCAGCCCGTGACGCTGTTCCAGCAGGATCAGCGGATGCAGAAGGCCATCCTCGCCATCGTCGATCCGCTTCATGATCGAGCGGCGGTGACGGACGACGAACACGCGGTTCTCCTCGTTGCGCTTCTGCAGCGACGCCATGTGGATCGCGAACACGTCGGAGTTCACGCCGCACAGTTCGCGCAGGCGATCCTTCACGTCCGGGTTCGGCATGTTCGCGAACTCCTCGATGTCGTCGAGGGTGTCGAGACTCGTGAACACCTGACGCTCGACCTGTTCGCCCTGATCGACGACGCCGAGGTAGTCGTCGGCCGCGCCGACTTCGGCGAGGTCCTCGGTCTCCTCCTCCTCGTTGCGGTAGCGGAGGATCGCGTCGAGGACCATGTCGCTCATCTCGGCCGCCGAGAACAGGCAGCGGAGCACCGGGCGCGGCGCCGTGTTGATGTTGATCTTGATCCCGACGCCGTCGGGCTGCGTCGGCGGCTCCCCGGGCGCCCCACCGGGCGTCGGCGGCGGGGTGTTCGCGGCATCGCCGTCGCCATCTCCATCGCCCGGCTGGTTGTTCGGGTCGTTCGGATCGCCCGGATCGAACGCCATCGAGGTGTAGATCGTCAGCACCGACTCGAGGCCGTAGATCAGCCGACCGTCGAGGACCTTGTCGTAGAACAGGTCCTCTTCGATGCCGCGGAGCAGCAGTAGCTCGTCGAGGTGAAGCGGCAGACTGATGTCCGAGCGCTCGTTGTCGACGTCGGTCTTCAGGGGCGGGCGCGGCATCTCTTCGCTGCGCGAGCGCGACCGCATCCAGTCCATGATGTTGTCGGCGATCATCTCGCCATCCGAACGCGTCAGGTCGAAGTCGGTCTCCGCGCGCAGCACGTCGATCAGGCGGACGAAGCGCTCGCGCGACTCGTCCGCGAACTCCTGGTCCGGACTGACGAGCGTCAGCAGGTTGAACTTGCCGCACTCGTCCTCGACCCAGACATAGGTGGTGACCTCGTTGTCGGTGTAGGCCGTCGGGGCGTACCACGCGTCGCGACTGCCGTCGCACTGCGCACTCGGGTCCGCCTCGCCCTCGCCTTCCTCGCCCGGAATCCCACCCGGATCGCCACCCGGAATGCCACCGCCACCACCCGCGAGGCCGCCGAGTCCGCCGGCACCCCCACCGCCGCCGAGCCCTTCGTCGCCGGCGGCGGCCGCCGCGGCGAGGTCGGTCAGGAGCAACTCCTCGACCTCGCGCAGGCAGTACTCCATGTGATTGTCCATGCGCGCGACCAGCACGTCGTTCTCGCCGGTCAGGCGCGCCGTCCGCGCGGTGGTCACGAGATCGGCCACCAGCGCGTAGAGCAGGATCGAGAAGATCAGGACCATGACCAACGCGATTCCGCGTTCGGAATCACCGGCATGGGCGCGGGCAGGCGCGGGGCTCGGAAGGCTCGGATTGCGCATGATCGTGTTCAGACGAGTCGGCTCTCCGCTTCTTTCGGGTATTTCCGGGCGGCCGCGTGAGTTCTGGCCGGCCAGCGCCACTCAGTGGTGACGCGGGGGCGCCGGCTTGGAGGGCGCGCCGGGCTCGCAGCAGTCCTTGGCGGCACCTTCGGCGCAGCAGCCGGCAACGGCCTTCGTGGCCGGCTTGGCGCTCACTGTCGACGCCTTGGCATCACCTTCGCAGCAGCCGGGCGGGCAGCATACGTCCGGACAGCACTCCTCTTGCACGCTGACCTTGACCATCTTCGCGGGCGGCGGAGGCGGCGGCGCGTCCTGGTGACGGAGCCCCGGGTCGATCTCGCGGACCCAGTCGGAGAGCAGCTTCATGCCCGCCTCGTCCGGAACCGTCGACAGGAGACTCGGCATGCGATCCCAGTCGATCGAATTCATGCGGCGGATCATGCGCGAGTAGCGCGGCTCGCCGGCGAAGACGATGCCACTCTTCAGCAGTCCGGTGTGCTCGAGCTTGGTCTCGAGACGCAGGTCCAGCGTGCCGCTGCCCGGACCGCCGGGACGGTGGCACGAGCTGCAGTTCGTCGCGATGTAGCTGCGAGCGCGCGCGTCGAGCGACGCGTGCGGGTCGGTCGGGTCGGTGCGCTTCGGCAGCGTCGAAATGTCGGCCGGAACCCCGTCGAGAAGACCGAGCTTCTGAAACAGCGCGAGCTGGTTCGTCTTGCCGTCGGTGCTGATGCGGTTCATCTGCGCCGTCGTGACGCCGAGCGTTCGCCCCTGGACCGCGGGGTTGTGGCACTTCGCGCAGTCTTCGCGCGCTGCGATCGACCACAGCTGCGATACGTCACCGTGGTTCGCGTAGAGATCGTCACCGAACTCGTCGACGAGCTCGGCGTCTTCCGCCTCGTCGTCCCACGCGTAGCTCGCGAAGTGCAGCTCGTCCTTGCCGCGCACGATCACGCGCGTCTCGGTGAAGACGTTCTCCTCACCGGCGAAGTGCATGGTCTGCAGGAACGTCGTGCCGACCGGGAAGTCCCACTCGGAGTCGGCGCGGAAACGGATCTTCTTGCCCGCTGGCACGCGCACGAAGCGATCCTTGTGCGCGCCATCCGACCAGAGCGGCGAGTTGATCACGTAGGGCACGAAGCCATCGGCGACCTTCTTACCCTTCGTCGAGGCGTAGAACCCGGTCGCCGACAGCGTCGGCGCGAACTCGAACGACTCTTCGACCTCATCCTCCGAATCGACGGCCGCGTCGAGGATCGCGATCGTCGCGTCGTCGAGGCTGTCCGCTTCGCGGATGCGCGCGGCGAGCAGCTCGGCCGTGTCGCCGTCGCGAACGAACGCGAGGTGGTTCTGCAGCTCGACCTTGGAGATCGAGGCGCAGACGTGGGCGCGCACTTCGAACGCGACCTTGCGCGCGTGTGCGACGGTCAGCGGGCCATCCGCCCCTTCCATCGAGGGGGTGCAGCCGGACACCGACACCGGCGTCGCCGGCTGGCAGTTGCTCTGGCAGTCGCCACAGTCCTGCGCGGACGCGGCCACCGCGGAAATCGCGAAGGCGAGGATCGATCGATACATTGCGGTCGAACTCCGAGGGGTGGATTCGGCGCCGATGATACCGGGATCAGCCGCCGGAGGACCGGACGATCGTCGGCGTGATGTGGAATTGCAGGGTCGTCTTCGAATTCTGGGTCGACGTGTTCCGGAACAGATAGCCCAGAATCGGGATGTCGCCGAGCAGCGGGATCTTGGATTCGGACTCGATGACCTGGTTCGTGACGAGGCCCCCGACGACCATGGCCTCGCCCTCCCGCAGGTGGACCGAGGTCGACGCCTCGCGGCTCGAGATGATCGGCGTGGGGATCGGCTCGGTGCCCGCGAAGCTCGTGATCGCGGCGATGTTCGCGTGGACCAGCAGGGTGATGGTGTCCGTGCCGGCGACCTCGGGCTGGATCGTCAGCTGGATCCCGGTCTCCTTGAAGCTGATGCCACTCTCGATGACGTTCCCGGCCGTGCTGATGCGGGCCTGCGGAAACGGCACCGACGTCACGGTCCGAACCGTGGCCCGCCCCCCGTTCATGACGACGAGCTTCGGCTGGCTCACGATGTCGACCTTGGCGTTTGTCTCGAGCGCCTGCAGGGTCGCGTCGAGCTCCCAGCTGTCATGGATGCCGCCGAGCTGGATCAGGCCGACGTCGCTGACGCTCGACGTGCCGACGAACGGCGCGGTGATCGGGAAGTCCGCCGTGATCGTGTCGATGAGCTTGCCCGAGGACAAGTTGGTCAGCGACGGCTGCGGATCGTCGGCGGCCCCCGGGGGGTCGATCCCGAAGTTGAGCGTATCCGTCGTCGCATACTCGACGACCTTCACCTCGATCTCGATCTGCGGGATGTTCGTGTAGAACAGGTCGACGGCCCGCTCGAACGCCGCGAGGCTCGACGGTTTCGAGGTCACGATGATCAGCGCACCGACCACCGGTTGCCCCTCGGGACGCGCGACGTCCTTGGGCTTCGCCGGCACCGACATGTTCGGAGCGCCGATGAAGTCCGGCATGTAAACGACGTCGATCGTGTGGTCGGCGCCGAGCATCCGGTCGAGCACCGACCCGGTCTTCTCGCCGCCGAACTGAGCCGTGCCGCCGTCCGCGACGTCCAACTTGCGCTGGTCCCCCGCGTCCCAAGGGCGGGCGAGGCTCAGGAACACCTTGCCGGCATTGATCGTGACCGGGTAGAGCTTCGTCACGCTGCCGTCGGAGTTGAACGTCACGGCATCCCCGAACGTCGCCCGAATCATCGCTTCGCGGTGGCGCCGCTGCGCCTCCGCGTCCGGGTCCTGCGCGGGGTCCTGCGCCTCGGGATCCTGCACGGGATCCAACGCGCGCGCAGCCTCCTCGTCGACCGGCTGGAGCCGCCACGGCGACGCCGGGGGCAGGACCGTGCCGTCGGTCGGGCGCCCGGCCGAGTCGAACGTCTCGACCTCGGTCCGCGGGTTCACCCACACGGGTTTCTGCGGCGGCGTGGAGACGCAACCCGCCACGAGTGCGAGTGCACCGATCGTCGACGCGACTCGGGTCTGGTCCGCCACCGCCGTTGTCTTGCCCCTCCCAGGGCCGCGCACACGCGTGCGCCTATCCATGTGGACGGGCTAAGACCTTACGAGTCGTCGCGTTCGGACTCCAGAGCCTTGATCACGGCGGACGTCAGATCGTCGACCGAAAGGCCCTTGGCGTCGCTGATGTCACCTTTGCGCACGACGCAGTCGTTGCCCTTGTCCTGCGCGACCTTCTTGACGTGCTTCTTGACCCGCTTCTTGAGGTCTGAGACCAGCAGGCTGTAGCGCGCGGTGCCCTTCTTGACCCCCTCGGATTTGATCGTCTTCCATTCCGGGGTCTTCTTGCGAACCTTCTTCCAGTCGACGGTCGCCGGCTTGGTGCAGCTCTCCTTCGCACCAAACAGCAGAACCGCATCGTTCTTCGTGACGATGCCCTGGCCAGCGACGGCTGCCGCCGTGCACAGCGCCAACATCAACGCTCGAATGCCGTGACTCAGTGTGCTGCTCATCTCTCGTGCCCTCATGACCGCGGTGTGGCTTCTCTGGTGCAAACCCGGGTTTTCTGCGAGAAACCCTGGCCGATACCGCCACGACCGCACGTAGCCTTCGCAAGGAGAGGACCCGGCCCGGCCAGCGTCTTGCATATTTTCCATGGCGAAATTGCAAGGCGCTACAGAACCTAGACTTAGGTCGCGCGAAAAATATCGCACGATCCGGGCTGCGGCGAATTTCTGGCGGAATCAGCCGCCCGAATGCATGTCCAGGGAATTCGCCACTCGATACCGGGCACCGCGCCGCTTGCCGTCCCGCGCGAGCAAGCCCGCCTCCTGCAGCCGGGCGAGATCCCGCAACGCGGTCCGCGGACTCAGTCCGGCGACCGTCGCATACTCTGTTGACGAGATCGAGCCGCGCTGCCGGACGAGACCGAACAGGACCCGGAGGCGGCCGTCGAGCTCGCCCTCGGAGAGAGTGGGTCGCGTCGGCACCTCCTCGGGGTCGGGACCGGGCACGTCAACCGATGTCGGCACCGCCGCCTCGACCTCGGCGTCGGCCGGCTCCGAACCCTCCGAGGACCCGGGCCTCGGCATCTCGACCGGATCCGGCTCCGACGGCGGCTCCGTCCGGGGCTGCGCCGAGCGCGGCTCGGCGGCTCGCGTCGGTTCCTCGTGCAGCGCCGGCTCGTTCCAGCGATCCGGCTCTCCGACGCCACCGAGCAAATCCCGACGGGTGACGAGCTCGCCCCGCGCGAGGACCATCGCTCGATAGACCGTGTTGCGCAGCTCCCGGATGTTGCCGGGCCAAGCGCGCTGGAACAGCTCGTCCATCGCGTCGGGGGCGAACCCGCGCACGCGGGTCTGACCGGCCGAGACGGCCTCCTGGCGGAAGTGCTCGACGAGCTGCGGGATCTCGCGCTTGCGATCGCGCAGCGCCGGCACGACGACCACCATGCCCTGCAGGCGGTAGTAGAGATCCTCTCGGAACGCGCCCGACGCGACCATCTCGCGCAGGTTGCGGTGCGTCGCGGCGATGATCCGCACGTCGACCGGGACCGGCTTGCCGCCACCGACGCGCTCGATCTCGCGCTCCTGCAGCACGCGCAGCAGCTGCACCTGCACGTCGAGCGACACCTCACCGATCTCGTCGAGGAAGATCGTGCCGCCGTCGGCCTGCTCGAAGCGACCGATGCTCCGTTCGTGGGCACCGGTGAACGCGCCGCGCTCGTGACCGAACAGCTCGGACTGCAGAAGGCTCGGCGGTAACGCGGCGCAGTGCACCTTCACGAGCGGTCCCGACGCGCGGTTGCTCCACGCGTGGATCACGTCGGTCAACATCTCCTTGCCGACACCGGTCTCGCCTTCGAGCAGAAGCGAGATGTCGGTCGGCGCGAACCGCTCGAGCGTGCGGAACACACTCTCCATCGCCGGACTGTCCAAGAACATCCCGTCGACTGGCAGATCGCGTCGCGGTAGCTCCGGCGAGTGCGACCGGTCGCCAGACAGCCGCGAGTCCAAGGCGTCGAACAAGAACTCCGCGCTGGCCGCGTCTTCGGGGAACGTCACGATCGACGCCTCGACGCGCGAGCCACGGAACTGCGCCGGCATCGAGGCCATCAGGCGCTCCGCGACGACGCCGAGCCGATCGCGCAGATCGCCGCCGGGATCGGTGACCATGACGAGCATCCGCTCGTCGCTGGCACGGCACAACACCGCGTCGGAACCGAACTCGCGTCGCAACACGCCGAACAGCGTCTCGAGGAATCGACCGTGCTTCTCCTCCCCGAGCGTCGCGGCGATCTGCGCGCCATCGCCGACCTCGTAGCCGAGCAGCGCGACGCGCACGCTGCGCTGCTGCGCTTCGCCGATCTCCTGCGCAACGCGCCCATGGAAGAACTCGGGGCGATACGCCCCGGTGTAGAGGTCTTCGACCGCGTGCCGGTAGAGCCACGCGTTCTCGATCGCGGCGGTGATCTGCACCGCCATCGTCGCGTGGAGCTCGAGGTTGATCTCATTCGGCTCGGCGGACTCGAAGAGCAGCAGCACGGCGCCTCGCGTGCGGTCGCCGATCGCCAGCGGCAGCACGACGGCCGTGCGCGAGTCCGGGAACATCGCGGCGAGCTCCCCGGCTCCGGGGCCGCCCAGCCGAATCGAGTGCGGTCCCGCGCTCGACAACAGAGCGCGCACCGCCGGCGCGTCCGCGTCGACGGACGTGCGCGGATCGGCTCCGAAGACCTCGACGCGATCCCGCGCGCGGTCCCGCAGCAGAATGCGCACTCGATCCGCCGGCGTGTGGCGCGTGTAGAACGCGATCGCGCGCATGACGACCTCCGACAGCTCGAGCCGCGAGGTCAGATCGCGGAACCCGCGGTTCAGCAGGTTGAGGTCCTGGATGCGCCCGCGCAGGTCGGTCGCCATCGTGTTGAACGTGCGCGTCAGCCGGCCGATCTGGCCGCCCTCCTCCGCGTCGACGTGCACGTCGAGCTCGCCTTCACTCAACGCGCGGGCGCCGCGCTCGAGACGCTCGATCGGCTGCGAGATCCGCGTGGTCATCACCCAGCCGAGGAACAGCGACGCGACGATCAGCAGCACCGCGGTCGCGAGGAAGAAACTGCGCACGGGCACGCGCCCCATGCTCAGCGGCAGACGGGCGCCCTCGTGGTTCTCGACGATGCCGAGCACGGCGCGCGGCGTCTCCTGCAGATCGCGCAGCACGTCGTAGATCCCGACCCAGGTCGCGCCGCCGACCGCGTCGTCGGCGATGTGCGGCTTGCCGTCGTCCAGCACCTTCGTGCCGGCGGTCGCCCGCGCCGCGATCGTGCTGGGACGCAAGCTGTGTCGGCGGAGCGCCGAATCCGTCAGCCCACCTCCGCTCGCGGAGTTGAGTGGGTAGCCGTTCGTGCCGCACAGCACGATGCCGCGGCCATCCGCGAGACCGCGCAGGAAGTCTTCGTCGAGACGACGTCCGACCGACAACGAACACGAGCCGACCGGCAGCTCGACCGTCGCGCGCACGCCGATCAGCGGCACGCTCCACGCGACGTAGAGACCCGGCTCCGATCGCAGCGGCGTCGCCGAGAGCCCGCGCATGTCCTCCGGCCCGAGGAACACCGAGCGCGGCGCGGGCAGGCCTTCGGTCTCGGGCTTCGGATCGAACTCGAAGAGCATGTAGCCGCCGTCGTCTTCCCACGCGGGCGGTCGCTGGCTCATCATCGTCGAGCGCAGCTCCGCTTCGACGTCGGGTGCCGCGCTCGCCGCGACGAACTGCGTCGCGAGGTCCTGGGCCCATGTCTCGGTCGCCGACTGGAGGTCCGACTCTTCCTGCCTCAGCTGATCCGTAGACGACGCGATTGCCTGTTCCAGGCGGCGGTTCAGGTCTCCTTCGTATCCGCGCTCGAGCACGCCGACGAGGATGACGGACAGGAGGCCGAGCGGCACGAGCATCACGAATGCGAACAACGCGGAGAGTCGCAGTCGCAGGTTACCGAGACTGCTCAGCAACTGGCTGAAGAAGTGCAGCAGGATCGGCAGCGCGAGCAGACTCATCAGCGTACCGACGAGGTGCACCGACTCGGAGTATTCGCCCGACTCGGTGTCGCGCACGAACACGCCGAGGATGGCGCCGCCCCACTCCCCAGGCAGCAGCTTGAACGCGCGGTGCTCGACCGTGCCTTCGTCTTCGTCGAACCGCTCGAACTTCGCCTCTTCCAGCGGCGCGCGCCGAACGTCGGACGGCAGGTTGGTGTGGGTCGATGCGCGGTCAGCAGGCAGCGTCGTCGCGGTCATCCGGCCGTCGCGATACAGCGCGAACTTCGCATCCTGCAGCTGCTCGCGGAACGGCGCGCGCAGCTCCTCTTCGCCAGGCGCGTTCGTCGCGGCCTGCAGCGGCGAGTCCTGCGTGCTGACCGCGACGTTGCGCACCTCGCGACCGAAGACCGTCGAGCGGAACCGGATCGGGTACGTGCCGACGTTGCGGAACTCGATCCGCGCGACCTCGGGACCGAGGTCGAGCTCGCGCACGAAGTTGACGCGCGCCTCCTGCTCTTCGTCCTGCCAACGCAGCGCGACGCGAACGTCACTGTCCTGCGGCACCTCCTGGTTCTGCAGCTCGACGCCGAAGAACATCGTCTCCTGGTGCCGGAACTCGATCAGTCGCGCTTCGCGACGCCCGCGCTCCCACAGACGCAGCTCGCACACGAGATCGCCCGGACGCACGGTCAAAGGACGACCGGGATAGGTGGCACGGTAGAACAGCCAGAGCTTGTCGAACGGCTCGACGTCGCGACCCGCCGGGATCTCGATCACGTGGTTGCGACCGGGCGCGACTTCGAAGCCGGCACCGACCGGATACTCGCCGCGCAGGTCGGTCTCGATGCCACCGAGGGACGGCTTGCCGAGCGACAGCGGCGTTTCCTCGGTGCGGTCCGGAGACACCCAGGTCAGACCGACGAGCTCGAGACCGTCGCCTTCCGGCTCGCTGATCGTGAACGACCGCATCGGCGACTCGATGTCGACCGTGTGGAACGACACCTCGAGACCACTGCGCACCAGGTCCTGACCGGCGTAGTAGGCGTCCGAGAATACGAGCCGCTGCGCGATCGGCTCCTCGGTGTCGTCGACGCCGAACTGCGTGGCGACGAACGAAGGCGGCTCCCGCGTGGAGCCGAGCGGGTCCGTGAATCCCTCCATCGGCCGCGCGATCGCGACGAACAGCACGCCCGGCTCGAGCGGCTCGCGGAACTCGAAGCGCTCCACCGCGCCCGTCGGGAGGCGGATCCCGTACGGGGACACCGTGAACCCGAGACCGAGGTGCGGGGGCGGGTAGGACACGACGCCCAGCACGTCGCGCACGTTGGTGTACGAGTAGCGCTTCTCACGCGCGACGGTGCCGCCTTCGAGCAGGCGGCGGAACGCGTCGTCGCGATCCTCGCCGCCGTAGCTGCCGAGCGCACCCGACTCGAGCTCGTCGAGGTTCTCGTCGAGGAGCTCGACGACGTTCCGCAGCGAATCGTTGTGCTCCGCGTGGCGACGTTCGACGAGCCAACCCGGCAGCGCGAGACCACCGACGAACAGCAGCAGTCCGACGACGCGTCCGATCGGCCGAAGCGTCGGCGCCGCGTGCTCGAGTGCACCCCAGCCGCGCAGCAGCAAGACGAGCACGAGCAAGCCGGCCAGCGGCAGCAGCAGGTAGGTCGCGTTCATCGTCAGCCAGCCGATGACCCCACCACCGCGCTCGGGCTCGGGCGAACCGGGCGCATCGGCACCGACGAACGAGAGTTGGCAGTAGAGCTGCGGCGTCGGCTGGATCGGGTTGCGCCCCGTCGCGGTCATGTACTGGTACCGCGTCGAGCCCTCGTCGTAGTCGTCGATCGCGACGTCGAAGCCGATCGACCGACTGCCCGGCTCGAACTCGGCGAAGTTGCAGATCGGCAGGACGACCTCGAAGCGGTACTCGTCGCCGCTCTGCGCGGTCTCGACGCGCACGCCAGTCAGACTCGCGCCGGTCGGCAGGTTCTGCGGCCAGTCGATCCGACCCCACCGACGCTCCGTGCTGAACGGCATGACGAACAGCTGGATCGTGTCCTCGAACCGCGGCTCCGTGCGATCGGCCCGGAAGTCGAAGAACAACTCGACCGCGTCCTGCTGGTGCCAGTGACGGTCCAGCGAACCCGCAACAAAACTGTTGTCGCGGACTCGCCCCGCGACGTAGACGTGCGAGCGGTCGAAACCGACCTTGAGTTCGGCCGACAGGTCCGCGACGCCATTCCAGGCCGGGCCGGTCGACGCGCTCCAGGCCTGCTCCGACTGATCGATCCGCAGCGCCACAGGCACGCCGATCCAATCGTCGAGCTCACCGTCGATCGCGATCCCGCGGACCGGCACGGCCCGCACGTCCTGCAACGGGGACTGCGCGATGCCGGACCCGCCGAGCAGCAGGACGGCGAAAAAGACGCCGCACGCGGCGCGCCAGGGAAGGGTTGAATTCGCCAAGGGGAGGATCACTCCGAAGATGGCGAATTTATCGGGATTCCGGCTACGGTTCCACAGTCCACAGATCCCCACACCGCAAGTGACTTCTGAAATTTGACTTCTGTCGGTTTGACGAATTTGTGGAGGACTTGTTCACAACCCTCGGGAAAGCCAAGCGAGCTCGTCCCGCGCGACCGCTTCAGGACTGATCGTCGATTCGGCCCATTCGCGGGCCGCGCGCCCGGCCTCGACGACCGGGGTCGCGTCCGCCGCGAGCCACGACGCGAGCGCCGCGACGAATTCCGGGACCGATTCGGCCCGCACGGCAGCCGGCTCCGCGGCCGTGACGCCGCGGAGACCGAGCTCGTTCGCGATCACCGGCAGCCCGTGGGCCAGCGCCGTGAGGACCTTGATGCGGCTTCCCGCGCCGGAGAACACGGGCGCCAACAGGCAGCGCACCGAACCCAGCAACTCCGCGAGATCGGGGACGAAGCCCCGCACCGACACCCCGGCCTCCGCGCCCAGCGCTTCGACCTCGGGTGGCATCCGCGAACCCGCGAACCACAATTCGGCCGTGGGCAGCCGCTCCCGGACGCGCGGCCAGAGCTCCCGCGCCAAGAACGACGCGGCCTCCGGGTTGGGGTGATGGCTGTAATCGCCGAAGAACAGGGCCCGCGGCGGCGCCTCCGCGGGCGCCACGGGCCGCTCCGGCAGCGGCGCCGTGGCGGGACGCACGCCGACCTCGCGGCCACACGCCTCGCGCAGCGCGGCGGCATCGGCCTCGTTGAGCGCCCGCAGGGCCTCGGCCTGGGCGTAGTAGCGGGCCACGTAGCGACCCCACAGCGCGCGATCTCGCGCGCGGCCCATGCCCCCGGGGCCGATCTGCGCCGGGACCGGGCTCGCCGCCTCGTGGTCGGTCAGCACCCGCGGAAAGCCGGCCAGCGCCGGCAGGTACTGGGCCATCAGCGCGAACTCGACGAGACACACATCGGGTCGGAACTCGCCGGCGACACGCGCGAGCGTCGCCGCCATGGCCGGGCTGCGAAACTTCGCGACCGTCAGCGGCAGCCCCTGCAGGCCCCACCGCCACAGCATCCGAATGCGATACCGCGCGCGCGCGACACCGCGTAGGTCGCCGACCTGGGGCAACGCGAGCGTCTCGACCCGGGCGAACGGTCCGTCGGGCCGCGCGCGGGCCGCCACTTCTTCGAGCGTCGCAAAGCTGACGAGCGCGACCTCCGCCTGCTCCGCCATCGCGCCGAGCAGCGCGCGGAGATAGACACCGCCGCCGTGCGCGGCCTCGCGGTGCGGGAGAAACGGACTGGCGACGAGCAGGCGCACCCTCAGGTTGTCGCAGGTCGTCTCGAACGGCTCAAGGCTTCGCCCCTTGCGAACTGTGGGGAAGATCCCGGTCCCACCCCCCGTCCATGGCGCGACCCACATCCCACAGGAGGCCAGTCACATGAAACTCTTCCAATCGATCGCCGCGTGCCTGATCGCCGGCGCCACCATCCTTCCGAATGCGCTCGAGTCACAGCCCAACGACGCCACGCTGCCCACCCCGCAGAAGTTCGTGCTCGAGGCCGGCCCGCACGACGCCATCGACGTCCTGAACCAGCTGGCGAACTTCCTCCAGCGCAACATCCTGTGGAACGAGCAGGACTTCTCGAACCCGGGCATGCAGCCGTTCACGCTGCAAAACCGCGTCGAGCTCGACCCGCGCGGCGCGGAAGCGTTCGTCGGTCAGCTCTTCTACACGCGCAACTTCGCGTTCGTGCCGCTCGACGTCGGGCGTGGGCTTTGGCAGCTGATCAACATGCAAGGCTCGCAGCGCGGCGAGATCATGTCGCGGCCGCTGACGATGTCCGCGGAGAAGGTCCTCGCCAACGCCGACATGTATTACCCGGTGCGCTGCACCGTCCCGCTGAAGCACATCCGCGCGATGACGGCTACGACGACGCTGCGACCGTTCTTCCACTCGTCGGGTAGCAGCGGTGGACTCGTCGTCGGCAACGTCGGCAACGAAGACGCGCTGCTCCTGCAGGGCTTCGCGAATCAGGTCGCCGGGGCGATCGAACTCCTCCGCTCGATCGACGCAGGCCGCGCGCAAGAGGTGTCGCGCTTCGAAGACCGCCTGCAAAAGATCGAGGCCCGCATCCAACTCTTGGAAGGCCCCGGACGCGGCCGCTAGGCGGCCCGCGGCTGCAGGGGCACCGCTGTGAACGCCTGCCACAGGAAGCCGAAGTAGCTCCGCCGCACCGTGATCTCGGGATGGTCCCCGACGAGCCGGTGCACCTCCGGAAGCGCGTGGTACGGCAGCTCCGGGAACGCGTGGTGCTCGGCCTGGTAGTGCAGGTTGTGCGGGGCGAGGAGAAGCGCCTCGAAGCGACCGGGCAGGTAGGTGATCAGGCGCTGCCGGTCCCCCGCCTCGTCCGGCGCCGCGAGCACGGCGTGATCGCAGAACGAACGGATCTCGTCAGGCACGAACACGAACACGTAGATCGGCGCGAGCCAAAGCACGACGTAGCTCCACCACGGTAGTCCGAAGAACCACAGCAGCAGAACGATCGCGACCTGCGCGACGAGCACGGACGCGCGCTGGCGCAGCGCCTTGCCGGCCGACGTCGTCGAACCGATCTCCCGGTACGGCACGACACGCTGCACCGCGCGGAAGAACGTCAGCACGCCGAGGCAGAGCAGCAGCAGTCGCCACTTCGAGTTCTTGTTGCCGATCTCGTAGATGTAGCGCTCGGGATCGTCGTGCGCACCGAGGCGATCGTGGTGCGCCACGTGCGCGCGTCGGCTATCCGCGAACCCCGTCCACATCGGCCCGTACACGAGCCAGCGCGCGAGCCGGTCGTTGGTCGCGCGATCGCGGTGCAGGCACGCGTGCAACGCCTCGTGACCGAGGACGAACAGACGATACTGGCACATGCCGATCGCGACGAACGCGACGCACCACGTCCACAAGAAGGGGAACACACCGGCAACCGCGAACGCCGCGAGAATGATCCCCCAGTCGGTCGCGAGATCGCGAGCGATTCGCTTCGCGTCGGGGACCGCGAGGCGCGCAAGCGTTTCGCCGTCGACGCACGCGCGCACCGACTTGATCGCATCCGCCAACGCTGGCGACGAGATCATGCGGTCTCGACGCCCGTTCGCACCCGCGCAATCACGTCGTCGACGATGTGCTCGATCGGCGTCGTCGGCACGTCCCCGATGCACGCACGCAGCCGCGAGAGATCCGGCACCCGGCGCAGCGGCTCGTCGATCGAGATCTCGCTCACCGACGCGTAGTCGACGTGCTCGATCTCGGAGCTGCTGGCGCAGCGCTCCCGCACAAGCCGAGCGAGCGCGTCGATCGTGATCTCGAGGTCGGAGCCGACGTTGACGACCGTGCCCCAGGCCTTGTCGGATTCGAAGAGCCGCAGCGCACACGCGACGACGTCGCGAACGTGGCCAAAGCAGCGAGCCTGCGCCCCGTCACCGTAGACGGTCAGCGGCTCGTCCCGGATCGCCTGCCGGACGAAGGTCGGCAACACCATGCCGTAGCGGCCGGTCTGACGCGGCCCGACGGTGTTGAACAGGCGCATGCAGAGCACCCGGACCCCATGCTCCCGTGCCAGGGACAGCGCGAGCCATTCGCCGACGGCTTTCGCACCCGCGTACGACCATCGTGGCGAGCACGTCGCGCCGAGCAGGACGTCGTCGTCCTCGGCGAACGGTATCCTGTGACCCTTACCGTAGACCTCGGAACTCGACGCGAGCACGACCGGCTTCGCCAAGCGGTCCGCCGTTTGCAACACGGTTTGCGTCCCCCGCAGGTTCACATCCATGCTGGCCGACGTGGCCGCAATGACACGACGAACACCGACAGCTGCCGCCATATGTAAGATCGCGTCACACTCCGACGCCAATCTCCCGACGAGCGCGCCATCGGTGACGCAGCCCTCACAGAACTCGAAGGAGGCGTGTCCACGCGCCCGCTCGATGTTCTCCGTGCTGCCGGTCGAGAGATCGTCCAGAGCGACCACGGCATCGCCGCGTGCCAACAGCGCGTCCGCGAGATGGGACCCGATGAATCCGGCGCCGCCCGTGATCAAGAACTTCATGCGTGGGTATGCCGCAACCGTGCGGCCCGCGCAGCATATGGGATTGGAGAGGAACAGGGCAGACCGCAATCCAAGCGGTAGGGTACGCCATGCGGGCGCGCTCGAGCCGTTCCGACGGGAATCCGCCGACGAGCCGTCGGGGATCCGACAGAACGCACGGCACATCACAGGAGAAACACCAGGGTGAACGGATCGTTGATGCTGACGGTCGACGTGGAGTCGGACTGGGGATCCGGCCGCACGCGCGGCATCGAGGAGGCACTCCCGCGCTTGCTCGATCTGCTGGACCAATACGAGGCGCGCGCGACGTTCTTCGTCGTCGGCGACTTCGCAACGCCGTTTCGGAAACGAGTCCGACCGGAATCTCGCCACGAAGTCGGATCCCATGGATTGACCCACACGCCCCTCACGCGACTCGACGAGTCCGACGTCGCGTTCGAGCTGAGCCGATCGCGATCGATCCTCGAAGACCTCGGCTTCGACGTGCGCGGATTCCGAGCACCGTTCTTGCGTAGCCCGCGCATGCTGCCACGACTGCTGGCGAACACCGGCTACTCGTACGACAGCTCCATGGGTTCGGTCTTCCCGAGTCTGCGCAACCTGACCCGCCGCCGCGATCCCGTTGTCGAACGCGGCATCAAGCGCATACCGCCCTCGACCCTGTTCGATCGCATCACGCCGTTCAGCCTGACCTACCTTCGACTGCTGCATCCTCTCGGCCTCGGACTGCGCTCGAAGCACGCGAAGCTGTTCTACTTCCACCTGCACGAGCTGCTCGACGAACCGCGTGGCTGGCGAGGCCTGCCCGGTCCGCTCCAGCGACTGCACGCGCGCAACGTCGGCGAACGGGCCTGGAACATCCTCGAACGCCTGCTGAAGACGTTCCGCGGTCGCACGATGCGGTGCCGCGACTTCGTGGAGGCACACGGATGACCCGCATGACGCGCGCGAAGGACGGGGCCCACGTCGTGATCGGCGCGGGCCCGGCGGGCCTGACCGCGGCCTGGCAACTCGCGCTGCGCGGCGAGTCCGTGCTGATCCTCGAGTCGGATCCGGACTACGTCGGTGGACTCGCGCGCACGGTGCGCGTGCAGGGGCACGGCTTCGACATCGGCCCGCACCGCTTCTACACGAAGAACCAAGAGATCCTCGAGATGTGGCACGCGATGCTGCCCGACGACTTCGTGGAAGTCGATCGGCTGACGCGCATCTACTACGAGGGCAAGTTCTACGAGTACCCGATCCGCATGGGCGAGACCCTGCGCAACCTCGGCTTGAAGCGCTCGCTTCGGGTCGGGGCGAGCTACGCGCGCGCGCGATTGCTGCCGAATCGCTCGATCGAATCGTTCGAAGACTGGGTCGTCAGCCGGTTCGGCAGCGAGCTCTACCGCACGTTCTTCAAGACCTACACCGAGAAGGTCTGGGGCGTGCCGTGCAGCGAGATCGACAAGGACTGGGCCGCGCAGCGAATTCGCGGACTGTCTCTGATGACCGCGGTCCGCAACGCCGTGCTCGGTCCTTCGCGCAACGGCGTCAAGTCGCTCGTCGAGCGCTTCCTGCACCCCAGGCACGGCGCGGGACAGGTCTGGGAATCCGTGCGAGACCAGGTGCTGGCGGCCGGCGGGCGCTGCGAACTCGACGCGGAAGTCGTGAAGCTCGAGCGCGATGGCGGCCGCGTCCTCGCGGCGACGACGCAAGATGGACGCACGTTCGAAGGCACCGAGTTCTACTCGACCATGACGTTGCGCCAGCTCGTGACCGCGCTCGATCCCGCGCCGCCCGCCCACGTCGTCGACGCGGGACGGTCGCTGCGGCAACGGGACTTCCTCGTCGTCGCCGCGCTCGTCGACCACGACGACCTGTTCCCCGACCAGTGGATCTACGTGCACGACCCCGACGTACGCGTCGCGCGGATCACAAACTTCGAAAACTGGAACCAACACCGCGACACGCCGCCCCCGCCGACGCGGCTCGCGCTCGAGTACTTCTTCGATCGGGGCGACGAGTTCTGGCAGCTCCCGGACGACCAGATCCTCGCGATCGCGCAGGAAGAGCTCGTGCAGATCGGGCTGATCCCGGCCGGCACGCGCGTCGTGGGCGAAGTGATCCGAGTGCCCGATGCGTATCCGGTCTACGACCACGACTACGCGTCGCACCGGGACACCGTGAAGACCTGGCTGAACGAGACGTTCGAGAACTTCTACCCCGCAGGCCGCCGCGGCCTGCACAACTACAACAGCCAGGACCACGCGATGATGTCGGCCGCGATGTCCGTGTGCAACCAACAGGGGCACGGACGATTCGACGTGTGGGCCGTCAACACCGATCAGGAGTACGCCGAGGAACTCCGCACCGACGACGGCGAGATCGAAGAGCGACTCACGCCCCGTCGGATGACGGAACCGCAGACCGCTCTCGACGACACCAATCGATCGCGCCGCGCGTGAGCAGCGCGATCGTCACGGCGAACCACGCGATCGAGACCGCGAGCCAGGGGAAGCCCACGAGGTCACTCAGGATCCGTGGCCAGTAGTGCCGTGAAGCCAGGTCCTCGCGCGGATACCAGTCCGCGGGCCGCACGGGCGGACCAGGGACGCCGAACACGAGCTCCATGTCGCGCCCCACGTCGTCTGCGCGCAGTTCCCCTCGCCAAGAGTGCCAGGCGTAGATCCAGTGCGTGTGCAGCGGACTGAATCGCGGATGCACGTTGACCCGGTCGCTGAGCCACTCGATCGGGAACGCTCCGTCCGCGAGCTCTTCGGCGTAGTGCTTCTCGGCGGCGATGTGCGCGAGGTGCTGATGGCCGCGATACGGGGTCACGATGCCGCCGATCGTCACGAGCAGACCGAGCACGCTCACGACCCAGAAGCGACGGGGGCTCGACCGCCAAGGCGCACCGCGCACGAGGCCGACGACGATCCACAGGACGACTCCAGGGGTCATGTAGCGGATGCCCCAGCACTGGCCAGCGGCCCAACCATGGGTGCGGCCGTAGAGCAGCAGCGTCGCCGCGAAGATCGGTACCGCGAGCCACTGCACGGAGTCGCGCATCCGACTCCTCACGGCAGCGGTCACCGCGAACACGATGGGGACCGAGAACCAAAGCACGCCCTTCCCCGGCGCGAACAGGATCAGCGGCACGCCCAGGTAGAGCGGGTAGCTCCACCACTGCTCGTCCGCACCGGCATACCCGGTCTCGGTGACAGCACCGAAGCACCGGACGTTGAGCCACGCGAGCGCTCCCGCGAACGGGAGACCACCGAGCACGAACAGCAGCACGTCGTGCGGGCGACGGCGCCGGCACGCGATGACCGTGAGCCAAACTCCGAGGATGACGATCGCCGCCGCGTGCGGGTAGCGGACGAATACGGCAGCGCCGCCGCAAACTCCGGCGGCGAGCACGGCCCCGACGCCACGTACCCCGCGCTCGTACTCGACGGCACGGAGAACCGCGGCGAACAACCAGAACATGCCGAGCGAGTCGGCCGTCGTCTCGCGCGCCCCAGGCCAGAACTGCGTGCAAAGCGTCGCGACACCCGCGACGAGCCACGCCTGACGCGGAGACGCACCGAGCACGCGAGCCAGCCGCAGAATCACGAGCACACTCCCCGCGGCCGCCAGCGCGGGCAGAAAGCTGATCCAGAACCGCGTCCAGAACAGTTCGTTCAGGAGCGCCGGGCGCGTCGCCGCGAACTCGGCCTCCGGCCCCGGCAGGAAGTGCGCGGTGATCTCCCCGAGGAGCACGAACGGCACGAGGGCGACCTGGTAGCCCAGCGCACCAAACGTGTACGCGCGTTCGGCGCTGCCGACGCACCCCATGCCGCTCTGGCCCTGGCTGTCGTGGATGTGCCGAGCGACCCACCGCTCTGCGGAGGTGGTATCCGCGCCTTCGCGGAGCAACCCCGGATTGCCGCGCAGGTAGAGCGCACGGGCAGAGTGCATCGCGAGATCCGCATCGCTGTTCTCCAGATACCCGTGCGCCGTCAGGCCGAAGAAGCCGAACAGGCCGAGGAAGAGCAGCCAGGGGAATCTCTTGCAGGGAGTCGCGCGCGCGTCGGCCAACACCGTGCAGTGTAGCGCGGATCGCGCGCACTCCCTCACTCAGGCAGCCAGCTAGCCGCCGGATCTCGATCGCCCCGACGGCCGTCCGGCTCGAGTTCGCTCAGCGGCGACGACGACCCCGACGCGGGCGGTCGTCATCGGCACTGAACTCGGCCTCGCCGTTGTCATCGCGGCGCGGACGGCGACCGCGCGGGCGGTCTTCCTCGTCGTCGTCACGGCGCGGACGGCGCGAGCGCGGGCGATCCTCGTCCTCGTCATCGCGGCGCGGGCGACGACCACGCGGGCGGTCCTCGTCGTCACCGTTCTCGCGACGCGGGCGCCGCGAACGCGGGCGATCCTCGTCCTCGTCGTCGCGACGCGGACGGCGACCGCGCGGGCGATCCTCGTCTTCCTCGTCACGGCGCGGACGACGCGAGCGCGGGCGTTCTTCGTCTTCCGAGTCACGACGCGGACGGCGGCCACGCGGGCGATCCTCGTCCTCGTCATCACGACGCGGGCGGCGGCCACGCGGGCGGTCCTCGTCTTCGTCGTCGCGACGCGGGCGACGACCGCGCGGGCGATCCTCGTCCTCCTCGTCACGGCGCGGGCGACGTGAACGCGGGCGATCCTCGTCTTCCGAGTCGCGGCGCGGACGGCGACCGCGCGGGCGATCCTCGTCCTCTTCCTCGCGGCGCGGACGACGCGAGCGCGGGCGATCCTCGTCTTCCGAGTCACGACGCGGGCGGCGACCGCGCGGGCGATCCTCGTCCTCTTCCTCGCGGCGCGGACGGCGGCCACGCGGGCGATCCTCGTCCTCGTCGTCACGGCGCGGGCGACGACCGCGCGGACGGTCCTCGTCGTCGTCGCGACGCGGGCGACGACCTTCGCGACCGCCACGGGCGCGCGGCGCATCGTCGCCACCTTCGCGACCACCACCTTCTTCGCCGACGAGCAGCGCGCGACGGCTCAGCTTGATCTTGCCGAAGTCGTCGATCTCGATGACCTTGACCTCGATCTCGTCGCCGATCTGCACGACGTCGGTGACCGAACGGATGAAGCCGTCCGCCAGCTCGGACACGTGGCAGAGGCCTTCTTGGCCCGGCACCAGCTCGACGAACGCGCCGAACTCCTTGATGCCCGAGACCTTGCCCTTGTAGACCGTGCCGATCTCGATGTCGGCCGTCATCAGGCGGATGCGCTCGAGGCAGTCGTTGACCTTCGCAGCTTCGAGACCGGCGACCTCGACGCGGCCGTCGTCCTCGATCGTGATGCGGACGTCGTAGTCCTCCTGCATGCCGCGGATGTTGCGGCCACCGGGCCCGATCACCGCGCCGATGCGATCGACCGGCACCATCAGCGACTCGAGACGAGGCGCGTTGGGGCTGATCTCCTTGCGCGGCTGACGGATGACTTCGAGCATCTCGCGCAGCAGGTAGAGGCGACCTTCGCGTGCCTGGTCGAGCGCGTCCTCGAGCGTGCGGCGGGCGAGGCCCTCGCACTTGATGTCCATCTGCAGGGCCGTGATGCCCTTGCCGGTGCCGGACACCTTGAAGTCCATGTCACCGCAGTGGTCTTCCGAGCCGAGGATGTCGGACAGGATCGCGATCTTCTTGCCTTCGACGACGAGTCCCATCGCAATGCCGGCGACCGGCTGCTGGAGCGGGACACCGGCGTCCATGAGCGCGAGCGTGCCACCGCACACCGACGCCATCGACGACGAGCCGTTCGACTCGAGGATCTCCGAAGTGATCCGCAGGCTGTACGGGAACTCCTTCGGGTTCGGGAGCACCGGCTCGATCGAACGCTCGGCGAGTGCGCCGTGACCGATCTCGCGGCGACCCGGGGCCAGGAAGCGACGCACTTCGCCGACGCTGAACGGCGGGAAGGCGTAGTGCAGCAGGAAGTTCTTCCGCTCCTCGGGGTAGATGCCGTCCATGAACTGGCGATCATCCGCGGTGCCGAGAGTCGCGGTGCAGAGAGCCTGCGTCTCACCACGAGTGAACAGCGCGGAGCCGTGCACGCGCGGCAGCACGTCGACCGAGATGTCGAGCGGACGAATCTCGTCCGTCCTGCGACCGTCGGCGCGCTTGCCCTTGAGGATCGAATCGCGCTCGCCCTGCTTGCACAGGTCGCCCGCGACGCTCTTCACGAACTTCTCGTGCTTCGCGGCCTCGTCGTCCGTCGCGTTCTTCGGCGGCGGGAACGCCTCGACGATTTCGTTGCGCACTTCCTTGATCGCGGCGCCACGCTCGAACTTGCGACCGCCACTCGTCGCGGCATCGCCCATCTTCTTGGCGAACTTCTTCGTGATCGCAGCGACCAGCTTCTCGTCGCGCTCGGGCGGCGTGACCTCGATCTTCTCGCGGCCGCAGATCGCGACGAGCTCGTCGATCATCGCGGCGATCTCGCGCGCGACTTCGTGACCGAGCTCGAGAGCCTCGAGCATGACCGACTCGGCAACTTGCTTCGCACCGGCTTCGACCATGACGATCGCGTCGTCGTGCGCCGAAACCGTGAGGTTGAGCTGGTTCTCTTCGCTCTGCAGCTGGCTCCACGTCGGGTTGATGACGAGCTCGTCGTCGATCAGGCCGATGCGGCACATGCCGAGCGTCTTCGTGTTCGGGATCGAGCTGATCGCGATCGCCGCGAAGCTCGCGATCGCCGCGAGCGTGTCGGACTCGTTCTCACGGTCGGTGCTGAGCACCTGCGAGAGCACCTGCGTCTCGTGCTTGAAGCCGTCCACGAACAGCGGACGGATCGAGCGGTCGATGATGCGGCAGGTCAGGATCTCGCGCGTCGTCGGGCGACCTTCGCGCTTGAAGAAGCCGCCGGGGAACTTGCCACCGGCCGCGGCCTTCTCGCGGTAGTCGACCGTCAACGGGAAGAAGTCGACGTTGGGGTTCTCACCACCGCTCTGCGCGGTCGCGAGCACCGTCGTGTCGCCGTAGCGCGCCACGATGGCGCCATCGGCGAGCTTGGCCATGCGCCCCGTCTCGAGGACGAGCGTGCGGCCGCCGATCTCGCGTTCGACGCGGATCGCATCGTTGCCGGTCGGGGACTTGCCCCCGGCCGAGCGCTTCGTGGCCCGCTTCTTCGAAGCAGGCTTCTTCGCCGCCTTCTTGGCGGTCTTCTTGGTTGCCGGCGCCTTCTTCTTGGTCGTTTTCTTCTTCGTGACCTTGGACGCGGTCTTGGTCGCGGCACTGCGCCGCGGAGTCTTCTTGGTTGCCATCAGTTCATGAATTGGTCGTGCACCACGGCACGACGCGGGGTTGGGTCGCGCTGACAGCAGGCCAGTGCCTCATGCACTCTGCAGCCGGGTTGCCGTACGCGATCGTGAACGCAGCCTCGGCGCCGACGGAATCGTCGAACCGATCTGGGGGCGACGCGTTTCGCTCCGGGGTCGCTTCTCGACCCAACATCAGAGGGAGGCGGCGCCAGGGGGGCTGCGCAATCCTTGTGATTGGACGTGTTGTCTATCGGTCAAAGAGCCGGAGCCACTGGACCTTCCTGGTCCGAGTGCTCCACCGGGGCCCCACCGATTCGGGACTGCGGCCTATCGGCGCAGTTCGAGCTTCTGGGTGATCGCGATGTAGCGATCGTGGGCCGTGCGGTTCAGATACTTCAAAAGAGTGGTGCGGCGGCTGACCTTGTTCAGCAGGCCGCGACGGGAGTGGTAGTCCTTCTTGTGGACCTTCATGTGCTCCGTCAGATCACGGATCTCGGCCGTGAGGAGCGCGATCTGGACTTCGGGGGACCCGCTGTCGTTGTCGTGCTGGCGGTTGTCCTGGATGATTTGAGCGCGGGTCGCCTTGTCGATCGCCATGATGCCCTGCTTCCTATGTCTTTGTGTTCCAACAACCTACGGTCGAGGCCAGGGTTGTCCCGAGCCGTGGTCTCCCCGCCACGCGGGCGGAGGCAGCGCAAACAGGCGCTGCGGTTGGCCGGGATGCTAGCCAGCGGACCCCGGCGCCGCAACCGCGATCCCGGATTCCACGGCCCCGGGTCGCACGGGCGGTTCTCAGCGCGCCGCCGGGCGACGCGGCGGCAGCTCGTCGATCAGGGCCCGCGCGAAGACGTCCACGGCGGCCCGCGAGCGCGCGGCTCGGGTCAGGGGAGCCGGGCCCTCGCCCCCCGCCTTGACCGAGCCCTCGACCCGCCCGGACCAGAGCACCGTGCCGTCGGTCGCGAGCATGAGCACCTCGGCCCCGAATCGGGCGCGGGCGTCGTCCATCAGGGTCGACTCGTCCCAGTCGGAGAACCGGATACCGAGCACCGCGTCCGACTCGCACTTCGGCGCGAGCCCGCGCACGTGGCTCGCGTCCACGGCCGAGCCCTTCGAGGACGCCTCGCGGCCGATCCGCGCGTCCACGTGCCCCGCCGACAGAGGCGAGTAGGCCTGCCGCGCGAGCGCGCGCGCGATCTCGTCGCGCAGATGCTCGAGGTTCGCGGTCAGGACGCGACCCGCCGTCGCATCCTGGATCGGCAGCACCGCAATGTCCCGCGGCTGACGCGTGGTCAGCTCGGGTGTCGCGACGAGCGACCGGCTCAGGACGGCCGGCGGCAAGGTCTGGCACGCCGCCAGAGCCCATGACAGAACGAACAGAATCGAGGCGCTGCGCATCACGCCGGCCAAGGGTATCGCGCGCGACAGGCGCTTTCACGGCTCGAGTCGTACCGGTTCAGGCGCTCCAAGCCCGTTTCGCCCGAACGCACGACTCGCAGACCCCGCAGGGCCGCTCGCCGTCGCGGTAGCAGCTCCAGAAGTCGTCCGGCCCAAGCCCGGACTCGCGCGCGGCAGCGACGATGCCGACCTTGTCGAGCGCGAGCGTCGGACTTTCGACTCGGACGCCTTCGCGCGTGCCGAATGCGAGCATCGCATCGGTCGCGCGCACGAAGTCCGCGGAGTTGTCGGGAAACGTCTCCGCCTCCTCGCGGTTGAAGCCCGCGACGATCGTGTCGGCACCGTGAACCTCGGCCGCGGCCGCCGCCGCGGAGATCAGCACCACGTTGCGCGCCGGCACCCACACGCGCGCGGCCGAGTCGGCGTCGCCCGGATCCTCGACGGTGCGTTCCGGCAGCGCGTCCGCGCCGACCAACGCACAGCCCGCACGCGCCGCGTAGTCGCCGAGCCAGGGCAGCTCGACGCGCTGCCACGGTGCGTCGTAGCGACGGGCCAGGGCCTCGGAAACCCGCGCTTCCGCGGTGCGGGCCTGCTGCCCGTAGTCGACGAACAGACAGCACGCGATCGCGTGCCCCGCGCCGTGCCAGAGCGCGAGCGACGTCCCCGAGTCGAGGCCCCCGGACAGGAGGACGACGGCACGACGTTCGCTCACTGGATGACGTGCGCGACCGCCTGAGCCCGACCGTAGGTGACGAGCTGGCGGAAGCGTTCTTCGAGCACGTAGCTCGTCGACGAGTACGAGTTCGTGAACATCAGGATGTGCTCCGCCCCGATGCTCCAGGACCCGGTCGAGAGCCCGACGAGGCCGGTCCCGGACAGGTCGGGGAACTGCAGCGTCGTCGCGCCGTTCGCGCCGGAGATGTCCTGCAGCAGGACGAGCCAGTCACGCCCGTTCGGGTCCGCCGCGCGCAACTGCGTGAACGCGAATCCACCGAGCAGCGACGCCGAGTTGAGGCGATCTTGGAACGAGACCGCGGGCGAACCCGTGATCGCGCCGGCCGGGGTCGACACGGTCGGGATGCCCGGCGCCGCCGTCGTGTTGAACGTCGTGCCGGTCGTCGGATCGACGATCAGGCGACGCTGGCGTGCGATGTTGCCGCTCGCGTCGGTCGCCTCGGTCGACACCCACAGCGTCGGCGTGAACAGCGCGAGCGTCTGGTTGAGGCGCAGCGCGTAGCTACCGTTGATCGTGTACTGCGCGCCTACACCCGCGGTCGCGAAACCGACTCCGTAGAGCGTCATGCCGCCGAAGCCGAGCATCGACGCCAGGATGTTTACGGACGGCGCGCCTTGGATCGTGCCGAGACCACCCGACGTGCCGAAGTCGACCGTGTAGGTCGCCGCGAGGTTCGCGACCGACCCGGTCGCGGGGATCAGAGTCAGCGCGATGTTGTTGTCGCTCAGCGGCTCCGCCGGCGCAAACGGCGGCGTGAGGGTGAGACTGTCCTGACCGCACATGCCGCAGCCGAAGTTCGCGAACGTCGACACCGCGGTCGGCGGGAACACGCCGGACAGCGCCGTCGCGACGATCGGCCGGTTCGGACGGATCTGGGTCGCCTGGATCGTGCCCGCGTTGCCCGCCGCCGTCTGCAGCGCTTCGGTCGTCGGATCGGCGAACGTGTTGAGCCCGATCAGTGCAGTCGCCCCGGCGGACGGCACGAACGCGGCCGAGCCCGTCAGCGTCGCGGTCGCCCCGGTCGTCGGCGGCACCGGCAGCGAGACGAACGCCGACGGATTGTCGACGAGCGTCACGAGGTCGTGATCCGCAGCGACCACGGTGATCGTGTAACGCGCCGAGCCGAGCCCGCTGAACGTCGCACGACCGTCCGCACCGGTGATCGCGGTCAGCTGCCCGACGGCGGGCTTCTGCGAGACGCCGGGTTCGATGACGATGGCCGCGCCGACGAGCGGCTCGTACGTCGCCTCGTCGTATGCCTCTACGACCAGCGTCCCGGTGAGTACACCGCCCGACACGACGCCGCGCTGCCGCACGGCACCGCTGAGCGCGGATGCCACCAGGTTGCCCGCCGTGTCCGTCAGGCTGAGCGCGTAGGTCGCGCCGCCGGCCCCGAGCACGCCGAGGTCGACCGGGTAGATCGTGAATCGACCGGCGTCATCCGAGGCGAAGAGGTTCGCGGTCACGCCGTTCACCGTGATTTCCGCGAGGCCGAGCCGCTCGCTCGCGGTCCCGTACATCACGAGGTGCTGTTGGTCGCAGATGATGTCCGTCGCGTTCGGCCCCATCGGCGGACCGATCTCGGTCAGCGTCGGCGGCGTGACGTCGAACTCGGGTGTGTTGAGCGCGCTGCTGCGGATGTAGCCCGCGAGCTCGGACCCGCGTTCGGTCTGCACCGTCACGATCAGCGACCCGTCGTCGAAGCGAGGATCAGTGTCGAGCCCGAGCGCGCCGCTGAAGTCGACCGTGACCGTCTGCTCCCCGTTCGCGGGGACCGAAGCGGTCCGCTCGACGAAGTTGAGGTCGTCCGTCGCCTCCGTCTCGTTCTCGAGACCGTAGAGCCGCACCCGCAGCGTGTCTCCGACGATCGCATCGGCCGGCACGACGACGTCGATCATCAGGTTCGCGATGTTGCCGAGGTTGACTTTGTCCGGGAACCCGGTCGCGGCGTTGCCAACCGCGACGCTCGTCGCCTGGGCGGCCGCGATCGTGCTGAACACGGAGAACGGCGAGCGGCCCTGGAACTCGAGCACGCCCGTCTCGCCGAACTGAATCGTCGAGTCCACGAAGATCTCGTAGTCCGTGGCGCCGAACAGCGCCGCCGCGGGATCGAAGCGCAGGATGCGCGTGTCCGGCACCTGCGGCGCGGCCTCGATCGGGAAGGAGACGTTGCCGTTCACGAGGATGCCGCCAGCCGTTTGGGTGACGAAGTTCCCGGTCGTGACCGACTGCGCATTCGCCGCACGCGAGAAGATCGCGTAGATCGGCGTCTCGCGGAGCGCGTCGCCTTCGTTGTCGATCGGCAGCGTCGTGACGATCTCGCCATCGACGGCTTCCGCATCGGCATTCGGCGTGAAGGTCGCGACGACCTCGGGCTCGGACCCGCCGAATCGGGTCCCGTCGACGTCGCGGAGCTCCGGACCGACGAGCACCTCGACCTGACCACCGTCCGGCACCGTCAGCGCCGCGGTCGGACGCATGACGACGACGGTGCCGCCGAGCAGCAGGTCGAACGCCGCCGGGATCGGCGTCTGGGTGCCCACGACGCGCGCGAAGATCCCGTCGGTCGGCGGCGGCGCGGTCGTCGCGCCGTCCCCCGTACCGGTGTCGCCGGGGACTCCCGTGCCGCCCTGACCGGTGTCACCGACGACCGGACTGTCGCCGCCGAAGCCATCGCTCGGGACGACCGGGCCGTCCCCCGCGTCGCCGACCACGGGGCCGTCGCCGCGATCATCGGCCGGTGCCGCCGTGGTCGTCGTCCCGTTGTCCTCGATCGAGTCCTCGGCGATCGACTCGTTGAACACGATCACGATCGGCACGCTCGCGGGCCAGTTGCTGCCCGTCGGGAACGCGTTGATCACGCGCGGACGCCCTTCGACGGTCTTCCCGCCGACCGGCACCGCCTCGATCCCGGTGCCATCGCCCGCGCCACCCGGCCCGCCGACCTCGGGGTCGAAGAGCCGGCCCACGTTGTTTCCCCCGCACGCGGCGAAGCCGAGCAGCAGGGTGGCGGCAGAGAACGCGAAAGCGAATCGATTGGTCATGGTGTACGGCCGCGCGCTACGACGAGCCGATTCGAAGCATATTCCATGCGTGACCGGCAGGCGGACTCGAAATCGCCATACCGCGCGGGTCACGGGGTGTAACAGCGCCAACGACGAGTCGGCGTTCCGCTAGACTGTCATGTGATGCGCGATTCCGCACCGCTGGTGGTTCAGGCTGCAATTCTCGTCACTCTGATCTGGATCGGGTCCCGGATCGGGACGGAGGTCGACCCGCCGGTCCGCGACGAGTCTTCGGCGGCCGACGCGGCCGCGCTCGAATCGCTGTGTGATCGCCTCGACCGAGTCGCGTCGGCCCTCGAAGCCCGCGTCACGGCAACGCCGATACCCTCTCTCGACTCCACGAAGCCCTCGCCCGTCGCCGGCGGCCCCGACCTCACAGGCCTCCGCAGCGAAATCGCGTCCCTGCGCACAGCCGTGCACAACCCCACCGGCCGAGCCCTCGGGCGTGAGCTACGCGAATCCCGGCCGAGCGACGAAGCCGCACTCGCCCGCTTCCTCGAATCGTGGCATTCCGAGAACGGGTACGACGACAAGGGCGCCAGCCATGCCCTGATGTTCACGCCCGCGCACGAGCTGGTCCGGAGATTCGGCCGGCCGGACCACATCTGGGTGCAACAGCACGGGGTGCAGGGTTGGTCGTACGAATGGGGTGAGGGCGACGCGGCACGCTCGATGCACCTGCGAGTTCATCATGGAATGTTGATCGGCGCGCAGTTCTAGGGCGCAAGGCGCCCTAGAACCGCGCCCTTGCAACCCGGCACATGGGTAACAGAAGGACCCGGTCACATGGGTAACACTTCTGACCAGCTCTGCTGGTCCCGTCTGAGGGAGGGGGTCAAGGGG
>JANQJF010000126.1 GCA_028281765.1 Planctomycetota bacterium | reverse complement strand
GCCTCGACTGCGCCAAGTCCATCCCACGGAGGCCGAACATGAATACCCCCATCCTCGCAGCCCTGGTACTCGCCACGACCGCCGCGGCACAATCGCCGACGGTCGACGTCACCACGACGACCTACGTCGGGATCCACAGCGAGAGTCCCCCCCTCGCGCCGCAGACCCAGGGCTTGCCGGCCGGCACGCCGATCGGCGCGGGCTTCGCTTGGTCGACGACGTCGGGACAGTGCGAGACGGCGCTTGCGATCCTGGTCCAGGACGCGATGGTCGCGATCCAGGGCTCGGGCCAAGCTGGGGGCGCGGCGCAGCCGCCCGGCGTCTGTGGGATCACGGACTCGCCCGCGTCCCCACCGGTGCAATGGGTCGACCTCCGCCTGAACTTCACCGCACCGCAGCCGACGAGCGGCACGCTGATCGTCGACTCGTACACCTGGGCGCTGGCGCTGTTCTCGGGAAGCGCGTTCTCGGGCTTTCGGCTCGACGTCGACCAGACGCAGATCCTCGACCTGAGCTCGTATGTCGCCCCGACTCACCACGAGATCCCGATCACGATCGGGCCGTCCGGCAAGGCCGTCGACATCGGATTGTTCGGCGGCAGCCACAGCTCGGGTCCGACGCTGCACGACTACACGATGGACGTGACGATCGAGTTCGTCCCCGATTGCACGTTCGAGTCGCACGGCCAGGGCGCGGCATCGCTTACCGCGGGAGTCGACGGCACGACGCTCCACCTCGGTCTCGACTCGAGCTTGCCCGATGCACAGGGCGTCCTGTTCGTCGGCCTCCAGACGACGCAGATCCCGACCCCCTTTGGCGATTTGCTCGTCGACTCCCTCGTGTCACTCGGTCCGAATCCGCTGGACGGCGACGGGGACTTCGCGCTTGCGGCCGGCCTACCGTCGCTTCCGACATTCGCACTCCAAGGCGGCGCAGTCGACTTCGCGAACGGCGCGGTCGAACTGAGCAACGCGCTCACGATCGATTGTCCGTAGCAACGGCAGCCCCATCGGCCGGGCGCTCGGCGCCTCAGAACAGAATCGTCTCCGTCCGCACCGGCGACAGCCGCGCCGAGATGAATCCGAACGGGCCGGAGTAGCCCTGCCAGTGCATCTGCATCCCCGCCAGCGCGTTGTCCGCCGGGATCACGAAACCGATCTGCGAAAACGGTTGGTCGATCACCAGAGACAGCGGCAGCGTCACCGTCGTCGCCAGGTCGAGGGAGAAGCGGCCGAACGGGGTGTCCACCGTCGGGACGCGCACCGGGCTGAACAGCGCGATGCCTTCGTAGAGGAACGCGATCGGTTGGTAGCTCAAAAAGTCCTGCACGACGAACGGCTCGCCGAGGCGCGCGAGGCGCGGGATCTTCAGGTGTGACACCGTGTTGTTGAGGAAGACGCGGACGCCGAGCAGACTCGAGACGACGATGTCCTCGAAACCGTCTCGGTCGACGTCGCGGATTTGCGCGTCGTGCGACTCGCCGATGTCTCCGAACGCGAAGGCTCCGGCTTCCACGAAGGTGTTGCTCCCTTCGATGCGCTGGTTCAGCAGCAGGGCGACACCTTCTCGGTGCGGGATCGTGATTTCGATGTCGCCATCGTTGTCCCAGTCCGCGGCGCGCACTTGACCGGTCGTGGGCGGAAGGCCGAACGGGGCCCACGAGTCGCTCACGTTCGCGAACGCGCCGCCGCCTTGGTTCTCGTAGACGTCCGGGCCGCTCGTGAAGGCGACGCCCGTGACGACGTCGAGGTCGCCGTCCCCGTCGAGGTCGGCCAGCACCGTGGACTCTCCCCCACCCAGGAAGGAGGTGCCCGGCAGCACCGTGAAGTTGCCGAGCCCGTCGTTGATCAAGACTTCGCTGTCGCTGAACAGCGAGGTGATGAAGATGTCGAGGTCACCGTCCCCGTCGAGATCCCCCAGATCCACGTCGGTGGTGCGAAGGGTGACGGGGAGTGAGATCGGCGCCCCCCATGACCCCGGCCCCTGACTGAGGATCAATTGCTCCGCGATGAACGAGGACGTCTGGCCGACGACGATGTCGATTTCACCGTCGCCGTTGAGCTCTCCGGCGGCGATGGCTTCGGAAGGGAGCAGCGCCTGCGGCGCCAGCTCGTGCGCGAGCGTGAAGTTGCCGGCGCCGTCGTTCCGGTAGAGCTGAATCACCGTATCGATTCGATCGATGAGCATCGCGACGTCACGTGTCCCGTCGAGTCCGAGATCGGTGACGTCGATGTCGTCGACCGAGAACGGGAGGTCGCTGCCGAGGATGGTCGGGTTGCGTGCGAAACCGCCGTCGCCATCGTTCACGAAGTGGTTTGCGGGGCTGAGGATGTCGAACGCACCGCTGCCGTTGAAGTCTTCGACGAGCACGCCGGCCGCGCTGCCCGACTGGACGTCCAACGCGGAGATCTTGGGGACGACGAACTGACCGGGTTGCACCTGCAGGATCAGCTTCGCGTTCGTGCCGAAACTCAAGACGACGGCATCGGGGTGGCCATCGAGGTCGGCGTCGAGAGCGGCGGAGCCCCTGCGGAGAAACGAGATGTTCTCGTCGATCGCGCGCGGCGGCGTCAGGTTCTCGGTGAAGTTGCCGCTGCCATCGTTGATCCAGAGCGCAGCGATGCGATTGCTCTGCGTGCGGCTCAGGAGCAGGTCCAGGTCACCATCGTTGTCGGCGTCGAACGCGTTGGGCGAGATCAGTGAGAAGATCGATGTCGGAAGTGCGATCGGCGTGGCGCCCGCGAAGTCACCGGTGCCGTCATTCAGGCGCACGGCGCCGTTCTCGTCCAGATCGACGAAGTCGACGAGACCGTCCGTGTTGACGTCGAGGAGCCGCTGGATTCCGTCCGGCGACGCGGTCGGGACGAGGTTCGCGTCGGGGAAGAACCGGCCGAGTCCGTCGTTGCGGAACACCCGTCCGCCGCGGAGCAGGACGTCACAGTCCCCGTCGTTGTCGATGTCGCCGAGCTGGACTCCGTCGCCGTCGAGCGTCGGTTTCCCGAGCAGGCCTGCCGTCACGTCGACGAACAGACCGTTCCCGAAGTTCTCGAAGTAGTGAACTCGTGGGATGAAGGGGAACGTCTGCTGGACCGCGGCGATGACGTCCTGGTCGCCATCGCCGTCCAAGTCCGCAGCCTCGATCTCGAGTGCGTTGAAGGACGTCGAACCGAGCTCCGTCAGCACGGTGAAGACGCCCTTGCCGTCGTTCTCCCACACCTCGATTTCGGCTTGACCGAAGGCGACGAGCAAATCCGAGTCCCCGTCGAGATCGATGTCGGTCGCCGTGAACACAGTCGGCACCTTGCCTCGTGTATCCGGCACGTACTCCTTCGGCGGAATGTCGAGCAAGGTCCGGGGGGTCTGGAACTGTGCGGCGGCCGTGCTCAGCGTGGACGCGACGAGCACGCAGGCGATGAGGCGGGACAGGATCAGGGAGAGGCGTGACATAGTGCCGTATCCGGTGAGGAGGAATCGCGGCGCGGGGGGATGCGCGCCTCGCAGGTGCGATCTGTCGAGGGAGGATGGTTGGCGAAATCCGAGACTTCGCGTGCTTGATGCACACGCGGCGCGGAGGCTTGCCTCTGGAGCGCGTGCTGGGCGCCTGCGCTAGTGGGGCGTCGCCGGTGTTCGCCACATATGTCGCTGCCCCTACGGTCCGCCCGCTGCGTTGCTGCTCCTCAACTTGTCCACCGACAAGTTGAGGAGCAGCAACGCAGCGAGCGG
>JANQJF010000039.1 GCA_028281765.1 Planctomycetota bacterium | reverse complement strand
GATCCCCGCTGCCGAAGGGCGAGCCTTCGACGAGCCCGACGAGAGCGACGATGCCGAGCGCAGCCAGCACCCGCGCGATGCCCCCCATTGAAGGCCGCTGTGGCGGCGAGAGCTTCGTGATCGACGCGCGATGGACCGTCGTGCCGGCGCCGAGGAACGCGTGCGCCTTGTAGAGCGAATGCGCGACGAGGTGGAGCAGCGCCATCTCGTAGAGACCGAGCCCGCACTGCATGAGCATGAACCCCATCTGCGCGCAGGTCGACCAAGCGAGCGCGACCTTGACGCTGACTCGCGTGCTCATGACGGTCGACGCCACGAGCGCGGTGACGCCACCGCCGACCACCAGCACAGCCTGCGCCACCGGAGTCGCCGCGAGCAGCGCACTGCAGCGGATCAACACGAAGCCACCGAGATTGACGACCCCGGCGTGCAGCAGAGCGGAAACCGGCGTCGGCGCCTCCATGACCTGCATCAGCCAACCGTGGAAGGGCAACTGCGCACTCTTGAGGAGCGTCGCGATCGCGATCAGCACGACCCCGACCTGCATGCCGACGCCGAGGGATTCGCCGCTGCTGGCCAGACTCGACAGCTCGCCGAGATCGAACGTGCCGGCCGACCGCGCGAACACGATCGCAGCGCCGAACACGCACGCGTCGGCAACCCGGCTCGTCAGGAACTTCTTGTGCGCCGCGAGCTGCGCGTTCGGCCGCTCGGGGTAGAACATCAGCAGTTGCTGCAGCGCCAGGCTCGTTCCGAGCCAGGCGACCGCGAGGATCCCGAGGTGATCGGTCGTGACGACGAGGCTCGAGCCCGCGAGGGTCACCAGCAGCCAGCGCGCGAACGGATGCTGACGGGGCTCACCGTCCAGATACGTCGACGAGAAGCGCGTCAGCACCCAGCCGATGAACGCGATCAGCAGCGTCACGATCGCCGAGGGGATGCCGATCGTGCCGGCCGGCAGGGCGAAGACGCGCCCGACCGCCAGCAGCAGCGCCAACAGCGACGTCCAGCGGGCGATCCGCCAGGCCGTGGCGGGCGGCCCCGGGCGCGAGACCAGCGCTGCACCCACGAGGAACAGGACGGGGAGCGCGAACTCGGACGTTAGATACGGGGCAACGTATTGGATCACGGCTAGCTGCATGCGGTCGCACCTGTGGCTCAGGTGCGGGAACCTTCGCATCCCAGACAGCTTCTGGAAAACTCATATAACTGCGCTAATCGTTCTGTCTGAGAGAACGATTCCATGGCCGCCCTCAACTACCACCACCTCCACTACTTCTGGGCCGTCGCCAAAGAGGGCAATCTCACGCGCGCGGCCGCCAAGCTCCATGTGTCCCAATCCGCGCTCTCAACGCAGATTCGGCAACTCGAGCGCAGCATCGGTCAGTCGCTGTTCGTGCGCGCCGCGCGCACGATGCAGCTGACGGAAGCGGGTCGTGTCGCGTTGTCGTACGCGGAGACCATTTTCTCGACAGGCGACGAGTTGCTCGCGGTGCTGCGTGACGAGCAGGCGCCCGGCCGACAGCTGCTGCGGATCGGCGCGGTGGCGACGCTGTCGCGCAACTTCCAGGAGAACTTCTTCCGCCCGCTGCTGACGCGCGACGACGTCGAACTCGCGCTGCAGTCCGGAAGTCTGCAGGAGCTGCTGACGCGACTCCGCGTGCACACGCTCGACCTGATCCTTTCGAACCAGCGCGTGCAGGCGACGGCCGAAGACCCGTGGCGCTGTCGCCGCATCGCCCGCCAGCCGGTCAGCCTCGTCGGCAAACCTCGCGGCCGACGACGCGCGTTCCGATTCCCCGAGGATCTGGACTCCGTGTCCCTGGTGCTTCCCGGTCGGAACAACGACGTGCGCGTCGGATTCGACCTTCTGTGTCGCGAGCTCGACGTGCGCTACCGACTCCGCGCGGAGGTCGACGACATGGCGCTCCTGCGGCTGCTCGCTCGCGACTCCGATAGCGTGGCACTCGTGCCGACGGTCGTCGTCCAGGACGAGCTGCGGACCGGACGCCTCAGCGCGTACTGCGTCGTGCCGAACCTGTTCGAGACCTTCTACGCGATCACGGTCGAACGACAGTTCGAACCGCCGCTACTCGAGACGCTTCTCTCGCAGTCGGAAGAGGACGTCTTGGGACCGTCGGTCGTCGACTGACCTCGAAGCGCGCGTCTCGTCCGCGCAGTCGGGCGCCCGGCACGGGTCCTCGATTCCCGTCGCTCGGCGACGGCACCGGCACGCCGGTTGCTGTTCCGTCCGCACGCTCCGACGAATCTCCGACCCCCTTTCGAGACACGAGACGATGCGCAGAACCCTTTTCCTGTCCCTCGCGATTCTCAGCACACTCGGTGCCGCGCCCGCACAAACCGACTGGCGGCTCGCAGCCCCGGCGGCATCACCACCAGCTCGGTTCGCCGCGTCCATGGTGTACGACCCGGTTCGCGAGAGGACCGTCCTACTCGGCGGCCTCGACGCAGGCTTCCAGGCTCTCGCGGACGCGTGGGAGTGGGACGGCGCCCTGTGGTCCCCGATCCCGGCGCTGAGCGGGCCCCTGGGTCTCAACCCGACAGCAGCCTACGACCCCGTCCTCGGCGGCGTCCTGGTGACCGCCACCGGCTTCGGCCAAGACGGCACGTGGCTGTGGAACGGCGTCACCTGGTCGCGCGTCGCCACGGGAGCGCAGTCGCCGCCGTTTCGAGCGGGCGCCGCGATGTCCCGAGCGAACAACGGGGTGCTGATGTTCGGCGGCGGTCCGCAATCGAACGCGACGAACGAAACGTGGATGTGGAACGGCGTGCAGTGGACGCAACTCGGCACCGCCACCACACCGTCTCAGCGCACCCATGCGCGCATGGTCTACGACGAAAGTCGCGGCACCGTGCTGATGTCCGGTGGCGTCGGGGGCAGCAGTGAGTTCCAGGACACCTGGGAGTGGAACGGCACCAACTGGACGGTGCTGAGCGTCGGAGCAATCCCGGCGGGCTGGAGCATGGTCTACGACAGCTCGCGCGACCGAGTCGTCCGGCTCGGCTTCGACTCGACGACCTCCTGGGCCACCCACGAACTCGATCGCAGCATCGGCGCAGCGTCCCCTTGGGTCGTCCGGAACGCCGCGACCACCGAGGCGCCGACCACGCTGGAATTCGCGATGGCGTTCGACGCCGCGCGCGCGCAGACGGTGATGTTCGGTGGCGTGGCGTCCACGGGCACGACGAGTGACACGTGGTTCTACGAAACCGTCGTCACCGCCCAGCACCAGACGTTCGGTAGCGGCTGCGCGAGCGACGAGGGCGTCGTCGAGTTCACGCCGTTCGCCGGATCGCGCGGACGCCCGTGGACGGGAGAGACTCTGTCGCTCCAGATCATCAACGCGGCGCAACTACCGGCAGTGATGATGCTCGGCTTCGACGCATCGACGTTCGGTGGCGTCGCGCTACCGGTGGACCTCGGACCGTTCGGTGCTGCTGGGTGCGAACTGACGATCGCTCCGCTGTTCGCACTCCCGGTCGGACCCACGTCTTGGATGCTCGCCATCCCGGACGACCCGACGCTCGCGAACAGCGTGTTCTTCAATCAGCTGGTCGCACTCGGCGCACCCAACGCGTGGAACTTGGCGTTCTCGAACGCCGGATTGAACGTCATCGGGTCGCAGTAGCCGGATCAGGTGCCGACGACGCCGGTCCCGAGCTGACTCAGCGCGAGCGAGAAGAACGGTGGGCCGAACGTCGAAGTCTCGATCGATGCGACCTGCTGGTAGAAGGCCAGACCGAGCAAGTTCGTCGAGTTCGGGATGTTGATCGAGACGATCGACGGCGTCATGAACGACGCCTGCAGCGGCACCGGCGTCGACACTTCTGCCGACGTCGACAGCAGTCCGCAGATCGGATCGCTCGAGTTCAGCGACGCCAGGTCGAACGGCAGCGGCAGTCCGCCGAGCGAAGAGTTCGAGAACCCCGTCAGCAGGTACACCTGACGATTGTTGCCGAACGGGTAGTTCGCCGTCGACTCGGTCGCGACCTGGAACGTCGTGCCGATCCTCGGCGTGTTGAGCGCGCTGAACGGCACGGCGCCGAGCGCCGGTGTGATTCGACCCGTCGTACAGGCGGGACCGGAGAGAGTGAAGGTCGCGGTCTGCGCCGATGCGGCGGCGGAGAGCGCGAGGAGAGACAGCAAGGTGAGTCGTTTCATAGGTATGTCTGAAAAGGCGCTCGGCCTGAAGCAATCGCTGTGCCGTCTCAGCGCGACAAACGTGCAGGCCCTTAGTGGGTCTCGTGTTTCGCCTGCGTAACGACAACGACCGCAGTCCCGCCCAAGCGGAAAGGACGCGTTCACGGCCACTCGACCAGAAGTGCGATTCCGAACAGCTGGGTCGACCACTGGACTTTCCTGTATGACAGCGCGCATGAGGCGTGCCCTACCCCTCGTGGGCTTGCTGGCGACATGCGCAGCAGCCCAGTCCCCACTCGAGCAGTTCGTATCCGACCCCGCGCTGTCCGGCGCACGCGTCGGCGTACTCGTCAAGGACCTCGCCACGGGCGAAGTTCGCCACGAGCACGACTCTGACCGCGGCTTCATGACCGCGTCCAACATGAAGCTCGTGTCGTCGGCGACCGCGCTGCTCACGCTGGGTCCGGACTTCCGCTTCCGCACGACGCTGATCGGCACGCGCGCCGTGCACGAGGGCACGCTCGACGGGGACCTCGTGCTCGTCGGCAGCGGTGACCCGACGCTCGGCGGCCGCAGCGAGGGCAAGAATCCCGCGGCCGTGTTCGAACGCCTCGTCGATCACATGGTGAAGGAGCACGGCCTGCGCCGAGTCACCGGTCGCATTCTCGGCGACGACGACTGTCAGCCCGACGAGATCATGGGCGAGGGTTGGTCGTGGGGGTACCAGGGTGACGCGTACGCCGCGCAGGTCTCGGGGCTGTGCTTCGCCGAGAACATCGCGGCGGCCTACCTCAGCGGCAATGCACCCGGCGAAGTCGCGAAGGTCTCGATCGTCCCGGCGACCTCCTACATCACGATCACGAACCAGGCCGTGACCTCCGAGCCCGGCGGACGCACGACATTCTGGAGCAACCGCGCGCGCGCGACCAATCGTGTGACGATCGGCGGACGCGTGCCGGCGGACGCGTCCGGACTGCGCGAGCGCTTCTCGGTCGAGAACCCGACCGCGTACGCCGCGCACGTCCTGCGCGAGACCTTGATCGCCAAGGGCGTTCGAGTGGATGGTCCGTCTCTCGACGCGGACGAACTGAAGGAGCGCCCGGAGCGCTACGGCGACGAGACCCTTCTCGCGACGCATGAGTCCGCACCGAATCGCGACATGCTGATTGTGCTGAACAAAATCAGCCAGAACCTCTACGCCGAGCAGATGATCCGCGCCGCGTCACGCGCGACGGTCGGGCAAGCAGGAATGCGCGCGGCGTCCGCCCACGCCAAGTCCGCGCTCGAGAAGATCGGCGTCGACACCAAGGGCATGCGGATCGCCGACGGTTCGGGCCTCACTCGACTCAACCTCGTGAAGCCGGCACAGCTCGCGGCCCTGCTCGAGGGCATGTGGAAGCACGAGCACAAGGACGTCTGGCTGACGACCCTCCCGATCGCCGGCGTCGACGGCACGCTCGGTCGACGCTTCCGCGACACGAAGGCCAAGGGGCGCGTGCGCGCGAAGACCGGCTACATCAGCAGCGTCGTCGCGCTGTCGGGCTACGCGCTGCGCAAGAATGAGAACGCGAAGCCCATCGTGTTCTCGATCCTGGTCAACAACTTCACCTGCCCGACGTCCGCGACCAAGGCCGCGGTCGATCGGTTCGTCGTCTCGCTCGTATCGGACTGAGACGCCGATCGCTGTGTTTTTCGACACTGTCGACTAAAGCGACAGTCTCCCCTGCCGTGAATGGCTGCGGTCATCACCGACGGTCAACACCGGCATTCATCATCTTGGGGGAGAGCAACAATGCTGACGATCAACACCAACACCGCTTCGCTGAACGCGCAACGCAACCTCGCGCAGGTCAACAACCGCCTCTCGGGTAACTTCCGCAAGCTCGCGACCGGTCTCCGAATCTCCAACGCGGCCGACGACGCCGCGGGCCTCGCGATCTCCGAGCGCCTCCGCGCTCAGGTCGGATCGCTCGGCCAGGCGAAGCGAAACGCGAACGACGGCATCTCGATGGTGCAAACGGCCGAGGGGGCACTCGGAGAGGTCAGCAACGTCTTGACCCGGATGCGGGAGCTCGCGGTCCAGTCCGCCAACGGCTCGGTCTCGGCCGCGGACAAGGACACGCTCGACGCCGAGTTCCAGAGCCTCGCCCAAGAAGTCGATCGCATCGCGCAATCCACCGACTTCAACGACATCAACCTGCTCGACGGCAGCCAAGCCAGCGTGACCTTCCAAGTCGGCTACGGCACGACGGCGGGCGTCGATACCATCGATGTCAACCTCGGTTCGGCGCGCTCGGCCGCGCTCGGAATCAACGCGCTCGACATCGGCGACGGCGGCGACACAGCTGCTGCGATGACGGCCCTCGACTCCGCGATCGATTCGGTCACCGGCCTGCGCGGCGGCTTCGGCACCGCCCAGAACCGTCTGAGCTCCACGATCAACAACCTGAGCGTCCAGGTCGAGAACCTGTCCGCCGCCGAGAGCCGCATCCGCGACGTGGACGTCGCCCACGAAACCGCGCAGCTGACGCGCAACTCGATCCTGCAGCAGGCGAGCGTGTCGATCCTCGCGCAGACCAACGCGCAGCCGCAGATCGCCCTGTCGCTGCTCGGCTGATCCGCCCGCGGACCCCCCTCGAGGGAGAGCAACCCGCGTTCCAACTCCCGTTCCGGTCCCAAATCGGGGATCGGTCGGGCAGTTTTTCTTGACGAGCTGACGCGTTCTGCACGCCTCGCCCCGTGGTCGTCGAAGTTCCGCTCGGACCGGCCCGACGCGCGCACCCATGTGTTGCAGCTCGCCACGATCAAGACCTCGTGGCCGCGGGGTGTACACATTCGAGCTAAAGCGAGATCCCACTGTTCCGTCGATGCACAGGGAGCCGCGCACCATGCGAGGTTTCCACACACCAAGGAAAGAGCACCGAGGAAAGCGATGGGACTTCGAGTCAATACCAACGTCGCGTCGATCAACGCGCAGCGCAATCTTGCGCAAGTCAACCAGAAGCTGGGGGACAACTTCCGCCGTCTCGCGACGGGTCTCCGTGTAGCCAACGCGTCGGACGACGCTGCCGGCCTCGCGATCTCCGAACGTCTTCGTTCTCAGGTCCGTTCCTTGGATCAAGCCAAGCGGAACGCGAACGACGGCATTTCGCTCGTGCAGACCGCCGAAGGCGCGATGAGCGAGATCTCGAACGTCATGGTTCGTCTGCGTGAGCTGGCGATCCAGGCGTCGAACGGAACGGTCTCACCGGCCGACCGCGAGACGCTGGACGAAGAGTTCCAGAGCCTGATCAGCGAAGTCAACCGAATCAGCAGCTCGACGGAGTTCAACAACATCAAGCTGCTCGACGGCAGCTCGTCGAACATCAGCTTCCAGGTTGGCATCGGCACTTCGTCGTCGGTCGACCAGATCAGCATCACGCTCGAGGCATCGCTCTCGACGTCGCTGAACCTGAACACGCTCGACATCGGCTCCGGCGGCAACACGACGCTCGCGATCACTCAGATCGACGCGGCGATCAACTCGGTCTCGAGCCTGCGAGGCAAGCTGGGTGCGGTCCAGAACCGCCTCAACTCGACGATCACCAACCTCGGTGTCCAAACCGAGAACCTGCAGGCCGCGAACAGCCGAATCCGCGACGTCGACGTCGCGTTCGAAACGGCGCAACTGACGCGGAACTCGATCCTGCAGCAGGCGAGCATCTCGATTCTCGGCCAGGCGAACGCCGCGCCGCAGTCGGCTCTCCAGCTGATCTGATCGAGAACTCGGGTGGGTCGCCTCGCGCGGGGGCGGCTCACCACGAGACTGACGCCACGGCGTCAGTCTCAAGTCAGTCGTCGAGAATGCCGACAGTTTCGTTGGAGAAACTGTCATGGAGTTCAACGGGATTCAGCCGCGCGACGCAATTGCCGTCTCGCGCGACAATCAACCGAGAGCGCAATCGCCCGAGGGACGCACGCAGGGCGAGTCGCCTGTGGTGGGGCAACCCGTCGCGGCGCCCGAAGGCGATGGAGTGCTGGCTTCGTTCGAAGCCGCACGGCCAGGTGAAGACGACGTCGGAGGACGGAAGTCGAACGACGACCGTCAGGCCGAGATCGACCAGGCCACGACCCAGCGCGACATCAGCGACCAGCTGGTGCGCGAGGCGCGTCCGCCGGTTCCGACCGAGATCAAGATCAACGTCGACCCGGAAACCGAGGAAACCTTCTTCGCGATCCGCGATCGCGAGACCGGCGAAGTGCTGCGCCAGATCCCCGAGCAAGAGCTCAAAGACGCGCTGCGCGAAGGTCCCACCGGCAACTTGGTCGACCGCACCTTCTGATCGGCGGTTCCGCACATTCGCAATCGGGCAACGTTCCCGATTGATCGATCAAGTGGCCCCGCGCGTGTTCCGATAATCCACATAGGACTTCCCCCCGGAAGGAACCGCACAATGTCTACGACTGGGATCAGCTTCTCCGGCCTCGCTTCGGGTCTCGACTCGCAAGCGATCATCCAGGCGCTTCTCGCCGTGGAGCAACGGCCGATCCAGGCGTTCCAACGCAAGAAGAGCCTGCTCAGCACGCAGAAGAATCTGTTCGGTGACGTCGAGCAGATGCTGAAGGACCTCGTCGAGAAGTCGAAGGACATCCGGCAGTCGACGAACTTCCTGGACTACAAGGCGACGTCGGATGATGAGAACACGCTGACCGCTACCGCTTCGAGCAGCGCGGCATCGGGTTCGTACGACATCCGCGTCGTCAGCCTCGCGAAGTCCCAGGTCAAAGCCTCGACCGGCGACGCGAGCGCTACGTCCCAGGACTACGAAGGCGGCAACACGCTGATCTTCAGCTCCAACAACGGTACCGAGTACGTCTCACTGAGTGCCGGCAACAAGTCGCTGACGGACATCGCGAACGAAGTCAACGCCGCGGACATCGGCGTGCGAGCCCAGGTCATCGACACCGGCTCAGATACGGATCCGTTCCAGCTGGTCTTCACGTCCCGTGAACCGGGCACTGACAACCAGTTCAACGTAAGCACGGATCTGACCGGCACGTCACTCGAAGGGTTGATCAACGAAATCGAAGGCAACGAAATCACCGCCGGCACCGACGCAGTCGTCGAGTTGGACGGCATCCAGATCTCGCGGTCATCGAACCAGATCAACAATCTGATTCCGGGCGTGACGCTCGATCTCATTGGGGCTCACTCGGACACGGAACCCAACGCGACGACACGCGTCACGGTCACGACCGACACCGAGGCCACGTCGGAGAAGGTCAAAGAGTTCGTCGACAAGTACAACGAGATCGTCGACTTCATCGAAGCGCAATCCGTCGTCAACGAAGACGGCGAAGCGCAGAGCGAGCTCTTCGGCGACGTCACGCTGCGCAGCATCCGGTCGACGCTCCGTTCGATCGTCGGCAGCACGGTCGACGAAGCGGGCAGCGAGACGTTCACGATGTTCGCGCAGATCGGCATCTCCTCGGACACCGAGGGTCGGCTGACGTTCACGCAGAGCGAGTTCGAAGCCGCGCTGATCGAGGACGAGGACGCGGTCAAGGCGATCTTCACCAACGAAGACTCCGGCATCGCGAACCGGATCTTCTCGGAGCTCGACGTCTTCACGGACTCGATCGACGGGCTGATCAAGGCGCGTACCGACGGCATCGACCGCATGTCGAAGCAGATCGACCAGAACATCGAACGTGCGGAACGACGACTCGAGCAGATGGAGCTGAGTCTCACGCAGCGATACGCAAATCTCGAGGTGCTGATCAACCAACTGCAGGGCCAGGGCTCGGCGGTCAACAGCATCGGCGCGGGATGAAAGACGACTACCCCACGAAGGCAGTGGATCTACAAGGCAAGGGACGAAGATGAGCTACGCAAAGGCAGCACAGGCATATCAGCGCAACTCGGTGATGACGGCATCGCCGGAGAAGATCGTGCAGATGCTCTACGACGCGGCGATCCGCCACCTCGAGCAGAGCCGCGCGGCGCTGGGCAACCCGGCGACGACGCACAGCGCGCAGGTCGGGATCTCGCTCGGCAAGGCACTGAGCATCATCGGCGAGCTGCGCTCCGCGCTCGACCACGATCAAGGCGGGGACATCGCGACCAACCTCGACAGTCTCTACGAATTCGCGATCGATCAGTTGACCCAGGCCAACCTGTCGCGCTCGGCCGACCACGTCGAGCCGACGCTTCGCGTCATGAAGACGCTGAAGGAAGGCTGGGATGCCATCATCCCCAACTGAGCACGCACTCCGCGAACTCACGCAGCTGTACAGGGACGGCCTCGAAGCCGTGCTCGCCGACGAGCTCGAACGTGTCAGCGTCGTGCTCGACCGCGCGGATGCGGTGATCGCGGAGCTTCCGCAGGGTGACGATCAGGACCCCGCAGTGCGCGAAGCACGCGCCCTAGCGCGCGACGCGTGGGGCCAGTTCCGCGGCGCCCTCGACTCCGCGATGCAGTCCACCCGCGCCGAGCTCGGCCAGAACCGCAAGAGCCAGCGCGTGACGCGCGCCTACGCCGTGCACCGCCCGACCGGCACGCGCCACCTCTCCGAGGTGTGAGTGACAAAACTGTCTACGTGCAAAACGCGACAGTGGGGGTTACGCGGGTGTAACGTCGATCGTTACGCCCGCGTAACACCCACTGTCGCGTTTTGCACGTAGACAGTTTTGTCACCACAGAACGCGCACCCTCCAGCGGTCGCAGTCGAGCCCCGTGAACGCGCGCGCCCGCGTCAGGCCGTTCTCGCGCAGCAGCTTGCGGAACTCCTTCGTCGTCGGGCGGAACACCGACCGTACTTCCGACGGGAGCTCCCACGACAGGATCTCGAGCACGACGTTCGAGACCGCGCCGACCTCGACCTGGCCGTAGCCGTTGAAGCCCGGTGGTGCGTGGCGCTTGAGACGATTCAACGCCGCCAGTCCGTCGGCCTTCGCGTCGGCGTCCGGCACGCGCAAATGCGCAACCATCCGCTCCGTCCACTCGCCCGCCTTCGGGCCGTAGGCGTAGACGAACCACTTGCCGAATCGCGCGTGCGCGACGTGATCGCGGGCACCGTTGTCGACGACGTGCACGTCCACGCCGTGCACCTCCTTCGGCCTCTCGCAGAATATCTCGAACTCCCCCTTCGACAGCGCATCGAGTCCCGCGTCGAACGCCTTCGCGTCCGAGACCTCGAACAGGCTCAGCATTCCTCCCGTTCCCGCTCGATCGTCACCGTCGAGGAAGTCTCCGATCAGCAGCACTTCGTCTCCGAGGTGCGCAAGTAGATCCCGATCCAAGTGCGCGTTGAAGTGATCGAACGACCACTGACGCAGAGGAAACGACCCCTCCGCCACGTCCAGAATCGCCCGCACGAACTCGTCCCAATCCTGCTTCACGATCTGCCACGATGGGAACCCCGGCGGCACGTGCGCCCCGAGCTTCGGCGCATTCACGACCGCGGGCATCAGCCCGCCGAACATCCCGCGCTCCTCCTCTTCGTCGAGCTTCGCGAGTTGAATCGACGTCTCGACCTGAATCGACGCGCCCGCCGGCTTCACGCCGATGCGCAGCTCGCGCAGGCTGTCGAACCCGAGGTCCGTGAACACGTCGTCCACGCTCGGCTGCGTGAGCCAACCGCGTATCTCCTCCCGCATGCTCGACACGACGGCCACCAAGTTCACCCGCATACCGAACGCGCACTCCGCGAGCTCGGCGTCGGGTCGATACGAAGCGTTGCGACCCGCCGAGAAGTAGTGTGACAACGCCGCATCGATCGGAGCGCCGAACGCGAGCACGAGATGCCCGTCACTCTGGACCGGCGTGCAGACCCCCGCGCCATCGGCGTACGTCATGCACGCGAATTCCCGCTCCCCGACCATCACCTTGCGCTCGTGGAAGCCGGCCCGCGTGATCGCGCGGCCGAGCAAGGCACCGAGCGCGCCGAGATCCGTCTTGCCGTCAGGAGCGAACGCGAGCATCCCCGCGAATCCGTCCTGCTTCTTCCCGATCAGCTCGATCGCGAGCGTGATCCGACCCCGGTAGCCCTGCACGAGCGCGAGGGCGCCGTCCATCTCGTCCTCGGCTCCGTCCCCCGCGATCTGGACCATCCCGAGCAGCGGCTTCTGCACGAGTGACCAGAACGCGTCCGCGTCCTTCGTCGCGAGCATCGACCCGACGTCGGTCGGCAGGAGCTTCTGCTGGAACAGCCCCGGGCCGTCGAGCTGCGCGACGAGAACCGGATCGGACGAGATCAAGGGCACGGACGGCGCGTCGTTCTGCGCCGTGGCGACCGAAGACAGCGCGGTGATGAGCGCTGCGCGCGCGAGCCAGGTCTTGGACATGGAGGCATCGTGGCCGGGGACGGCCCTAGCCGTGTCGCACTCGGTCGAATCGAATCGATTCGCTCGAGTTATCGGTCGGGAAGAACTCGACTCGACCTCATGAGCCCTCGCTCGCGAGCCGACCCTCGCTATCGTGTGACACCCGGAGCCCGCTCCGAGCCACACAGCCGACACCACGCTTCCTCATGCGAATCACGACACGGGCAACAGGCGCCTGCCTCGGGCTCCTGGCCCTCTTCTCGACGTCCTGCGCGGACAAGACAGAAAAGGCCGCTGCGCCGATTCCCCGGGTGAAGGTCTACGAGATCGGCAAGCAGGCGTCGGGACAGTCCCGCCGTTTGTCCGGCAAGATCGAAGCCGCGGACAAGTCGACGCTCAGCTTCGGCGTCGGCGGAAAGATCACCGAGATCATCGCAAGCACAGGGCAGGTCGTGACCGAGGGCCAGCTGCTCGCAACGCTCGACCCTGCGCCATTCGAACTCGAGGTGCAGAAGGCACGCGCCTCCGTCAACTCGAGCCGCGCGAAGCAGGTCGAAACCAAGGCCAAGTTCGAGCGTACGAAGTCATTGTTCTCCTCGAAGGGCGCCTCCCAGCAGGAACTGGATGCGGCTACTGCCGCGCTCGCCACTGCAGAGGGGGACGTCGAGTCGTCCAAGCGCACCTTGCAGCGCGCCGAGTTCGACCTCGCTCGCACCAAGCTCACGGCTCCGTTCGCCGGCAGCGTATCCGAGATCCCGGTCGACCCGTTCCAAGAGGTCGGCGCGAACACGGGCGTGGTCGTTCTACAGGCGGAGGGCGCGCTGAAGGTCAAAGTGCGCGTGCCCGAAACGATGATCCGGGACGTCGACTACGGCCAGGTCGTCCGCGTCGGCTTCCCGTCTCTCCCAGATGTCGAGCTGCCGGGAACCGTCGCGACGATCGGCGTCGAATCCGAGTCGGGCAATGCGTTCCCCGTCACCATCCGCCTCGCGCCGACCGAAGCAGACGTGCGCCCCGGCATGACCGCGAGCGTGACGTTCAACTTCTCGGCCTACCTCGACGGTCGCACCGCGTTCCTCATGCCGCTCTCCGCGATCGCGATCGACGTCGGCCTCCGTGAGCGCGGAATGCCAGAGTCCGGCGCGGCCGGCGAACCCGGCCGCGCTCCCGTGTTCGTGTTCGACCCCGAAACCAAGACCGTCGTCGAACGGCAGGTGCTCGTCGGCGATCTCCGCGGCAACGAAGTCGAGGTCTTCGAGGGACTGCAGCCCGGTGACCTCGTCGTCAGCGCTGGCGTCCCGTTCGTGATCCCGGGCATGCGGGCCGAAGTCTGGGTGCCGACCCGCGGAGCCGCCCGGTGAACGGACCCGCCCGATTCGCGATCACGAACGCGCGCGTCCTCTGGCTGCTGATCACGTCGGCCTGCATCGGCGGGCTGGCGACCTACTTCACGCAACCGCGCCAGGAGGATCCCGAGGTCACTTTGCGTTCGGCGCAGGTCGTGACGCGCATGCCCGGTCTGCCGCCCGAGCGCATCGAGCAGCTCATCACGCAGCCGATCGAGGACAAGATCAAGACGATCTCCGAGGTCGAGAAGATCAAGTCGATCTCGTCGACCGGGCTGTCGATCGTCATGCCCGAGGTCGACAGTCGCTACAACGACATGACCCCGATCTGGGCCGACCTGCGCAACAAGATGGACGACCTCGCGCGGCAGTTGCCCGACGGCGCCATCGGACCATCGGTCAACGACGACTACGGTCGCGTCGCGGTCGTCACGCTCGCGCTGACCGGGGAGGACTTCTCCTACGCCGAGCTGCGAGAAGCCGCGCGCGCGATTCAGGACACGCTCAACGCACTTCCTCTAGTCGCGCGCGTCGACCTGTATGGCGTCCAGTCGGAACGAATCTGGATCGAATTCGATGCCGCGTTCATGGCGCAGTTCGGCCTCGATCCCGCGAAGATCGTCTCGGCGCTGCGGAGTCAGAACATCGTGCTCCCCGGCGGCACCGTGAACGCCGATGGGCAAGACATCGTCATCGAGCCGTCGGGGGACCTGCAGTCCGTCGACGACCTGCGACGGGTCGCGATCGAGACCGAAGCCGGCGACGTGATCTACCTCGAGGATCTCGCGCGAGTCTATCGCGGCTACGTCGATCCGCCGGAGACGCCCTCCTACTACAACGGGCAGAAGGCCATCGTCATGGGCCTGTCCATGATCGAGAAGACGAACGTCGTCGAGCTCGGTCGTCAGGTCACGGCGTCGCTCGGCGGGATTCGCGGGCGACTGCCGCTCGGCATGCAGCTCGACGTGGTGATCTTCCAGCCCGACCTCGTGCAGGCCTCGGTCGACGACGCGACCTCCAATCTCTTGCAGACGATGGCCGTCGTTCTCGTGGTGGTGATGCTGTTCCTCGGGCTGCGAACGGGACTGATCGTCGGCGCCATGGTGCCGCTGACGATGATGGTCACGTTGATCGGCATGTCGATCTGGGGCATCGAACTACACCGCATCTCGATCGCGGCGATCATCGTCGCGCTCGGCTTACTCGTCGACAACGGCGTCGTCATCGCAGAGGACATCCAGAAGCGACTCGAAGAAGGCGCGGACCGGCTCGATGCGGTCCTCGCGACGCCTCAGGCGCTCGCGATCCCGCTGCTGACGAGTTCACTCACGACGGTCGCGGCGTTCATGCCGCTGGTCTTGATCACCGGCGGGTCCGGTGAGTTCCTGCGCTCCCTGGGTCAGGTGCTGGCCCTCGCGCTCCTCTCCTCGTGGGTCATCGGCATCACGGTGACGCCCGCGTTCTGTTACTGGTTCTTGGCGACGCCCAAGCCTCGACCAGCGGGCTCCGGGGACACGTTCGACGGCCCCGCGTATCGCGCGTATCGAAGCGTGCTCGGCCTCATGCTGCGCGCACGGATCGTCGTGATCGCGAGCCTCGTCGCGCTCTTCATCAGCGCCGGAATGATCTTCAGCTTCGTGAAGCAGAGGTCACTGGGGCCGTCGGAACGCAACCAGTTCGTCGTGTACGTCGATCTGCCCGCGGGCGCGGCGATCGGCGAGACGATCGCGGCGACCCAGCGACTCGCCGACTATCTGAACGACGAAGAGCACAACCCGGAGATCACGGATGTCCTGTCGTACGTCGGCGGTGGCGGCCCACGCTTCTTCCTCGCGCTGAACCCCAACGACCCGCAACCGAACAAGTCGTTCCTCGTCGTCAACACGCAGACCCCGGACCAGGTCGAAGCGGCGATGGCGCGCACCGAGCGCTTCATCATCGAGGGCATGCCGGAGGCCGACGGTCGCGCCGAGATCCTGTTCCTCGGCAACTCCGCGCTCGGAACCGTGCAGCTGAACGTCTCGGGCCCCGAGATCGCCACCTTGCGACAGATCGGCGGGGAGATCACGGACGCGTTCCGCGCGATCCCCGGCATCCGCGCGGTTCGCAACGACTGGGAGAACTCGGTCCTCAAGCTGCGCGTCGACGTCGACCAAGAGCGCGCGCGCCGGTCCGGCGTCACGAGCGAAGATATCGCACACACGCTGTCCGCCTACTTCGACGGCGAGAGCATCACGTCGTTCCGCGACGGCGACACGACGATCCCGGTCGCGATCCGAGCACGTCCCGAAGACCGCGGCAGTCTCGACCGCGTGCGCAGCGTCGAGATCGGCGCGTCGCAGCGGAGCGTGCCCGTCCCGCTACTCCAGATCGCGGACTTCCGTGGGGAGGTCGAAGCGAGCCGGATCCGACGATTCAATCAGGTCCGCACGTGGACCGTGTTCGGCAAGCACCCGGACATGACATCCGGCGAACTCTATGCCGCGATGAAGCCGATGCTGGACCGCATCGAAGTCCCGTCGGGGTACGCGATCGAGATCGACGGCGAACTCAAGGATTCCGCAGAGTCCGGTGAGAAACTGTTCGAATTCGCGCCCCACGCACTCGGTCTGATCCTGCTGCTGCTCGTGCTGCAATTCAACTCGTACCGCCGGCCGGCGATCGTGTTGCTCACGATCCCGCTCGTGCTGATCGGCGCGAACTACGGGCTCTTCGCATTCGGTGCGTTCTTCGATTTCACCGCGATGCTCGGCCTGTTCAGTCTCGCAGGCATCATCATCAACAACGGTATCGTGATGATCGACAGGATCGATCAGGCGCGCCACGAAGGAATGTCGGTAGACGATGCTGTCATCGACGCCGCGGTCTCACGCGCGCGCCCGATCATCATGACCACGGTTACGACCGTCGTCGGGCTCGTCCCGCTCGCGCTGTTCGGCGGCGAGTTCTGGTATGGAATGTCCATCGTGATCATGTGCGGCCTCGGGGTCGGCACCGTGCTGACGCTGGGCTTCGTTCCCGTCACCTACAGCCTGTTCTTCCAGCTGCGGCGACCACGTGCGCCTCGCGACAAGCAGACATCGAAGCCGAAGCCCGCCTGACCAAGAGGCAGCGAAACATGTCCAAACTGAGAGCCGCTTCCCTCGCACTCACGGTGATCGTCGCCGGCTGCAGCTCGGTCGATGGCACCGAGTATCGCCCCGAGCAGGCGAAGTCTCGTGTTCCGGACGGCTGGAACGGCCGACTCGAGGGTGCGATTCGCGCGGAGGAGCTCGATCCGGAGCAGCTCGCGACCTGGTGGACCACGCTCGGCGACGAAACCCTCGATTCCCTCGTGTCGCGAGCCACCGCGGCCAACCTCGACATCCGCACGGCGGACGTGCAGCTGCGCCAGGCACGATCGCAGCGCAACATCGCCGCGGGAGCGAACAAGCCTTCGATCTCGGCCGGGGGAGCCGGTGCTCGCACCGGAACTTCGGGGAACGCAGGCGAACTCTACTCGGCGAGCCTCGACGCGACGTGGGAGATCGACGTGTTCGGCGGCATCGCCGCCTCCATCGAAGCGGCCGAAGCGGACCTTCAGGCCGTTCAAGAAGCGCGGCGCGACGTGCTGGTCACGATCCTCGCCGAGGTCGCCCTGAACTACACCGAGCTCCGCACGCTGGAACGGCGAAGAGAAGTCACCCTCGCAAACCTCGAGACGCAAGAAGAGCAGCTCGACATCCTCTCGGCTCAGCTCCAGCAGGGCGCCACGACGCGACTCGAACTCGACCGAGCCCGCTCCAACTACGAGACCACGAAGGCGCGCGTCCCGAGCTTCGACCAACAGATCATCCAATCCCGAAACCGGCTCGCGGTGTTGCTGGGTAAGGTCCCCGGGTCACTCGACGCCGAGCTCAAGAAGGTCGAGACACGCCTCTCGCCGCCGCCGGTCCAGATCGCGGTCGGCGTCCCGGCAGAAGTCCTGCGGCGGCGACCCGACGTGCGACGGGCCGAGCGCACGCTCGCCGCCGAGACCGCGCGAGTCGGCGTCGCGATCGCCGAGCTGTATCCCAAGTTCGCGCTCGTCGGAACCGCGGGCCTGGAGTCCCCCTCGCTGTCCAGCCTGTTCCGTTCCGCCAGCGGCGTGTTCAGCTTCGGACCCCGCATGAACTGGAACATCTACGACGGCGGCCGCATCCGCGAACAGATCGAAGTCCGGAGCGCGGAGCAGGAGAACGCACTCATCGACTACGAGCGCACGATTCTCGCCGCGCTCGAAGAGGTGCAGAACTCGATCGCGGCGTACACCCAAGAGCAGATTCGGTATCGATCCCTCCAGGCGGCGGCCGCCGCCGCGACCGACGCTGCGTCGCTCGCGCAGCAGCGCTACGACGCCGGCGTCTCGGCCTATCTCGATGTCCTGGATGCCACGCGCACCCGGCTGTCGGCCGAAGACGAGCTTGCGAGTAGCGAAGGCCAGATCATCACGAACCTGATCCGACTGTACAAGGCACTCGGCGGGGGCTGGTCGCCGAGCGAGGCCGAAGAGTCGCGCTGAGACGGATCCGCCTCTCGCTAGAACGGCCTGCCGACGAACAGATACACCGAATTCCGCCCGCCCTCGGCCGCGCCGTAGCCGAGGTAGATCGGCCCGACCGGTGAGTCGATGCCGATGAACCCGCTACCGGCCATGATCAGGTCATCGCCAATTCGATCTCGGTCGTCGGTCACGCTCCCGGCCTCGAGCGAACCACCGATGTAGATCGGCATCCCGAAGGACTCGCCTCGTCGGCCACCGACGAGGCGATAGGTGATGAGCTGCATCAAGAGCGCGTGCTGGCCTGCAATCTCCTCCCGCGCCAGGCCGGAGAGATTCAGGAAGCCACCGGTGCGGTGCAGTCGATAGGACGGCAGGACGGACTCGAACCGCGTGCCCCAGCTGATGACCGGGATCACGGTCTGCCGACCGAAGGTGTGTGCGTATGCGCCGGTCAGCGCGAATCGCTGGTAGTCGTCGTCGGCCCCAAGCTCCGTGCTCGAAGCGAAGTACTCCACGGACCCGGCACCTCCGAACTGCGGGAAGTTGGGCGAGTCCAGCATATCGACGTTCAGCAAGACGCGTATCCCGGCGTCATCGAACGAGCCGACACTCAGGGGAGTCGAAGTGACGTCCGCCGAGATGTCGCCGCGAGACCGCTGCAGGCCGACTCGAATCTCGCCCCAGTTGCCGAGCAGCATGCCCGCGTCGATTCCAACTTGGCTGAATCCGACGTCGAAGACGCCGACCCTCTGTCCGTTCGCGAACTCGTTGATGCGGATCTCGTTGTATTCGATCGCCGGCGCGATGAAGAACGGCGACGCCGCGGCGACCGGCTGGAAGAACTCCGACGCGAACCGGATCTGCCGGCCGACTTGCGCATCGTTGCGCCACTCACCCCCGAGCGAATTGAGGTTCCGCGCGGTGTAGTTGACCCGGAAGTTGTAGGTCGCTTCGCCATCGAGATCGTCTTCGAGGTTGAGGCCGAACCGGAGATAGCTGGGCCCCCACGACTTCGGGACGATCACGAGCGTGAGAACCGCGCGCCCCGAATCGGTGCGGTGCAGGTCGAAGGTCACGCGTTCGAAGTCGTCCAACCCGAAGATCGACTCGATGTCGGCTTCCAACACTTCTGGATCGAAGCGATCCCCCGCCCGGAGCCGCATCCGCGACGTGAACGCCCGGTCATCGAGCCGAGACTGATTATCGAGGACCACGCGCTCCAGGATCGGCATCGGCGTAGCGGGACGTCGTTGCGATTTCAGGAACTCCTGATACTCGGCCTCCGAGACGGAGAACTGACGCAACGTATCGGCCATCGCACGAGCGGCTTTCTCACCGATCTCGATGCCCTCCGCCACACGGTCGAAGCTGGTCGACGAGATATCGCCGAGGTCGGGCTCGATCAACACGTCCTCGTCCGTCAGAAGCGCGCGCCGCTCATCGATGGTCCGCTGCATCAGGATGCTGACCATCTGCCCCGTGACCGCCAGCAGGTCCGTGATCTCCTCCGGCTTCAGGAGCGGAGTGCCGATATCGACCGCGATGACGACATCGACACCCATCGCCTTGCCGACATCGATCGGAATGTTGTTGACCACCATCCCGTCCACGAGCTCGCGCCCGTCGATCGACACCGGCGAGAAGAAGCCGGGGATCGCCATGCTCGCGGTCATTGCCAACGGCAGACTGCCGGACTCGAGAACCACCTCGTCGCCCGTGCCGATCTCGGTCGCAACCGCGCGGAACGGGATCGGCAAATCGTCGAAGTGGCGCACGTGGTGCGCGTCGAGCGCCATGAACTTGAGGATGTTGCTCGTGTAGTGCCCCTGCACGAGTCCCTTCGGTAACACGAAGCGGAAGTCGCGGAAGCCGAACGTCAGATCGACCAAGAAGTTCAAACTGTCTTGCTTGCGGCGGAACGCCAGGTCGGTGCGATGCGGACGATCGGACAAAGCCTGCGTCCAGTCGACGCTCGTCAGAGTCGCCTCCATGTCGCTCGGCGACAGCCCGTATGCATACGCACCGCCGACTAGGGCCCCCATGCTGTTCGAGGCGATCGCGTGGATCGGAATGCGGAGCTCCTCGAGCACCTTGATCACACCAACGTGCGCCGAGCCGCGTGCTCCGCCGCCACTGAGCACGAGGCCGATCTTGGGCGCCTTGTTTCGCAATGCGTTCTCCTGCGCTGACGCGACGCCGCACACCGTCATGAGCACGAGCAGAACGCCACTGGCCCACAACCGCTGGCCGAAGCTTCGCCGATTCCGCATTCCGTTCCTCATCACATCCACTCTACCGCGCTCACCGCCGACGCCGCGGCAGATGCGAACGCATCTTGTTCGAGAACTCCGGATCGTCCGCATACCGCTTCGCAAACTCAGTCACGCGATGCAGCGCGCGCATCTCGTCGAACGGCAGCCCGTCCGACTCGTCCGCCGGGATGCCCTTCAGCTCGTACTCGAACTCGTCGACGTGCCCGTTGAACAACCTTCGGATATCACAGCGAGGCCCCTGGGGTAGCCCTTTGCCCAGCGGCGCCATCGCCGTCGTGCAGTTGTACTCGATCGCGTTGTACCACTCCGGCCGCCCCACGAGCCCGTTCACCATCTCGATCAGATTGGTGAAGATGATCCGGTTCTGCTCCGGGGTCGTCTTGAACGGATAGATGTAGAGCTGTTCGTCGCGATGCACGGCACGAACGCGAAGCGCGTCGCGTTCGTCGGCCAAGACGTAGATCAGCTCGAACTGCTTGAAGAAGCCGGTGACCGTCGAGTAGCCCTCGCCTTTCTCGCGACGCGTTTCGATCGACAACGTCAGCCATCGTCCGTCTTCGAAGCCGAAGCTCAGCATCGTGTGCGCGATGTCGCGATTGCCGTCCCAGTACGACAAGACGAGATCCAACGACTCGATGGTGTTCAGGTCGTAGGTCCGAGTGTCGTAGCGCGCGTCGAAGTCGTCGTTGCTGCGATACTCGAAGACTCGGATGTCGCGAACGGTCGCGAGGTCACCGTCGACGGTGACGCTCGGCAGAACGGCAACGTCGACGGCCCAATCGCGATCGTGCGACGGAGGGATGGTCAGCCACCAGCCGAGAATGAGCGCAAACGCGACGGCGAAGACCACGAGCGTGCGCACGCGTCGCCGGAGCAGACCGAAACTCGCGGCCGTGATCAGCACGAATCCCAGGGACGCCCCTGTCCGCACGATGCCACCGGGCAAGTTCGAGTAGTAGATCGCCAGGGCCGTCCACGCCGTGGCGAAGACGACGACCACTCCGATCACGACGATCGCTACGACCCGCAAGAATCGGAACGGCGACCGCTGGCCAGGCTGCAGATCGCGCTGCATCGCGGTTGGTCATAACAACTTGGGGGGTAACACCAAAGAGGGCGCAAAGATTGACGGAACGCATGGGCACTCTTCGCGTAGCGCAGTCCGCCCCTTGGATCGCAAACCCCTACGACACTCGATGATTCGCACGACATCCGCCGTTCTCTTCACGCTCGCCGCCACTCTCCCCGCCCAGCGCACCACCGCCGAACTCGCCTGGAAGAAGCACGAAATCGCCGTCGACTACGGCGCCGTCCGCGTCGGCAACCATTCGCTCGAGAAGCTCCCCGTCGGCAGCGACTGGCGCATGGGCATGAATCAGGCGTCGCAGATTCGCCTCGACGTGCCGCTCGTCGCCGGAGACGCCGTCGCCGCGCCAGGTTCGTATCGCGCGAAGATCTACCGCGCCGGAGAGAAAGAGCTGCACCTCATGGTCGACGGCGGCGGTCACGCGATCGGCGCGAAGAACGACAGCGTGATGCTGGCCGGCACGCTCGCCGAGCCCACGGGCAAGCCGACGAAGAAGCTCGAGCTCGCATGGGCCAAGCCGAAGAAGACCGGCGAGACCGAGCTGACCGTGAGGTTCGGACCGACGACGCTCGACGTCCCGGTCGTCGCGCTCGACGCGACCAAGAAGAAGGGCAAGGCCTACACCGCGATGGTGTTCCGCTGGCCGACCGAGCTGCTCGACGCACGCGTCGAGAAGTCGCTGCCTTCTCCGATCGCGACGCTGACTCCGAAGAAGAAGCCCAAGAAGGACATGCCGACCGGCTACAACCTGATCGTCGCCGGCAAGTCCGCGACGCTGATTCCGCTGATGAGCGCGCCGACCTCGAGCTTCGGCTTCGGCGAAGTCGTCAAGCCCGACGCGAAGCACGTCGTCGAAGGCAAGATCGAGTGGTCGGAGGAGCAGGGCAAGCCCGGCAAGGAGATGAAGCTCGTCTCCTACACGGCGACCAAGAAGGAAGTCTCGATCGAGTTCGTCGTCGGCACACGCCGCGCGAAAGCGACGTTCGAGATGTAGACCGAATACCCGGCGACGACGTCCACCCCGCGAGTGCTCTCCACTCGCAGGGTGCGAAACGAACCGAAACAGCTACCTGCGGATCAGCAGGCGGCGAGGTTCGCCTTGGCGTCCTCGTTGTTCGGATCGATGCTCAGGGCCGCGCGGAAGTACTTCGCGGCTTCCGGAATGTCGCCGGCCTGGAAGGTTGCGGCACCGAGGTTGTTCCACAGCTCGGCGTCGGTCTGGTCGATCTGCACGGCCTTCACGAACCACTCACGGGCCGTCCCGTAGTCTTCTTGGCCGAAGTGGACCATGCCGAGGTTACACAGCGCGTCGATCTGGTCCGGGACCTGACTGACGACCTGTTCGAAGCACTCGATCGCGCCTTGGTCGTTGCCCGTCAGATAGCGGAGGTAGCCGCACTGGTTCTGGTAGCGCGCATCGTCCGTCGCGAAGGACACCGACACTTCGATGTGCTGCAGCGCCTTCTCGTACGCACCCTGGCTCATGTAGGCCTCGGCCGAGATCGCGTGCACGCTCGCGAGCTGCGTCTCGAGCGCCTCGAGCTGCTCGACGACCGCTTCGCCGGTCTCGTTCGGCTGGTCGACGACCAGCGGCGCGAGCTCCTGCATGCGCGTCGGGATCGGGTTGAAGCCACTGTCCTGGGGAATCGCCGCTTGCGGCGCCGCGGCCGGGTTGGCCTGATTCGCCGGGCTAGAACTGGGAGTCTGCGTCGATTGCATTTCGGTCTCCTTGCTCGGCTGCACTCTCACGGGAGAGCCGCCAGAGTCTGTCTCATCTGGTTCGCTTCGATTTCGGACGCTCCCGCTTCGAACAACTCGATCGCGCGCTCGCCGAAACGGCGCGCTTGATCGGAGTGGCCCAGTTGCGCGAGCAACAACGTCAATTGCTGACAGGCACCCGGAGAGTCCGGGTAGTCCCGCAGGAATTCGGTCAACACGTGCACGGCACGCTGGATGTCACCGTCCTCGACCCACAGGCGTGAGAGCACGAGCGCCGACACGTCGTACGACGGGTCGATGCCGATCGCCTGCTCGAGAACGCGACGCGCGGCCGCGCGGTTTCCCTTCTGCAATAGCGCTTGCGCGATGCCGGTCAGGGAGACGTGTCCGGTGATGCCCTCCTGGATCGGCACGACGAGCGTCTGACCGCGGTAGGCCAGACACCGCTCGTAGTGCGCGATCGCCTCGTCCTCGCGACCGCGTCGCAGCGCGACGCCAGCGGCGATGTAATGGAGGTTCGGCGTCACCATGAAGCGCCGCAGGGCGATCTCGAGGATCTCCTCGGCGCGGTCGTAGTTGTCTTCTCGGGCGTACTCGAGCGCACACAGCGCCGCGACTTCGCCGGCGTACGGGATGCCGCGCGGGCAGCCCGGCTGGTTCTCGAGAATGATCTCGAAGGTGCGCTCGAGCACTTCGCGCGCTTCGCGGTCCCGACCGGGACAGCGACGCAGGAAGTCACCGTACTTGTAAAGCGAGTAGACGTCGTCCGGCTGCTCTTCGAGCTGCAGCTTGAACAGCCGCTCGTTGCGCTCGAGCTTGCCGCGCGAGTCCATGATCTCGCCGGTGTATCCGTAGTGCGCGACGCGCACGTCCGCAGCGGACAGGATCAAGCCCTGCTCGCGACCGACCGCGAGCAGCGACGGCGTGATCTGTTCGTGGATGCGGTTCTTCCACTCGATGCCCGGCAGATTGCGGATCAACCGCACCATCGTCACGCCGAGCGTCTTCGTGTCGTCGTAGACGTTCGTGAAGTGGATGTGGTAGCCACAGACGTTCGGGTCCTCGACGATCCGACGCACCTCTTTGACAGCGCCGTCCTCGAGCATCTCGTCCGCATCGAGAATGAGCACCCAATCGCCGGTAGCAGCCTGCAGACCCGTGTTGCGCGGCGTCGCGAAGTCGTCGTTCCACGGTTGTTCGATGACCTTCGCGCCGTGCGAGCGCGCGATCTCGATCGTGCGGTCCACGGACCCCGTGTCGACGACGATGATTTCGTCGACGGCGGGTCCCGCGCGTCGCAGACAGTCATCGAGGAAGCGCTCTTCGTCGCGCGCGATCATGCACAGCGAGACGCGCGGCTTGCGGCCGTGCCACGGCGGCGGCTCGCGGTGGTCGCGATCGTTCGCCTTCGGGCCCGGATACAGCGGATCGGCTTCGGTGCCGACGCCTTCCCAACGCTCGAACAGGACCTTGGACTCGGCCTCGAGCGCGTCCAGGTTGCACGCCTCGAGCGGCCGACTGACGAGCCCTCCACCGACCGCCTCGGCGTTGAGCCCGGCGGCGTCGAGACGCATGCCGTACTCCTCGAACGCGAGCAGATCGGACGACCAGCTCTCGTCGATCGGACCGATCCGCATCAGGTCGCGACGCGAGGCCATCCAGCCATCCACGTCGCCCGGCGCCGACGCGCCGCCGTCACCGCCCGGGACGGCGACCGACAGCACGGACTGCTGCCAGAGCGCATCGAACAGTTCTCGCGTCGGCATCGAACCGGCGCGCAGCAGCCACACCGTGTCCCCGGTCGTCGCCGCGACGCCGCGGTTGAAGCCCTCGGTCTCGGTCGACTCGGTGCACGCGTGCACTTCCCACTCGGCCGGCAAGAATTGCATCAGGCACGCGCGCGTGCGCTGCTGCTCGTTCTCCGCACCCGGACCGATCAGGACCGAACCCGGCGCGGGATCCCGACGCGACGCACACAGCCAGAGCCGCGCGGCCGGCGAACCGCCGGCGTAGCCCGAAGCCATGAAGCCGAGATCGATCATCGCGCGAACGAACTCGGCACCCTGCTGCTCGGGATGCGGTAGGCGATACAGATCCTCGATCGCCAGACCCGCACCACGCGCGGCGTCGAGCAACCGTCGCGCCGAGACCGTGATCTCCGGTCTCCGGAACGACCCGACCGGATCCAGCGTGTTCGGCTTGCCCTCGAGAGTCACGCGCAGCGCCCGCGGGCTCTGCTGGTGCTCGGCGTCGAGGAACAGGCGCCCCCCCGGCGCCAGACGACTCGCGAGCTCGGTGACGAACGACTCGACGTTGCCGAATCCCTCACTCAGGGTCTCGACGAACACCGCGTCGAAGGTGCCCTCCGGCACGCGTAGAAACGGACCATCCTGGATCGCATCCTGCGGCACGCGCAGGATGCGCCCATGCGACGGCACGATGTCGTGCCACCCTTCGACCGCGCCGCCGAAGCCGCGCGGCTGATCCGCCCTGACGGGTTCGTCCAACCTACTGGTATCCTTTGCCCCCCAGCGGTCGGTGCGACCGATGGTTCGTTGCATCTCCGCTATCGGCACAACCCACGGTCGAACTTCACGACAATCCCGAGCCCCGCCGTCCATGCCCGAGACACCCGATTTGCCGACCCGCCTGCGCGCGGCCACCCGGTTCGCCGACTTCCGTCACGTCCCGGTCTGCGAGTCGACCCAGGACCTCGCCGGCGAGCTCGAGACGGACGGCGTCGTCTGGGCCGACGAGCAGCTCTCCGGCCGAGGGCGACTGGGCCGCGAATGGCACGGCGCACCCGCCCGGGACGTCGAGGTGACCTACCGGATCACGACGACGGCGGTGCCCGACCCGACGATCGTCGCCGCGATGCTACCGGCCGCGATCGCGGCGGCCGTCGAGCGTCACGCCGGCCAGCCGATCCGCATGAAGTGGCCCAACGATCTGCTCTGCGGCGGCCGCAAGATCGCCGGGATCCTGATCGACGCGGCCGGCAATCCCCCCGCCCGCTACCTGATCGGCATCGGGGTCAACGTCAACCGCACGAGCTTCCCGCCCGACCTCGCCGAACTCGCGACGAGCATGGCGGTGTCGAAGGGTGCGACAGTCGATCGCGAGTGCGTCGTCTTCGACCTCGGTGAAGCCATCGAGCGCGCGTTCGCGGATCTCGAAGCCGGACGCCTCGACCGACTGGAGCGCGAGTTCTGCTCGCGGCTGGGCTTCGTCGGCAAGAAGGTCCGCGGCATCCATTCGGGCGAGGAATTCGCGGGTCGCCTGACGAGCCTCGACCTGCGCACGGCCGAGATCGACGGTCAGAAGCGCATCCACCTCGCGACGACGCGGTCGATCGAGATCGCCGAATAGCGGATCAGGCCGCGAGCGCGGCCTCGAGGAGGCGGGACTCGAACTGCACGAGACGCTGCGGCACGGGGCCGGTGACGAGGTTCTCGAGCATCTGCTTGTCGCTGACGGCGGGCACGATCAGCGGGTAGCCGTGCGCGACGTGGAACGCGTTCATGAAGATGAACGCGAACATCAGGTTGAAGTCCGGGAAGGGCGAGATTCGCCCGAGGCGCCACATCCCCCGGAACGCGCATCGCACCGGGTGCATCCGGTCGAAGACGAGAGGCATGTCGCAGTAGCGGTGCTCTTCGGTGAAGCGATCGAGCATTCCACCGATCTCGCTCGGCTTCGGGTAGCGCAGATGGCGCAGCGAATCCCACGGCAGGTCGCGCCGCAGGTGGTTGTTCGTGAAACGGGGCAGCCCCTGCGTCACTGTCTCGAACAGCTCGATCGTGAACCACCCATCCGGCAACTCACCCTTCGCGCCACGCGCGAGTAGGCGGTCCAAGGCGCGGTCCAGGCCCCCGATGAAGACTCGCTCCTGGCGCGAGCAGCGCGGGTCGCGGTTGCCTTCGAGGATCTTCCGGACCATGACGTTGTCGACCTTGATGCCGCGGATGCTCAGCACGCCGCGGATCCAATCGTCGCGGCGCTCGCGCGTTACGATCGGGAACTGCGGCGGCCGCGCGATGAGGGATTGCGCATCAAGGCCTGCCAGCTCCACCTGCGCTCGCGATGCGAGCTCGAGATCGAGTCGATCCAAGAGACTCGGCCGTGCAGTTCGCTGTCCGGGTGCCATACGATGGAAGAGTACTTCATCCACGAGGACCGAAGACCCGTGACCGATTTCGACGCACATCCGCAGGACACTTCCGCACCACACGGTGACCCCCAAGCCGCGACGACATCGGCGCCACGGAAGCGTGGTCGCCTGCTCAAACTCTTCGCGTTTTTGGGCGTCGGCCTGCTGGTCTTCATCCTCGCGATTCCGTCCTTGCTCAGCTGGACGCTGCTCGGATCGACGACGTCCGACACCCTGACAGACGCGCTCGGAACACCGGTGAAAGTGGAGTCGGCGTCGGTTGGCTGGTTCTCCGGACTCAGCGTCAAGGGACTCGAGGTGGCGAACCCGGAAGGGTTCGGCGGCGGCGCTCCGTGCGTCAAGCTCGCCGGCCTCGAGGGCGACATCAGCATCACGTCTCTGCTCAGCGGCAAGGTCGACCTGCGCGGTCGCGTCGACGGCCTACACGTGCGCGCGATCCAGAGGAAGGACGGCTCGCTCAACCTCGAGAAGCTCGGCTCGAGCGGCAAGGTCGAAAAGGAGAAGCCGAAGGACGTGAAGTCGGACAGTGACGAGCCGGCCGACCTCTCCAACGTGCGCCTCGATCTCCAGCTGACCGACGCAATCATCGAGATCATCAACGAGGAGCTCGGCACGATCGAACACATCCGCGATCTCGACGCGGTCGTGAAGAAAGAGTTCGGCGGCTCGGATATCGACCTCGAACTCGGCGCCGACCTCGGTGCGAAGGACAAGCCGACGCGCCTCGACCTCACGGTCGACGTCGACGCGAACTTCGATCGACCGGCGGACATCGTCCTGCAGTGCAAGCGGCTCGACCTCGCACGCTACAAGCCGCTGCTGGTCGCGCGCATGCCCGACCAGATCGACGAATTCGCGGGCATCGCCGACGGCAACCTGACGGCGCAGGCACACCCGGAGCGCGAAATCGTGCTCGGCGGCGAACTGACGGTCACCGAACCGCGGCTGTCCGGCGCGCTGTTCCAGGGCATGAAGATCCGCGCCCCGAAGTGGGTCTTCCGGCCGGAGATCAAGGCCGACGTGTCCGGTGAGAACCCGGTCGTCGATACGAGCAAGCTCTCGATCGACCTCGGCTTCGCGTCGGCGAGCGGGCTCGAACCGACGCGCGCCAAGGAGCTGATCGGCGGCACCGGCACGGGCCTCGGCGCCAAGTTCGACTTCGACCTCTCCAAGCTGATCTCGTTCGGCGGCTTCCTCCCCGAAGGGATCGCGACCAAGGCGCTCAAGCTCGATGGTGAGATCGCGCTGCCCGCGCCCGAGGGCAAGATCGAGTTCGACGTCGACCAGCTGCTCGGGACTCTCGGTCTCCAAGCAAAGCTGTCGGCCGACGAAATCGGCTACGCCGACCGTCTGCTGCAGGGCCTGTCGATCTCGACGTCACTGGGCGGCGGCAAGCTCGTCGTGCAGACCGGCGACGGATCGAAGCTCGACGGCGGAATGCTCAATTTTCTCGCGAAGGCCGACATCACGAAGCTCGAGCAGGAACCCGTCGAGTTCGAGATCAAGGTCAACGGCGCGAACCTCGGCGGCTCCGCCGTGAAGGGCCTGCAGTTCGCCGTCCCGATCCTCGCGGGCATCGCGCCCGAAGCCGCCACGGCAGGCATCGACTTCCAGAGCGCCGCCGACCTGACGCTGAAGGTCAAGGGCCCGGCGATGCCCACGGGCGACCAGACGACGCTCGAATGGCTCAACGGCTGGAGCGGACTCGGCGACCTCGCGCTGCGCAACAGCTCGTTCACTCCGGCGCAGTCGCTCGCCAGCCTGATGCAGCTCGCCGGTCAGGACGGCAAGCTCGAGTTCAACACGATCACGACCGCGTTCGGTCTCGAAGCCGGCGAGATCCAGACCAAGGCGCTGAAGCTCGCGAGCAAGGGCAAGGAGTACGGGCTCACCGGCAAGACGACACTCGCCGGAGACATCGACTACTCGCTCGACCTCAGCAGCTTCCTCGAAGGTCACAAGGACGCCGAGAAGATCCTGAAGTACCTGCCGAAGGACAAGCTCAACGCGAAGCTCGTCGGGTCGCTGGTCTCGCCATCGCTCGCGATGCCGGACCTGAACTCGCTGATGCAGGGCGCCCTCAAGAGCGCGCTCGAATCGGAAGCCGCCAAAGCCCTGGACCCGCTGAAGAAGAAGGCCGAGGACGAATTGAAAAAGGGTCTCAACAACGCGCTGAAAGGTCTGATCCCGAAGGGCGACAAGAAGAAGCTCGAAGACGAAGCGAAGAAGGGCCTCAACAACGCGCTCAACGGGCTCTTCGGCGGCAACAAAAAGAAGAAGAAGTGACGTCGATCGACGGGACGAACGGCGGTCATCGACTTCTTCGATGCATGCCTGCATCGGCATAGCCGACGTCGATTCCGGTAACGAGGGTTAGCGCGGCAATCGTCGCGCGCGCTGGTTATGCTGCGCCGGCCGCGCGCGGCACACCCCCTCATGACCGACGACACCCCCCAAGAACGGCGCGTCGACAGACGCAAGTTCCTCGCCGGCGGCGCAATCGCAGCCGGCGCCGCCGCAACCGGATCGCAAGATCCCCACGCACTGCGAAGCGACCTCTTCCTTCCGGAAGAGCAGTGGCGCGATCGCATGCAAGCGCCCGACGACGGCAAGAAGTACGGCTGGGTCGTCGACGTGCGTCGCTGCTTCGGCTGCCACGGCTGTGAAGTCGCGTGCAAGGCCGAGAACGACGTGCCGCTCGGCAACTACATCCGCCAGACGATCTACCACGACTTCGAGAAGGAGTCCGGCGGCGTCGCGCGGATCATGGCGCCGATGGCGTGTCAACACTGCGAGGACGCGCCCTGCATCAAGGCGTGCCCATGCGGCGCGATGCACAAGGGTGCGGGCGGTTCGGTGCAGGTGGACTACGACTCGTGCTCGGGTCACGCCGCGTGCAAGGACGCGTGCCCCTACGGCGCGATCTACATCGACCCGGTCGCCAACCAGGCGGTGAAGTGCCACAACTGCACGCACCGCGTCGACGAAGGCCTCGAGCCGCCGTGCGCATCGACGTGTCCGAGTGAGGCGCTCTACTTCGGCGACCTGAACGATCCCGAATCGAGCGTGTCCAAGATGAAGGCCAAGCTCGAGTCGGAGGGCAACCTCGCCCAGCTCCGCGCCGAGAAGGGCACGAAGCCGCGCGCGTGGTACGGCGTCGATGAAGATCGGCCGATGCGCGAGTGGGAACCGAAGGTCCCGCGCGAAGGGCAGAGCTACTCCAAGGAGGCGTACAGCGTCTACCAGTGGAAGGAGAAGGAGCACCGCGATGGCTGATCCACAGAAGGACCTGCAACAGCAGAACAGCTCGGCGTCGCGCCGCGACTTCTTGCGCCTCGGTGCGGTGCTGACCGGTGCCGGCGTCCTCGGCGCATGCCAGGGCCCGCAGAACTCCGGACGCCCCACTCGCGAAGAGAACCTCGCCGTGTGGAAGCGCGGCGCCGGCGTTCCCTACGAGTCGTCGGCTCCGGGCGTGTGCTCGCTGCCGGGCCCGTACCGGAAGCACAAGTTCCCCGACCCCGACAAGTACAAGGGCGCGAAGCCGGTGCACGGCATGTGTCAGCTGTGCTCGACCGTGTGTGGCGTCACCGGCTGGGTCAAGGATGGCCGCATCATTAAGGTCGACGGCAACCCGAACGACCCGAACTCGCAGGGGCGCCTGTGCGCGCGCGGTCAGGCCGCGCTCAACCACCAGTACCACCCCGAGCGATTGCTCCACCCGCTGAAGCGCGTCGGCAAGCGCGGCGAAGGCAAGTGGAAGCGCATCTCGTGGGACGAGGCGCTCGATGAGATCGCGACGCGCCTGCGCCAGATCCGCAAGGACGGCAAGATGGAAGAGTTCGCGTTCCACCAGGGGCGCAACCGCTCGAAGGACGCGGTGAAGAACTTCCTCCGCGCCGCCGAGACGAACACGGCGCTCAACCACCGCGGTCTCTGCTCGGCCGCGCGCCGCGCCGCGAACCTCACCTATCTCTTCGAGAGCGACTGGGACCTCGGCGACTACGCGAACGCGAAGTACATCCTGAACTTCGGCTCGAACATGTTCGAGGCGCACCAGGGTCACGTCGCCGGCGCGCAACGCATCCAGCGTGGACGCTTCGAGAACGGCGCGAAGTTCGTAACGTTCGACGTACGCATGTCGAACACGGCGGGTAACTCCGACGAGTTCTACATGCCGGCGCCGGGCACCGACGGTGCGGTCGCACTCGGCATGGCGCACACGATCCTCACCGAGAAGCTCTACAACGCGGAGTTCTTCTCGAAATGGGCCAACTGCTCGGTCGAAGAACTGACCGCGCAGCTGAAGGAGTTCACCCCGGAGTGGGCCGAAAAGAAGAGCACGGTCCCCGCGAAGACGATCCGTCGCATCGCGCGCGAGTTCGCGGCAGCCGCGCCTCGCGCCACGACGCTGTGCAACCGCGGCAGCAGTGCGCACCTCAACGGCTACTACAACGACCGGGCCATCGGCCTGCTCAACGTGCTCGTCGGCTCGGTCGGCGAACACGGCGGCTGGTGCTGGATGTTCACCGGCGGCATCGACGGCAAGCGCTTCCCGGCGCCGAAGGGTGCCCCGGCACCCAAGACGCCGTCGCTGCTCGCAGATCCGCCTGAGATCGCGCTCGCCAACGTCTGGAACAAGATGAAGGTCGGCGAGATCGTCTACTGGTACCTGCAGCAGGAGCGCGCGAAGATCCAGCTGTACATGTCGTACAACCTCGACTCGCCTCTCACGTGGCCCGAGATGGACGTCACGCAGAACGTGCTGCTCGACGAGAAGAAGATCGGCTTCCACGTCTGCATCAACCCGTTCCTCAACGAGACCGCGTCGTTCGCCGACATGGTGCTGCCGTGGACGACGTTCATGGAGCGCTGGGACGTCGACGCGCGCGGTGCCTACAACCTCAAGCCGTACATCAGCATGCGCCGGCCGATGATCGAGCCGCTCGGCGAAGCGCGCGACGTGCGCTGGATCTTCCCGGAGATCGCGCGCCGCGTCGGTGACGGTATGGAGAAGTGGTATCCGGAGGGCCAGACCCAAGCGGAGTACATGGCCGAGTGGGTCAACGACGTCCCGCACGACAAGTCGAAGTATGCGAACGGCTTCGAGATGCTCGAAGACCTCGGCGCGTGGGAGGATCCCGACCAGGAGACCTATCACCTGCCGTACCTGCGCCCGCTCTCGAAGTCCGACATGGATGGTGCCGAAGTCGACACGGAGACCGGCATCATCACGAAGGGCGGCAAGGGCATCGGCATCATGCAGGACGGCAAACCGGTGCGCGGCTTCAAGACCCCGAGCCGGAAGCTCGAAGTCCACTCGACGTTCGTCGCCAAGACGGGTCGCAACGAAGACACGAGCGACCTCACCCGCATCGCGAACTCGAAGGGCAAGAACCGCCCGGCCCACCACAAGGGCAACAACGTCGAGATTCCCGAGTGGCCGACCTATCGCCAGATCGACGAACACGTTGGTCTCGACGACGATCAGCTCGTGATGACGTCGTTCAAGTGGAACGTCCACAACCACGGACGCACCGCGAACCTCAAGTGGTGCTCCGAGATCGTGCACAGCAACCCGGCGTGGATTCACCCGGACACCGCCAAGCGCTTCGGTCTCGAGGACGGCGACTGGATCGAGATCACGGGCTACCGCTCGAAGATGCTCACCAAGATCGCGCCCGGGCTGAAGCTCGGCGAGGGCGAGGTATCGCGCAAGCTCGAGATCCCGGTCGTCGTCACGAAGGGCGTGCACCCGCAGGCCATCGCGATCTCGAACTCGCTCGGCCACTCCGCCTACACCTCCGTCGCACAAGCCAAGCGCAAGTCTTCGGTCGGCTCCGAAGTCGCCGGCATGGACCCGGTGGGCCTGCGCGACGAGGACTGGGAGCGGAACATGTGGTGGGAAGACGAGTCGAACGGCGACAAGTCGAAGTGGGTCAAGAACACCGGCCCCGGCTGGGCACAGAACAACGTCCTGCCGATCTCGCCCGACCCGATCTCGGGTCAGCAGGCGTTCAACTCGACCGTCGTGCGGATCCGCAAGGTCACGTGAGCCGCGAACAGCTGGTGCCGACCGCGCAGCTGTTCGCGCGGATCCTCCTGCGCGAAATCGACGTCGAGCTGCTCCAACAGCTGGAGCAGCCCGACGTCGCGGCCGCGCTGCAGGAGGTCGGGATCCGAGTGCCGGATGCGAGCGAGCTCGACGACCTGGCAGCGCAGTACTTCGAGACCCTGCTGCACCCGCACACCGCCGCGCCGCCGATCGCGTCGCTGTGGACGAGCGGGGAATACGAGGGCGACGCCGCGCGATCGATCCGCGAACTCGCGAAGCACGCAGGGCTCGAGTTCGACGCGGAGCCCGCCCGCGGTGCGGCGCCGGATCACCTGGGATGCATCCTGCTGCTGTGGAGCGAAGCGAGTGTGCACGCACCGGAAGTCGCGGAGCGCATCCAACAGGAGCACCTCGCGTGGGTGCCACGCGCGCTCGCGCATGCGGGGTCGACCGACGGCTTCTACGGTCAGGTCGCGCGCGCCACGGTCGAGCTGGTCGAGCGCATCGGCGAGTCGTAGTCGAGTGGCTACTTCAATGCCTTCGACAGGTCGAGCAACACCGGCTCGAACCGCTGCAGCCCCGCGACGCGCGTCAGGTCCCCCGACGCCGCGACACCCTTGAGGTCGAAGTTCGTCCGATACTCGAGCTCGCACTTCGGGAACGAGTACCACTCCATGTCCTGGCTCATCATGCGCACGACGAGGAACCGCTTGCCGGAGCGGTCGAAGATCAGATCCTCGATCGAGTTCTCACGGTCCAATTCGACGGTCGCGAGATGCTTGCCCGTCGACGCGTCGTAGCGATCGAGCCGGCTCCAATCGACGGCGACGACCTCCTTGCCGTCCGGCGTGAACCGCATCAGGCCATCCGGGTGTGGACGCTTCTCGTCGTTCTCTTCGAGATCCACGCGCCAGATCTCCTTGCCGGTCATGAGGTCGAACATCGCTTGGTAGCTCGCACCGTGCGCGCCGGTCCCCATGCCGTCCTTGACCGTCCACGACACCTTCTGAATCGAGACCATGACACGTTTCGAGTCGGGCGAGATCGCGTATTCCGAGTCGAGACCGTCCATCTTCGCGTCAGCTTCGATCTTCCATCGGAGTTGCTTCTTCGCCAGATCCCAGACCTCGAGCCGATACGGCGCCTTCAGACCGGCCTCTTCCGACAGGGTGCGCCGACTGAGATGGACCAGCGTCTTGCCGTCGCGGCTCAGCACGGGTAGGTCGAACGCCGAGCACGGGCCACCGGTCTTGATCACGGCGAGCGGCTTGCTCTTCGACGTCTTCCACACCTTGATCGTGTAGTCGTCCTCGCTGTAGCTGACGAGCGTCTTACCGTCTGCCGAGAACTCGAGCCACGTCGGCGACTTGTCGTGCTTGCCGAGGACCTTCGTGATCCTGCCCTTCTTGCGGTCCCACAAGAACACCTCGCCGCCGAGCACCTTCGACTTGCCGCCGAACGTCATCCCGCCGACCCAGGATCCGCCGGCGACCTTCTTGCCGTCTTCGGAAACGGCGTAGACGTGCAGGCCGCCGTGGTTGGTCGGCTTGTCCAGCGCGAGCTTAGGGACGGATGCGGCGTCGATGACCTGCTGGCCGACGGCAGGCGACAGCAGCGAAACGGTCCAAAAGACGGCGAGCAGGTGGTTTCGGCGAATCAACATGGCACTCGGCGCGAGTGTAGCGAGGCTCCCGAGAGCAGACGGAATTCTTCGGATTCCGCGTCCGTTCCGCGGCGCCTCCGCATTGAGCCAGCAGAACGTTACGCAGCCGGAGTCTCGAATGTCGCGATCCCTCCCACTCGTCCTGCTCTCCAGCGCTTTCCTCACGGCGCTTTCGGCCCACGCCCAATCCACCTCTTACGAGCGTCCAAAGGTCGGCCTCTTCTGCTCACCAATTCACGCCCTGCAGGAGCCGAGCGGCCAGCCCGGTGGACTCTGGGCCACCGGCTCGAACTTCAAGGTGTCGTTCCACGACGGGATGTGTTTCTACCCGCTGCTCGGCGACGGCTACCCGCACAACCTGCCGCTCGCTTGGCGGACGACACGCGTGACCGTCGGCGAATCCAATCTTCTCGCGAACGGCGAACGACCGAAGCCCGCGTCGACCGACTGGCGCATGGAGTATCGCTACGACCGACTCACCGAGGCGTACGACGTCCTCGAACACGGCATCGAACAGAGCTTCGTGATCCACGAACGCCCCGCAGCCCACGGCGATCTCGTCATTCACGGTGCTCTCTCTACGAAACTGCGCGCACCGGACACGGAGCCGGCACACCGCCCGCTCGTCTTCACCGACGAAAAGGGCACACCGATCCTCGACTACGGCGTCGCGTTCGCCATCGACGCGCTCGGGCATCGCATCGATCTCGAGACCTCGCTCGCGTCCGGAGAAGTCTCGATTCGAGTCCCGCAGGCCTGGCTCGAGTCCGCAACGTTTCCGGTCACTGTCGACCCGCTGCTCTCTTCGATCACGCTGACCCCGACGAACTCGGACGCGGCCCAGTCCGGCTGCGTCGTCGTCGAGCCGATCGCGCACGAGATCATCGCGATCGTGACCCGCGCATTCTCCGCGTCGGATCACGACATCTACGGCATCAACTACCTGCCGCAGTGGAACCTGCCGATCACCGTGTTCGTCAACTCGTCCACGACTTCGAGCGAGCACAACCCGGAGATCGCGTTCGTCGGCGGAATCAATCGATGGGTCACCGTGTTCGAACGCCACGTCGCAGGAGGGAACCCGAAGTACAAGATCGGCTACCACCAGCGCGGCGTCGCGGACTACGCGCTGTCCGGAACGATCTACGATCTCTCGCAGTTCTCGGACACGGCCCGTCGCAACCCGGACGTGGGTGGCACCAAGGTCGGTTCGACCGGCTCGCTGTGCGCGATCGTCTACGAACAGGAGGCGAACAACACAGGCGTCAACACGACCGGGACCGCGGTGCGCCGCGAGATCCGCGATCTCGCCGTCGACAACTCGCTCAGCGTGTTCCAGCTCGCGACGCCGGGCTTCGACTTCGAACGCACCGCGATCAACGCGGAGAGTGACGGCGGCTCGTCACCGTGGATCCTCACGTATCAGGAGTTCAACTCCCTCAATCCGACCGGATCGTGGCAACTCAGACTGACGCGCTACTACCCGAGCGGCCTCTCCCAGGCGGGGGGCGCCATCGGTGTTCCATCACTCCTCGTCCACAACATCAACGCGAAGATCGCCGGAAGGAACGGTCGCTACCTCGTGACGTACTCCCAACTCGCGAGCGACGGAACGCACTCGACGGCATTCAGCGGCCCCACGCTCCGCGCCGCGCACTTCACGTGGCCTGACGCCGCGCCGGGCAAGACCCTTCGCGAAGACTGGGCCTTCGTCAACGCGGCCATCCCGCTCGTAAACGTCGACATCGCGTTCGACACGACCACGCGCGGGCACTGGGCAGCGATCTCTCACGCCGCCGGCTCGATCTTCGGCGCGCGGAGCGTCGCGGTGCATCGACTCACCGACAACGTGCGCGTCGAAGACCACTCGATCAACGACGGCTCGCAATACCACACGGGGTTCGGGGTCTGCTACGACGCGGAAGTCGGCAACTTCCCGATCTACTACGGCGGCGGCAGCAACGGCAGCCCGGGCACCAACACGTTCGGCACGTTCCTCGAACACCCGACCGCGAGCACACCGACCGTCTTCGGCGTCGGCTGCGGCCCCGGCTCGATCACGTGGTCGGGCACGCCGATCAGCGGCAGCCATGACTTCGAGGTCGAGCTCGGGTCGTCCGGAACCCCCGGCCTGTCGCCCGCGGCACTGCTCGTGTCCCGCGCGACCGGCAGCGTCGCGCTCGACTTCGCGGGCCTGACCGGATGCTTCGCGAATGTCGACCTGGGGCCGACGTTCTTGGCGGTAGTCCCGACGACCGCGACACCGTCAGGATCCTCGGCGCGCATCGCGATCCCCGGCACGTTCGTCAACACGCTCGCGTTCCAGTGGGCGTATTCGTCGCCCGGGCTGAACCCGGGTGGGTTCGGCTTCACCGAAGGGATGCTGGTGACCGTCGTGCAGTAAAGGCACGCGTCCTTCGCTCGACCAACGCGAGCTTCGGCGACATCTCGTCTCGATCACACCGACGTCGCCGTCCGCGGATTTTTCGACCGAGCTTGGCGTCGCTCGACACCGCGCGTCGCAACTCCTGGCGAACGGGCATCCGCCCCCAACCACTTCCCCAGGAGTTCAGGAACCCATGGTTCGCACGCAATTCATCTTCGCCCTCTCGACCGCCGCACTTCTTTCGACGTTCACCTCGTGTGGCGGTGGTGGAGGCAGTTCCGCACCCGGCGTCACCGCTTCGGACTTCGCCGGCACGTGGAACCTCATGTCCACCGTCGAATCCAGTGACTGCGGAGATCTCCCGGTCGGCTACGAGTCGCCACTCGTCATCGTGCTCACCGCCGCCGATGACGGCACGGTCAGCGACAACACCGGTCTGTCGGGCACGCCGAGCGGGCGCAATCTCGAACTGAAGTCTTCGGTCGAAGGCTTCAACTCGGCGATGTCCCTGGAGCTGTCGGAAGACGGCAACTCGATCAGCGGAACGAGAACCTCGGAACGGCTGGCGATGGCGTCGCCGTACGGAGACGCCATGGGCAGTGCGGCCTGCTCTGCCGTGTCCCGCATTTCGGGCAGTCGCGAGCAAGCGGACGTCAGCGGCTTCTCTGGCACCTGGAGCGTGCAGCTCACCGTGGAACAGTCGGACGACCCCGCGCTCGTCGGCTCGGTCCAGAACACCGGCCTCCACATCGAACGGTCCGGCAGCGCCACGACCGTGCGCTTCACCGACGAACGTGACGCGTTCCCGGCTTCGATCGACGGGGACGTCCTCATGACATCCCGGATCGGCCAGGGTCCTCTCCCCGGTGGTCCGCGCGGCGTCGACGCCGTCGAACTCTCGCTACAGCTCGACGGTGATATGCTCACCGGCATGGCCGAGATCACGCCGCCCGGCGGCGCTGCATCTTCGGTCACGATCACCGGCAACCGTCTGGACAACTGCGTGACGATCGAGTCGACGTGGTACTGGGAGCTGCGCGACCAGGGTCGCTTCTCGACGTTGACCAACTCGGTGTCGGTCGCCGAGGGCTGCGCGATCAGCTTCGGCCCGGACAGCGGCATGGGCGTGTTCGGTCTCCTCCGCGAGAACCAGTTCAGCGGCTCCTGGAACATCCAGCTCGAACCCGGCCAGACGCAGGTCGAGCACCGCGTCACCGGCGAGTTCCTCGGCTCGCCCGCCAACCGTTTCGAAGGCACCTGGACCCGTTCCGACGGATCCAGCGGCGACGTGATCGCCGACCTCGAGAGCAGCGTCCCATGTCCGCGCATCGGCCCCGGAACCTGGCGCTTCACGATCAACGCCCCGGGCCACAACAGGACGTTCGAGCCCGGCGGAATCCTGCAAGACCGCTGCAACGTCGAGTTCTTCTGGAGCAACGTCGGCACGTTCGTCGAGCGCCTCGACATGAACGGCCCGATCGACGCCGACGGCAACTGGAGCCCGAGCGCGGTCTACGCGAACAGCGGCGTGATCGGTGGCGACCCGTCCAACCGCTACACGAACGTGACCGGCACCTTCAGCGGCAACCCGATCGACTCGTTCAGCGGCACGGTCACGGTGTTCGGAGGCGTCGAAGGGACCATCACGGGAACTCGGCTCTGAGCCTCCCGAGCCAGGTCGGACGCGCTATCGTGATGCTGACCCCGACGAAGCGAGAGTCCCGTGTCCGACCCAGCCGAACGCATCTCCATTCTCCTCCGCTCTGGCGAAACAGCCGCGGCGGAGGAGCTTCTGCCCCTCGTCTACGACCAACTGCGCCAGGTTGCGAAACGGCATCTCCACCGCGAGCGACCCGGCCAAACCCTGCAGGCGACAGCTCTCGTGCACGAAGCCTACCTCCGCGTCACCGGCAGCGACGATCCCGGCTGGGAAGGACGCCGGCAGTTTTTCTTGGCGTCGGCCGAAGCCATCCGGCGCATCTTGATCGAGAAGGCACGCCGCAAGAACCGACTTCGCCACGGTGGCGAGATGGAGCGCGTGCCCCTCGAAGACGATGCCATGGCTCTCGACCCCCTCCCCACTGACGACGTAATGGCCCTCGAAGAGGCGCTCGACGCCCTCGAAGCCGCGAATTCGACCGCCCGCGACATCGTGAACTGCCGGTACTTCGCCGGCCTCACCGACGCGGAGACCGCCGACATCCTCGACATCTCGAAGCGTTCGGTGCAGCGCCAGTGGCAGTTCATCCGGACGTTCCTCGCGTCCAAACTCGGCGAGAACCCGGCGTGAGCTCGGACCTCGGCCCGGACGCCCTGCAGCGACTGCAAGAGCTGTTCCACGGCGCGGCGGAGCTTCCGAAGGAAGAGCGCGAAGCGTGGCTCGCCGAGCAGAAGGACGTCGCGCCCGAGATCCTCGCGCAGTGCCGGGCGCAACTCGAGCTCGCGGACGGTGGCGCCAGCCGCATCGACCGCCTGCTCGAGCCGACCAACGTCGACAACCCGAGCATCCTCGAGCGCATCGAGGCCCGCGGCCCGAAGGTCATGCCGATCCTGCTGCGCGATCGCGACGAGAGCAACGCGCCCGTGCTCCGCGCCGGCGACCCCGGCAAGCAGGCGGTCGAGCAGAAGATCGACCAGTACCAGGTCCAGGGCGAGATCGCCCGCGGAGGCGTCGGCATCGTGCTGAAGGGGCACGACGTCGACCTCGGCCGCGACGTCGCGATGAAGGTGCTGCACGAAGAGCACGCCGATCGACCGGACATGATCCAGCGCTTCATCGAAGAGGCGCAGATCGGTGGCCAGCTGCAGCACCCCGGCATCGTGCCGGTGTACGAACTCGGACTGCAAGCCGACGAGCGGCCGTACTTCACGATGAAGCTCGTCAAGGGCACGACGCTCGCGTCGCAGCTCAAGGAGCGCGTCGACCTCACACAGGACCATCGCAGGTTCTTGTCGGTGTTCGAGCAGGTCTGCCAGACGATGGCGTACGCGCATTCGCGCCACGTGCTCCACCGTGACCTCAAACCCGACAACGTCATGGTCGGCAGCTTCGGCGAAGTGCAGGTCGTCGACTGGGGGCTCGCGAAAGTGCTCGGACGCCCCGAGCAGAGCCGCGCGTCGCAGGCGCCGCAGGCCAGCGTGATCTCGACGGTGCGCACCGGCGACACCGGCAAGGGCTCCGAGTCGTTGACCGGCTCGATCATGGGCACGCCGGCGTATATGTCTCCCGAGCAAGCGCGCGGCGAAGTCGAAGAGCTCGACGCGCGCGCCGACGTATTCTCGCTCGGGGCGATGCTCTGCGAGATCCTCACCGGCAAGCCGGCCTACCAGGGCGACTCGTCACGCGACGTACTCACGCTCGCCGCGAACGCGGACCTGAATCCCGCGTACGAGCGACTCGACGAGAGTGGCGCAGACCCCGCACTCATCGCGATTGCCAAGCAGTGCCTCGCGCCGAATCGCGAGGACCGCCCCGCGACGCCAAGATCCTCGCCGAACAGGTCGCGGCGTACTCCTCCAGACTCGAGACCCGAGCCCGGCATGCAGAGATCCGCTTCGCAACCGCACGACGCACGCAGCGCATGCTGCTCCTCGTCACCGCGGTCGTCGTCGCCGGACTCGCCGCCAGCCTCTACTTCTGGAACGAGGCATCGGCGCGCGAGTCGGAACTCGCGGAGCGCAACGTCGTGCTCGAGGGCGTCGCGTACGCGGACACGCTGCGTCGTGCGGCAGCACAACTCGATACCGGTCGTGCCCGCTATCTGGCGGACGTTCTCGACGCCGTGCCCCACGAACGCCGCGGCTTCGAATGGCGTTGGCTCCGCGCCCGCACCGCGGCGTCCTACATCGACGGTTGGACGCACATCTCGGAACTGACGAGCGGGGAGTGCATCGACGTCGACGCCACCGGTCGGTACCTCCTGTTCGCCTGGCAAAACGGGGATGACCGAACGTTTCGTGTCTGCTCGATCAACGACTCCAAGACCCTCTTGCAGTTGCCCTGGTCGTCCAAGTTCGCTCGGTTCGATCGAACCGGAAACCGTTTCCTCGTCGTCGGAGAAGGCGGCCAATTGAGCCTGCACGACGCGCGATCGGGCACTGAGCTCGCACGCACGGAGTTCGATGGCGAAGCCGCGCCGGAACGCGAGCTCTTCAACGGGATACGACAGTCGCCGTCGCCGAACGGCCCCGCGTGCTTCGACCCCCAAGGACGCCTTCTCGTGGGTTGCATCGACGGCACCCTCCGCATCTTCGATGCGCGCGACTTGTCTACGCGTCCGCAGCTCGCGGAGTTCGAGGCCAAGAAGTCCGAGATTCGCACTCTGGTCTGCAACCCAACCGGAACGCGCCTGCTGATCGGGCATCGAGACGGCACCGCCCGGCTCGTCGACGCAAGCACGGGCGCCCTTCTTCGGGAGTTCGAACACGAGGGCTACCGTGGCTGGCGTGCCGTCACCGCCGCTGGCTTCAGTCCGGATGGCCAGCTCCTCCTCATCGGTGGCGGCGGCGGAAACGTGACGCTGTGGGACACGGAGACGGGCAACCGCGTACACCGCCTCGAGCAGCACCGAGCACCAGGAATCGATCGGTGGCACGTGTGGAGCACGCGCTTCTCCCCCGACGGGACGCTCGCGATGTGCACGGGCTCGGACGGCAGAGCCAGGCTCTACGACACGGCGACGTGGAACCGCATCGAGATCTACGGCCAGTCCCACATCGCGTGGTTCACTCCGGACGGGCAGGACATCCTCTGCGCGAGGCCGGGAGAGCTGCGGCGTCGCCGACTCGTCGACATGGTCGTGCCCATGGACCTCGGCGCGCGGGGATCCGGCAGCGTCGTGGAAGTCCGATTCTCGGTCGAAGGCACGCACGCGTTCGTCGTCGAGTACGACGCGATCCGCAAGTGGGACCTGCGCGATGGCTCGCAGTCGTTCGCGCGGTACGCTCGCGACGACGACCCTCGATGTCTCGCCGTAGATCCTGCAGGCGACCTCGTCGCGGTTGGCCGACTCGATCGCCGCATCGTCCTGCTCGACGCCGAGACCGGCGCCGAACGCGGAATGTTGGAGGCACCAGCGGATCTTCCTCGACCGGAAGCCGGCAAACAGCGCATCGGCTTCGCGCGCGTGCAATTCAGCCCGAATTCCCGTCTGCTCGCGGGCGCCTTCGGCACGTTCCACTACCCACGCGATCCGGAAGTGGACACTCCGATCGTGCTGTTCGACGCGCAGACCCAAGAAGTGCGCCACATCCTCCGCGGACACCGCTCCGTGGTCCGTGAGATCGCATTCGATGCGAACGGGTCTCGGTTGGCTTCCAGTGGTGGAACCGGCAACCCGGTGATCGTCTGGGACGTCGAGCGCGGTACGCCGATCTGGAAGGTCGAATCAGAACGCGGCTCGGATGCGATCCGTTTCAGCCCAGACGGTCAGCGCGTGGTGATCGGCGAAGGAGGCTGGATCCACGTGCGCGACGCCGAGAACGGGGAGTCGATCCGCAGGTTCCGCGCCCATGCAGCCGGCCCGATCTCCGACTTCGCCTTCTGCGACGGGGGCCGGAGACTCGTGACGGTCTCGCGCGCGCGCGCACTGGCCGTGTGGGACACCGTGTCCTGGCAGCGCCTGCTGCACGTACCCTTCGGCGGACCTGAGGCGGGACGACCCAAAACCGTCGCGGTCAGTCCCGACAGCCGCAGGATCTTGGTGGGCATCGCGGACGAACGGCGTGTCCTCCTACTCGACCCTGACGCCGACGCGGCCACGAAGCTCGCACAACGTCGACACAACGAAACGATGCGCGTCTTCGATGGGCTCTCCGTCGGTGCACGCTCGGCCGCGGACGTGAAGCGGGCAGCCGCCGAGCGAGACGATCTCGATCCGCAGGAGCTCCAACGACTGCAAGAGTTCACGGACAGCCTTGTCGGCACGCCCTACCCGTGGCTCACCTGGTCGGCTGTGGACCTGCGCCGGAGTGGCGACATCGACGCGGCGATCGCGCGATACCGAGAGGCCCTGGCCGTGCGGCCAGACAGCCCGTTCTACCGCTGGACCTTCGCCGCGTTTCTCGAATCGTGTGGAGCCTACGAGAAGGCTCGGCCCGAGTACGAACGGGCCTTGGAACTCGACCCACTGCTGACCGAGGCCCACCTCGGACTCGCGTCGCTCGCCGCCAACCGCTTCGACGAAGCGAGCGCGCTTCGCCACGCCGCGCGCGCGCTCGAGCTCGATCCGGATCAGCGCGACCTGGCGGAACTCAGCGACATCTACCTTCGATTCGGCATGCTCGGCGACGCGGTGCACCTCGCTGGACGCGGGTTGGCCAGGCGGGAGAACGCCAACGGATACAACACGCTCGCCACGCGCTACTCGCGCTACCGGGACTTCGAAACCGCGATCCGCTGGTATCGCAAAGGTCTCGAGCTCGCCCCTTCCGAACCCAACATCCACGCGAACCTGTCGCACGCGTATCGGCACCTCGGGCAGTTCGCGGAGGCGATCGACTACGGCCGCAAAGCCGTGAAGCTCGAGCCTCGATTCGAATACACGCTGGCCATGGCCCTCCAAGCGAGCGGTCGCTCGGAAGAAGCGCTGCAGCACTTCGATTCGATCATGTCGAACCCGTGGGCCACCGGGCGTCCGGTCGGCCTCGACGAGTCGATCTCCTACGGCCTCGCGCTCGCCGATGTCGGACGGGCCACGGATGCGAAGCGGTGGATCGAGGCGCTGACCAACGCTTGGCCCCTCGAGCCGTACGCCTGGCACGAGCACGCCATGGTGCTCGCGACGGCACCCGGCATGACCCCGGCGGACCGGCAGCAGGCCGTGCAAATCGCTGAGCGCGGCGTCGAACTCTCGAACCGTCGCAGCCCGGTCATGCTCGCGACGCTCGCCGAGGCGCTGTTCCGCAACGGCAACGCTGCCGCCGCCGTGACGACCGCCGAAGAAGTGCTCACCCTCATGAACGGCGCCAACGTCGAGTGGCTCGCGCTCGACGACATGCAGAACCGACTCGCGCGCTATCGCGGAGACTGACATGACCTCCGACCAAGACCCCGAGATGCTCCAGCGCCTGCAGGAGCTGTTCCTCGGCGCTCTCGACGTCCCCGTCGAGCAGCGCGAAGCCTGGCTCGCGAAGCAACCCGGCGTCACGCCGGAGCTCCTCGCGCAGTGCAAGGCCCAGCTCGAACTCGCGAACGGCGGCGCCAGCCGCATCGACCGCTTGCTCGAGCCGACCAACATCGACAACCCGAGCGTCATCCAGCGCATCGAAGCGCGCGGGCCCAAGGTCATGCCGATCCTGTTGCGCGATCGGGATGAGAGCAACGCGCCGGTCGTGCGCGCCGGCGACCCCGGCAAGCAAGCAGCCGCGCAGAAGATCGACCAGTACCAGGTCCAGGGCGAAATCGCCCGCGGCGGCGTCGGCATCGTGCTGAAAGGCCACGACATCGACCTCGGCCGCGACGTCGCGATGAAGGTGCTCCACGAAGAGCACGCCACGCGGCCCGACATGATCCAGCGCTTCATCGAGGAGGCGCAGATCGGCGGCCAGCTGCAGCACCCCGGCATCGTGCCGGTCTACGAACTCGGCCTGCAGGCCGACGAGCGACCGTACTTCACGATGAAGCTGGTCAAGGGCACGACGCTCGCGTCCCAGCTCGAGGAACGCGTCGATCCCTCGCGCGACCACCAGCGCCTGCTCTCGATCTTCGCACAGGTCTGCCAGACCATGGCGTACGCCCACTCGCGCCAAGTGCTGCACCGCGACCTCAAGCCCGACAACGTCATGGTCGGTTCGTTCGGCGAAGTGCAGGTCGTCGATTGGGGGCTCGCCAAGGTGCTCGGCCGGCCCGAGCACAGCCGCGCGTCGCAGGTGCCGGACATCAGCGTGATCTCGACGGTCCGAAGCGGCGACACGGGCAAGGGATCCGAATCGCTGACCGGCTCGATCATGGGCACACCGGCCTACATGTCTCCGGAGCAAGCGCGCGGCGAAGTCGAAGAGCTCGACGCGCGTGCCGACGTGTTCGCGCTCGGCGCGATGCTGTGCGAAATCCTGACCGGCAAGCCGCCGTATCGAGGGGAGGGCACCCGCGATGTCCTCGCTGCCGCGGCCGAAGCCAACACCGACGACGCACTGCAACGCATCGCAGACGCGAACGTGGACGAGGAACTCGCCGACATCGTCTCGCAATGCCTCTGCGCGGATCGCGAACAGCGCCCACGCGACGGCAAGGCCGTGTCCGATCTGGTGACGGCGTACCTCAGCCGTATCGAAGAACGCGTGCAGGACGCCAGGGTTCGGGTCGCGGCGACACGGCGCACGCAGCGCATGCTCGTCGCGGTCACGGCGGTCGTGCTGATCGGCTTCGCGGTCAGCCTGTATTTCTGGCAAGAGGCCGCCGAGCAACGGGAGATCGCCAACGAGCAGCGCGCGACCGCGGTCGAACAGCGCAACATCGCGGACGAGCAGAGGGCCCAGGTCCAAGCCCGCAATACCGAACTCGAAGACATCGCCTACGCGAAGGCTCTCAACGACGCCGCCCACGTCATCGATCTCGGACACCCGGACCACGTCGAAGCAGCGCTCGACGCACTCGAACCGCAGCGACGCGGGTTCGCTTGGCACTGGCTCCGCGCGCGAGCGCGCGGGGTGCAACCCCGCGTCCACAGCTACGACCCTAGCTGGGAAACGTGGCCCTGGTCCACCGCCGATGTCTCGCCGAGCGGCGACCTCGCGCTCACCGCAACGATCGTGGACGGTGCCGGCACCTTCCGACTTCACACGGTTCCGGATTTCGACGTCGTGTTCAAGCTCCCATGGACTTCGAAGCACGCGATGTTCGATTCCACGGGGAAGCGCGTCCTCATCACCGAGCACGACGGCCGCATGACCCTGCGCGACGTCCGAACTTGGTCCGAGCTCGCACGCGCAGAGTTCGGCAGCCCGATCGGACCGTCCATCGTCCGAGCAGGCTATTTCCAAGGCTTCACCGTCAACTTCCGCAGTGCCGTCGCGTTCACTGCCGACGGCCGCATGTTCGCCGGCGGGGTCGACGGATCCCTACGAGTGTTTCGCTCGACGGACCTCTCGCGCCTGCCCGACCTACCCGAGTTCGAGAACGAGTTCGCAGACTTGTACACGCTGCGCATGAGCCCTGACGGAACCACGCTGCTGCTCGGGGATCGAAACGGCCGCGTGCGGCTGGTCGATTCCCGGACCGGAGCACTGCGACGAGCGTTCAAGTACGGCGCCGGCGCAGGCTACGCCGTGTGTGACGCCGGCTTCAGCCCGGACGGCTCGCGAGTCCTGGTGACGGGAGCAGGAGGGGAAGTGTCTCTCTGGGACACCGGTAGTGGCGACCTGCTGCGTCGACTCGCCCCACACCTGGACGAGGGTGGTGGCCAATCGTTCGGCTACATCGCTCGGTTCTCGCCCGACGGCCGTCGAGCGATCACGACTGGGTCGACCGGCGGCGGTCGAATCTACGACACGACCTCGTGGCGTCAGGTCACGACGCTGCCGACAGCATCGGTGATGGCGACGTACTCCGAGGACGGGTCACGCATCGTCGGCAGCGGCTGGTGGGACCTGCTCGCGTGGAACGCTCGCGACCTCACGGAGCCGCGCGAGCTGATTCCTCGCATCGGAGGGGAGGTGTGCGACATCGAGTTGTCCGCCGACGACGAGTACGCGTTCATCGTGGACTACCGCGCGATCCACAAGATCCGCCTACGCGACGGTGCACCGATGTTTTCTCGCCTCGGTCGTGACGACAAGCCTCGCACTGCGTCGCTCAGCCCCGACGGACGGGTGCTCGCGATCGGGTGTATGGGTCGGCGCGTCACCTTGATCGATGCTGACAGCGGCGAGGAGCTCTCGGTGCTCAAAGCACCACGAGATCAACCGCGAGTCGAACCGGGAAAGGAGCGCATCGGGTTCGAGCAGATCGAGTTCAGTCCCGATCCCGATTCGTATCTGCTTGCGGCCGCGTTCGGCACCAACCGATTCCCGCGACAAGAAGGGTTCGACACGCCGATCTTCCTGTTCGATGTGCGATCCGGGGAAGTCCGCGGGGTTCTCCGCGGCCACGACACGACGGTCCGCGCAATCGAATTCGACTCCACCGGAAAGCGCCTGTTGTCGTGTGGTTACGACGGCCGACTCACGGTCTGGGACGTCGAGCAGGAGTCGCAACTGTGGACCGAGAAACGTGAGGCCTCGTTCTTCGAGTCCGTCAGCTTCTCGCCATCGGGCGACACTCTGGTTGCCAATTTCCAGGGGCTGCGCAGCATGGGTTGGCTCACCGTCCGCGACAGCGCAACCGGTAAGGTCCTTCACGAATTTCAGGGTCACCCCGGCGTGCCGATTTCGGAACTCCAGTTCACGAACGAGGGTCGGCGACTCGTATCCGTCGATCGCGGGCGTACCCTGGTCGTCTGGGACACGGCAACGTGGCAGTCGCTGCTGCGGCTCGAGCTGGATGATGCCTCGGTCTGCCGCCCGCACAGGATGGTCGTCGATTCGCGCGGTCGCCGGGTGTTGGTCGGCTTCATGAGCGAACGCCGCGTGCTGACGCTCGATACGGACCTCGAGAACGTGGACACGGTCGCCCGCGAGAAGAACCTCGCGGCGATGGAGATCTTCGAAGAGCTGTTCCTCCAGCAACACCACGACGCAGACGTGATCGCGGCGATCGACGGCATGGAGTCGGTGGATCCCGACGTGCGCCGGCGCGCCGTCGAGTGGCTCGATCACCTGACCGGAGTGCCGAATCGGTGGTTGTTCCGCCGCGGGGATGACTTGCGACGAGAAGGCGAAATCGACGCGGCGCTCGACCTGCGGAAGCAAGCGCTCGCGCTGCGACCGGAGCTGCCGATGGCTCGCTGGCACTACGCGGAGTTCTTGCGGGGCAGCGGGCTCGATGTCGAGGCCGTCCGAGCGCACGAGCACGCCCTGGAGTCGGATCCCCGCTTGTCCGACTCCTACGTCGGGCTCGCGACGCTGGCGTCATACCGATTCGATCGCGAGGCAGCGATGCGCTACGTCGCACGCGCACTCGAGTTCGACCCGGACGCAAAGGACGTGCAGAGTATCGGTTCGATTCACAGCCGCTTCGGCGATCGAGCGGAGCTCATGCGCTACGTCCGCCAACGCATCGGTATCGTCGACGACGCTGGCGCTCGCAATGGTCTCGGCTTGGTCTACCACAAGTACAGCGACTTCGAGCAAGCGATCGAACAGTACGAAAAGGGCCTGGAGAAGGATCCCGAGTTCGCGTGGTTGCACGCGAACCTCGCGGAAAGTCTCAGCGCTGTAGGCAAACACGAACGAGCCATCGAGTCCGCTCGACGCGCGGTCGCCTTTCACGAGAAGCATCACTGGACTCTCGGCGTGTGCCTGTTCGGCGCGGGACGCATGGACGAAGCTGTCGCCTCGTTCGAAACAATCGCGACGAACCCCTGGGGACTCGCCCGCCCGACGGGATTCGAGAGCTGGGAACTGTTTGGCCTGGCGTTGGCGCAGCTCGATCGCGTCGAGGACGCCAAGCGGAAGCTCCGCGAACTCACCAACGCCTGGTCCCTCGAACCCTACGCCTGGCAGAAGCGCGCGTGGGTGCTCACCTGCGGCGAGGGCATGACGAACGCGGATCGACTCGAAGCCGTGCGCATCGCGCAGCACGCCGTCGAACTCTCGAACCGGCAGGGCCCGGTCATGCTCGCGACGCTCGCCGAAGCGCAGTTCCGCAGCGGCGACGCGGCCTCAGCGATCCAAACCGCCGAAGAAGTGCTCACCCTCATGAACGGCGCCAGCGTCGAATGGCTCGCACTCGAGGAGATGCAGCAGCGGCTGGCGCGATATCGAGATCGCTGACCCACCGCCAGATTCTGCCCACGAACCTGGCGTCGCTCGCGGCGAACCGGCGCAACTCCCTGCGCCATGAATCCCATCCATCAACCCGCGCTGACGCGCTCTCGGTCTCCGCTCTGCGGCGGATTCGTTCTCTCCGGTATGTTCCTGCTGGCCGCGTGCGGTGGCGGCGGTGGTGGCGGAGGCGCACCGGCGGCACCCGGGGCGGGGGTGATTCCCAGTCCGCCGGAGAACATCCTCGCCCAGGCGACGGGTTCTGACTCCGTGCAGCTCGAGTGGACCGACGTCTCCGACAACGAGTCCGGGTTCCGCGTCGAACGCGCGTCGCCCAACGGCGAATTCCGGGAGGTCGGGGCGGCCGACGCGGATTCGGCGATCTACCAGGACTCCGGCTTGGCCGCTTCCAGCGTGTATCGCTACCGACTGATCGCGTTCAACGAATCGGGGGACTCCGCCTACTCGGAAGAGGTCTCGATCACGACTCACAGCGTAGTCGTCGACGTGCAGCCGAAGTTCGCGTACGTCAGCACGAGTCAGGGAGTGGAGACGTTCCTGATCGACGAAGCCACCGGTGGACTGACGCTGATGCCGACGGAGGAGGCGGTCCTCGCGGATCTGACGTCGGACGCGACGGGGCGGTTCTTGTATGGCACGCGCCTCCAGTTCACCACGGCGAGTTCGATCGGCGTGTACGCCGCGGACGAACGAACCGGCGAACTGAGGAATCGTGCGACGGCGACCGCGGACTGGCCGCGATCCATGACCGTGGACCCCGCGGGTCGATTCGGATTCGCGCAGGACCATCTTCTCGGCGGCATCACCAGATTCGTGTTCGACGAAGCTGCCGATGCCCTCTCGCTGACGAGTGTGACCGGCGCCGCCCACGTGCAGCAGATCGACGCGATGACCACCGACAACGAGGGTGAGTTCCTCTTCGTCGGCCATGCCTCCGGGATTCCGGGCAATCCGCCGGCGCTCGAGACCTTCCGAATCGACGCGGACACGGGCGATCTGACGAGCGTTGCCAGCGTCGAGGTGTTCGTCAGGCACCTACGAGCGAGCCCGTGCGGAGCGTTCGTCTACGTTGCGGACCACGCGTCGATCCGAACCTACTCCGTCCAACCGAGCGGCACGCTCACGCTCGCGGGCCAAGTCAACATCACGGGTGCACTGAGCGCGATCGCGATCGATCCAGCCTGCAGGTTCGCGTACGTGGCTGCGCACTCCGAGTTGCTGTCGTTCGTGATCGACGCGACGAACGGGACTCTGACCGAGGTGGGTACGCGCCAACAAGGTGGGCAGGGCTCCGCGGCGCCGCGGGTCGACCCGACCGGGCGATTCGTGCACTGGTTCCGGGCGAACTACGAACTCGCGACATACGTGATCGATGCCGAAACCGGAGCGCTCACGGACACGGGGATCACGACGCCGCTGCAAGGTGCGTTCGGGGAGTCGATCGCGTTCACGGGATTCGAGTTGAGTCACCCCGCGCCGGTCAACTGAGAGCGCAGATTCGTGCTCAGTGCCGCACGACGTTGACCTCACCAGCGGTCAACCGCACCGACACGCGCGCGACCTCGGTTTCACCCTTCACGAGCACGAACTCCCGCACGTCTTCCGAGACCGCGAACACCTGCGACTTGCCCTCGTGCAGCTTCGCGTCCGACATCCTGCCGATCATCGGTCCGGAGAAGACGTGCACGTATTCGCGTGAGCCGTCCGCGGTCGCGCACCACACTCGGTCGGCGACCGACGCGTCGCTGAGTTCGACGCGGCAGTGCACGCGGCGCGAGACTTCGATCCGCATGTCGTCGATCGGACCGAGGTCGGTCGGGAAGCCATCGGCGCCACCGAAACGGCGCGGCACGATGCGATCGCCCGTCACACGAATCGTGACGTTGTGTGCACCGAGATCGGTGATCCGGAACCGGCCGTCGGCGTCGGTGACGGCGGGCGTGCAGACCCACGGCACCCCGATGACGACGTCCCACCTGTCGTCCTTGTGCGTCATGTGAATCGGCCGATACCGCGTGTGAACCTCGATGCCCTCGAGCGGTTCGCCATCTCGAGCGACCACGCGGCCACCGACGACGCGGCGCGTCGCCCGTTCGTCGAAGCGGATCTCGACGCCATCGGAACCGGCGCGCACGGGCGCGTCGGATTCCGCATTCGCCAACGTCTCGAAGTCGAGCGCGCGGATGCGGTACTCGCGGTCCGTCAGGCCACCGAGCTCAAACTGCCCATCGGCGCCGGTCGTCACCCAACTCCAGAGGCTCGTTTGCTGACGCGAATAGAGTGAGCGATCTTCGTCCGCATCCGGACCGAACGCCTCGCGCAATTCGGAGTCGGTCTTGCCCCCACCGAGATACGACTCGATCGAACCATACGAGCCGTCGACGCTCGCGAACGTCGGATCGGCGGCCCACACGCGCACACCCGGCCGCGGCGTACCGTGGGTATCGACCACGCGCCCGCGCACCGTCAGCGGCTCGGCTCCGAGCCGCAGCACGAGAAACTCGAACTGCTGCTCCTCGACGACGGTCGACGGCGCTTCGAACTCGTGCGTCGCCGGCAGGTAGCCACGATGCAGCGCTTGGATCACGCGGATCCCGCGGGCCCCCTTCATCTGCAGCGAGAACCGACCACGCCCGTCGCACCGTGTCTGCCCGCGACCGGCAAACACGTAGGCCCCCGCCGCCGGGATCCCGTGTGGGTCGACGACTTGGCCGACCACCGTGCCCGGTTCGGCACTCAGGCGTCGTAGCTCGATGCGCATGTCGGTGCGCGACTGGGTCGGCAACAGTTCGAGAGACGGCTCGAATCCATCGCACGCGACATGAAGTCGAGCACCGCGGACCGCAGGTACACCCGCGAACTCGAACCGGCCGCCCGCATCGCTCTCCGCTCCCCACGTTCCGTACTTGCTCGAATCGAGCACGACCGGCAACCGAGCGAGGAAGTCGCCGGGTAGGCGGCACTCGAGCCGCGCATTCGGAACCGGTGCACCTGCCTCGTCGACGACTTCTCCCGCGATCTCGATCGAACCCGCGATCACGATCACCGGCTCGACCGCATCTTCGATGACGCGCGGCCCGACGCGGGCAGCCATGACCGTCGTCCATCCAGGTTCCTCGACCGCGAGACGCACGGACCTGTTCGGCGCCGGTAGTTCAAACGCACCGTCCGAATCGGTCGTCGTGACGACTCCCGAGTCCGGCAACGCGACCGTCCGGGCCGCGACTCCGCTGCCCTCGATATCGAGCACGCGGCCGCGGAACAGCGGTAACGCCGCCGACTCTTCGGAGTCCGCGACGGTCGCGACGCTGTCGCGCACAGGCTCGGGATCAGCCGCCGGCACTCGGTCCAGCTGTCGCACCTGCGCGTTCACGTCGTCGACGATCGGGCGATCGTGTTCGCCACCCGAACCCGTGCCCAACCAAATCCCAACCGCAACCGCCGCGACCGCGGCCCCACTCAACACCTTGGCCTTCATCGTGATCACACCTGCCGTGACGAGTGGCGTCGCGCCACTCGATCCGAGCCAGCTGGTCCAACCGACGACCCACGCGCGCCGATCACCCCCGTGCGACGCATCGAGGCGTGACCGCAGTTGCTGCATCGCGCGCGCGAGTTGGCTGTTCACCGTCGCGACGGGCAGTCCGAGCCGCTTCGCGATCTCACGGGGCGGGAGATCGTCGAAGTAACGCAGCAGCACGACGCGGCGATACTTCTCCGAGAGCGCCTCGACCGCATCGACGACCTCACGCTGCAGCTGCAGGCGCACGCACATCTCCTCGGTCGACGGCTCTTCACCCGGGCCGCCGACGCGGCGTTCGTGCTCCACACGACGCCGAGCTTTTCGAGCGTTGTCGCGCAGCACGTTCTGCATCACGCGCCGCAGCCAAGCCCGCAGGTTGCCGCCACTCTCGGGCGGCCTTTCGAGCGCCAACACGCAAGTCGTCTGCGCGATGTCCTCGGCGAGATGCGGATCGGCGACGAGCCGAGCCGCGAGCCGGCGCACCCAGCCGGCCTGTTCGAGGATGGTCTTGGAATCCACACTGGTCATTTACCCCCGGAAATGCCTACGCCCGGCGATCCGACGCAAGAAATCTCGGGTGGGGAAGGCCGAGCAACCGGAGGGGCGGAATCTGGTGCGGCGACGATTTTTCTTGGCGTCGGCCGTGGCGACACGGCGCATCCTCCAAGGTCCGGCTCATGCGGGAACCGGCGACGCTGCCGCACCCGTTTCGGCCGACCGATGGCATGAGTTCCGATATCAATCCCGAATCGCTCCAGCAGCTGCAGGAGCTGTTTCTCGGCGCGCTCGACGTGCCCGTCGATCAACGCGACGCGTGGCTCGCGAAGCAACCCGGCGTCACGCCGGACATCCTCGCGCAGTGCAAGGCGCAGCTCGAGCTCGCCGGCGCCGGCGCGAGCCTCATCGACCGCCTGCTGGAGCCGACCAACGTCGACAACCCGAGCGTGATCCAGCGCATCGAGGCGCGGGGTCCCAAGCTCATGCCGATCCTCCTGCGCGATCGCGACGAGAGCAACGCGCCGCTAGTGCGCGCCGGCGATCCCGGCAAGCAAGCCGCCGAACAGAAGATCGACCAGTACCAAGTGCAGGGCGAGATCGCCCGCGGCGGCGTCGGCATCGTGCTCAAGGGGCACGACATCGACCTCGGCCGCGACGTCGCGATGAAGATCTTGCACGAAGAGCACGCCACGCGGCCCGACATGATCCAGCGCTTCATCGAAGAGGCGCAGATCGGCGGGCAGCTGCAGCACCCCGGCATCGTGCCGGTCTACGAACTCGGCCTGCAGGCCGACGAGCGGCCCTACTTCACGATGAAGCTCGTCAAGGGTACGACGCTCGGCTCACAGCTCGAAGAGCGCGTCGATCCATCGGTCGGACGCCGCAAGTTTTTGTCGGTGTTCGAGCAGGTCTGCCAGACGATCGCCTACGCGCACTCGCGCCGCGTGCTGCACCGCGACCTCAAGCCCGACAACGTCATGGTCGGCAGCTTCGGTGAAGTGCAGGTCGTCGACTGGGGACTCGCGAAAGTGCTGGGTCGCCCCGAGCAGAGCCGCGCGTCGCAGGCCCCACAAGTCAGCGTGATCTCGACCGTGCGCACCGGCGACACCGGCAAGGGCTCCGAGTCGCTGACCGGCTCGATCATGGGCACGCCCGCATACATGTCGCCCGAGCAGGCGCGCGGTGAAGTCGAGGACCTCGACGCGCGCGCCGACGTGTTCTCGCTCGGCGCGATGCTGTGCGAGATCCTGACCGGCAAGCCACCGTATCAAGCGGACTCGTCGCGCGAAGTGCTCGTCCTCGCCGCCGAGGGTGACGTCGCACCGGCACTCGCTCGCCTCGACGACAGTGGCGCCGACACCGAGCTCCTCGCGATCGCGAAGCGCTGTCTCGCCCCGGATCGCAACGCGCGCCCGCGCGACGGCAAGGCGCTCGCCGACGAAGTCTCCGCCTACCTCGCCGGCGTCGAAGAGCGCATGCAGGAGGCGAAGGTCCACGTCGCCACCGCGCGCCGCACGCAGCGCATGCTCGCGGTGATCAGCGTCGTGGTCCTCGCCGGGCTCGCAGCGAGTCTGTACTTCTGGCAGGACTCCGTCGAACAGCGCAGCCGACTCCAAGAGCGCAACACGGAACTGGAGTCCGTCGCCTACGCCAAGGGGCTCGGCGACGTCTCCCGTGCACTCGAAGCGGGGCGAACGGAAAGCGCCGTCGAAACCTTGGATGCACTCGATCTCGACCGACGCGGGATCGCGTGGCGGTGGCTCCGAGCCAGGGCCCAAGGCGTGCAGGCAGACACCACGACGGGGTTCACCGAGAACGGCGACCGGGTCGTGGCCGGGGACATCTCGCCGACGGGCGACTTGGCGGTGGTCGTGTGTCGGCAGGAGGATGGGCCCGGCTTCTACCGCGTCTGCTCCGTCCCGGAGTTCGACCTCGTGCTGCAGCTTCCGGAGACCTGGAAGTTCGTGCTCTTCGACGACACCGGCTCGCGCATCTTGGCGATCGACCACGCTGGCGACATGACGCTCCGCGACGCGCGGACCGGATCCGAAGTCGCGCGTGCCGAGTTCGGGAGCCCGATCGGGCCGGACATCATGAAAGCAGGCGAATGGAAAGGGTTCGCGAACAGCTGGCGCTGCGCCGCCGCGTTCACGGCGGACGGCCGGCTGTTCGTCGGCGGAGTCGATGGATCCCTGCGCGTGTTTCGATCTGCCGACCTCACGCCCTTCCCTGACCTGCCCGAGTTCGAGAACGAATTCGTCGGGCTGTTCACGCTGCGGTCGAACCACGACGGCAGTTCGCTGTTGATCGGGGATCGACTCGGGCGCGTTCGCCTGGTCGATTCGCAAACCGGCGCACTGAAGTGGACCTACGACCACCCGAGCACCCGCGGGATCGCCTCGGTGTGCGACGTCGGATTCCATCCCGATGGGTCCCAGGTGTTGATCACGGGACGCGGCGGAGAAGTCGCCGTGTGCGACGCGCGAAACGGCCGGCTCGTCCGGCTGCTGGCCCCGCACTACGACCAATGGGGCGGACGCTCCTACGGTTGGGCGGCGCAGTTCTCACCCGACGGCCGTCAAGTGCTCACCGCGGGAATGGGTTACGAGCTGCGCGTGTACGACACGTCGAGCTGGCGTCGGACGTCCACGCTGCAGCCGGCCACGTTCGCGCGGTTTGCGAGCAACGGCCGCATCGTGGGCATAGGCAACGGCAGACTCTCGACCTGGGACCTTCATACTTTCGCAGAGCCGCGTGAGCTGATCCCCCGCATCCAAGGGAGTGCAGTCGACGTCGAGCTTTCGAAAGACGAGGAGCACGCGTTCCTCGTCGATTGGCGAGCCGTGCACAAGATCCGGCTCCGGGACGGTGCCGTGGTGTTCTCGCGATTCAACCGAGACGACGGTCCCCGATCTGCATCGCTCAGCCCCGACGGCCGCGTGCTGGCGATCGGGCGGATGGACCGGAGGGTCACGTTGATCGACGCTGAGACCGGCGAGGAAACCGGAATGCTGGAAGCACCCGCCGACCTTCCACGAGTCGAACCCGGTAAGCAGCGGATTGGCTTCGAGCAGATTCGCTTCAGCCCCGACCCGGACTCGAACCTGCTCGCGGCCGCATTCGGAACGAATGCCTATCCACGCCACGAAGGATTCGATACGCCGATCTTCCTCTTCGACACGCGGACGCAGGAAGTCCGAGGCGTCCTCCGTGGCCATCACACGACCATTCGCGATCTCCACTTCGACTCCACCGGCAAGCGCCTGGTCTCGGGCGGATACGACGGGCGCCTCACGGTGTGGGACGTCGAACAACAGACCGAGGTCTGGACGCATGAAGCGCCAGACCCTGCACTCTATGAGGCGGTTCAATTCTCGCCGGCCGGGGACCGAGTCCTCGGCGGATCATGGGGTCACACGGGCTGGATCTCCGTGCATGACAGCAACACTGGCGAAGTCGTTCACAAGTTCCTTGCACACCCGGGTTCGACGGCGAGCGAGCTCTGCTACACCGACGAGGGGCGACGCCTTGTCACCGTCGACGTGCGGCGTTCGCTCGCCATCTGGGATACGTCGACCTGGCAGTTGTTGCTCCGCATGCAGCTCGACGAGGGCGAGAGTCGCCCACACGCGATGGAGGTCGACTCCACGGGACGCCGGATCCTCATCTCGTTCGACGACGAACGTCGCTTCCTGATACTGGAAACCGGCCACGCGAACGTGGATGTGGCCGAGCACGAACGCAACCGCGAGGCGATGCGGATCTTCGAAGAGCAGTTCCTCGCTCACCACGACGAGGACGAGTTGGTCGCCGCCGTAGAGCAAATGCAAGCCGTCGACGGCGACGTTCGCAAACGCGCCGTCGCCTGGCTCGATCACCTGCGCGGGGTCCCCGCATTGTGGCTGCTGCGTCGCGCGACGGATCTCCGCCAAGCCGGACGGATCGACGAAGCGATCGCGCTGCGTCGACAGTCACGTGACGTCAGCCCGGACCGAGCGATGTCGCAGTGGCAGTTCGCGGCCTTCCTCGGACGTTGCGGCCGCGATGCCGATGCGGTCGCAGCCCACGAGCACGCGCTGCAAGCGGACCCGCTCCTGGCCGACGCGTACGCGAGCCTCGCGAAGTTGGCTTCGTTCGAATTCGATCGCACGACCGCGATGAAGCACGTCGGACGGGCGATGGAACTCGACCCCGACCGCTTCGATCTTTCGACGATCGGCTGGGTCCATAGCCGGTTCGGCGATCTCGACGAGTCGGTTCGCTACGGCAAACTGCGCATCGGCGTCCGCGACGATGCCGCGGCGAGAAACAACCTCGGGGCACGGTACGTGCGCTTCCAGCTGTTCGACAAGGCCATCGAGCAATACGAGAAGGGCCTCGAGCTCGACCCCGAGCACGCGCTCCTGCACGCGAACCTCTCCCACGCCTACCTGCATCTCGGCGATCACGAGCGCGCAATCCAGAAGGCGAGGGATGCCGTCGCACTCGACGAAACCCTCGGCTACCAGCTCGGGGCGTCACTGTACGCCGCGGGCCGTGTCGACGAGGCGGTGGCCGCATTCGAGCGAACCTTAACGAATCCCTGGGCTGGCGCTCGCCCCGACGGTTTCGACGACTGGCACGTCTACGGCCGCGCTCTTGCTCAGGCCAGCCGTGCCGACGAGGCCAAGACGATCCTCACCGCGCTGACCGACGCGTGGCCGACCGAGCCGTACGCGTGGCATCACCGCGCGTGGTTCCTCGCGACGGCAGAAGGACTGACCGATGCAGATCGCAGGCAAGCCGTCGAGATCGCGCAGTGCGGCGTCGAGCTGTCGCGCCGGCTGGGTCCGGTTCTGCTCGCGACGCTGGCGGAAGCCCATTTCCGCGCCGGCGATTCCACGTCCGCTATCAGGACCGGCGAAGAAGTGCTCACCCTGATGAACGGCGGCGACGTCGAATGGCTCGCCCTCGACGAGATGCAGGCGCGCCTCACCCGCTACCGCGGGCAGTAGCGCACCCGATCGGCAAAGCGTAAGGACACGGCAAGCTCCGGCCATCCCCGAGAAACCCGCACCACCGCGCGCTTCGAGCCCGCTTCGCCTCGGTTACCATGGCGGGTGCCCCGCTCGGCTCCCTCACCGCTCCATGAACCCCGCTCACGCTCTGCTCGGCCTCGCGCTCGCGCCGTGCGTCGTCGCGCAGACGACGACGTTCTCGGATCAGTCGATCGCGTCGGGTCTGATCGCGACGCACGACCCGACGCACAGCGAAGTGTTCGCCGCGGGGGGCGCGATCGGCGACTTCGATCGCGACGGGTTCCAGGACGTGTTCTTCGTCACGGGCGGCAATGGGCCCGACCGGCTGTTCGTGAACAACGGCGACGGGACATTCACGGACCGTGCGGCCGACTGGGGCGTCGATGTCGCGCACCGCGGCACCGGCGCGACGGTCGGCGACTTCGATGACGACGGCTGGCTCGACCTCTACGTGACGAGCCTCGGGCCGCCGCACTCCGACGCCGCCGGCCACCACAAGCTCTACCGCAACGAAGCGGGGCACGGGTTTACCGACGTCGCCGCGTCGATGGGCGTCAACTCCACGGGCTCGGCGGACGGTTGGGCCGGTGCGTTCGCCGACTACGACGGCGACGGCGATCTCGACCTGGCGGTGTGCGGCTGGCTCTCGGGAGCGGCGAACCGACTGTTCCGCAACGACGGGACGACGTTCACCGACGTCACCGTCAGTGCGGGGCTCGCCCCTTCGCTGGTTCCGATGAACGGCTTCACGACGAAGTTCGTCGACATGGACGGCGATGGCGATCGCGACCTGATCTGGATCGGCGACTTCAGCACGAGCGTCTACTTCGTGAACAACGGCGACGGGACGTTCACCGACTTCACCACACAGTCCGGCACGTCGATGGACTCGTCCGAGATGGGCGTGACGGTCACCGACATCGACGAGGACGGCCTGTTCGACTTCTACGTCACGACGCGAAACTCGAACAACCTCTACATCAACCAGGGCGGCAACGTCTTCGTGAACGTCGCGGGCCCACTCGGCGTCGCGAACGCCGGCTGGGGCTGGGGCGCCGTGTCGATCGACATGAATCACGACACGCGCGTCGACCTGTTGACGACGTCGAAGTTCGGCGTGCAGGCGGCGTTCCGCAACATCTCGCCGACGCCGAGCCAGCTGCAGTTCGTCGAGGTCGGCTTCTCGATCGGGCTGCAAACCGGTGTCTCCGGGCGCGGCCTGTCGAACTTCGACTACGACAACGACGGCGACCAGGACCTGCTGATCTTCCCCTGGATCGACACGCTCAAGCTCTATCGCAACGACCTCAATGCCGACGACACGCACTGGCTGCGCGTGTTCTTGGACTCGGGCTGCTCGTCGACGATCCCGCCCGACGGCATCGGCTCCATCGTGAAGGCAACAGTCGGCTCGCGCACCTGGATGCGACCCATCGAGGCCGGCTGCAACTACCTCAGCAACAGCGAGCTGTCCGCGCACTTCGGGCTCGGGGACGCGACGACCATCGACGTCCTGACCGTGGAATGGCCGGACGGCCAGGTGACGACGATGCAAAACGTCGCGGCCGACCAGACGTTGGTCATCCGCGCGCCGACCGACACGGCATGCACCCGACCGATCGGGGTCGGCTGCGCCGGAGCCAACGGCGTGCCGTCGCTCGCGCCGCAGCCGGGCTCGATCCCCGCTCTCGGCACGACGTTCGCTCTCGACCTGCAGGGCCTCGACGCGAACGGCGGCGCGGCCGTGCTCGCGTTCGCGTTCTCACGGCAGTATCCCCCGATCGACCTCGGCGTCATCGGGATGCCGGACTGCGACTATCACGTCGGCGGTCTCGGCCTGTCGCCGATCCCGCTCACGAACACGGCGGGCCAAGCCACGGTCGCGCTCAACATCTCGACGGATCCGGTGCTGCAGGGGCTGCCGCTGCTCTTCCAGGGACTGGCCGCGGATCCGGGCGCGCCGAACGCGATCGGCGTCGCGCTGTCCAACGCGCTCCGCTCGATCGTCTACTAGTCACTCTGCTCGGCCCACCCACCGCCGAGCGCCTTGAACAGAACAACGGCGGTCGTGCGCACCGCGACCTCGCTGCCGACGAGATCGAGCTCGGCGCGGTTGCGCTCGCGCTCGGCGTCGAGCACCTCGAGGAAGTCGACGAGGCCGGCTTCGTAGAGAGAGCGCGCGCGACCGGCGGCGGTCCGCGCCGCTTCGGCCGAAGCGGAGAGCATCGCCATACGCTCACGCTCGCGACGGTGCGCGACCGCGGAGGACTCGACCTCTTCGAGCGCGATCAACACGGTGCGTTCGAGCACGGCGACGCGCGCGTCGAACGCCGCCTCGCGCGCATCGACCTGCGCATCGAGTCGTCCACTCTCGAACAGACGCCAGCGCACCGCCGGGCCGAGCTGGAAGATCCGACTTCCCGGGTCCAGCAGGTCGCCACTCGAAAGGCTCTGGTAGCCCGCGGAACCGGCGAGGAAGAACTTGGGGTAGAGCTCCGCGACCGCGACTCCGATGTCCGCGCTCGCGGCGGCGAGCTCCCGCTCGGCGGCCAGCACGTCCGGTCGGCGTCGCAGGAGATCGGCGGGCACGCCGACGGCGATCGTCGGCGGAACCGACGGGAGCGCATCACCGCCATCGACCGTGGCGGCCGGCTCGCGACCGAGCAGCACCGAAAGGCGGTGCGACTGTGCGGCAAGGGAAGCCCGCAGCGCAGGAATCGCGGAGCGTGTCGCCTCGAGCTGCGCACGGGCGCGATCGATTTCCAGCTTGCGCGCAAGGCCGCTCTCGACGCGGGACTCGACGAGAGAAAGCGTGTTCGACTGCAGCGCGACCTGTTCCTCGGCAATCGCGAGGCTGCGACGGGTGCCCGCACGTTCGACCCAGACCCGCGCGACTTCGCCGACGACCGCGAGGCGCACGCCGCGCCACTGCTGCTCCGAGGACTGTACTCGAGCTTCCGCGCCTTCGACCTGCCGCCGCACGCCGCCGAATACGTCGAGCTCCCAGGACGCGTCGAGGCCGACCGTGTACTGGTTCTGCGTCAAGCCGACGCCGGCACCACCGGAGAACACATTGCCGAGAATCGTGTTCTCGGACTGACGCGAACGCACGAAGTCGGCGCCGCCGCCCACGCTCGGTCCTCGCGCACTCGCGGTCGCACGCCGTAGCGCGTGCACCTCGGCCAGGCGCGCGGTCGCGACGCGAAGGTCGTGGTTGTGCTCCAGCGCCAGCTCGATCGCGCGGTCGAGATCGGCGTCGCCCAGTCGCCGCCACCAGTCGACGAGATCGTCGGTCTCGTCCGTCAACACCGCGCCGTCCGACGCACCGAACGTGCTCGACACGGTGATGTCCGGAGTCTTGTAGTCGGGACCAACCGAGCAACTGACAAGCATCGTCATGACGACGGGGATCCATCGAACGATCATGCGACCGCCTCCTTCGCTTCGTTTCGCCGCGCGAGTGGCGCGCCGATCCATCGATACATCGCCGGCACGAGGCCGAGCGCGAGCAGCGTCGATCCGAACACTCCACCGCCGATGACGACCGCGATCGGCGGCCAGAAGTCGCCGGTATCGAACAACAGCAGCGGCAAGAAACCACCCATCGTCGTGAACGTCGTCGACAAGACGTGGCGCGTGCAGCCGATGACTTCGCGCACGATCGCCGTCACGTCGCCGAGTCGCGCGTCAGCCGCACCGCGAATCGCCGCGAGCACGACGATCGCGTCGTTGAACGCGATCCCGATCAGACCAGCGATCCCGAGGAACGGGTTGAAGCCGAGCGGATAGCCCGACAGGTGCAGCGCGAGCAAGCCGCATCCCGCCGCTCCGATGGCAACCACCCCCATGAGCCCCGCGAGCGCGAACGAACGGAACGCCAGGACCAAGGACGCGACCATCAGCACGCCGAGCACCGGCGCGTAGCGCAGCAGGAGGCTGATGGCCTTCCCAGACTCCGCGGCATCGCCGCCCAATTCGAGGGAGTAGCCGGCGGGCAGCGTGAACCCGGCGCGGTCGAGCTGCTCGAGCGCGGCGGCCGACACGTCCGGCGGGTTCGCGCCATCGATGAGGTAGGCCTCGATCGTGTTTGTCGTGACTCCGTCTTTCCGCGCGATCGCAGCGGACTGCGGCTCGAGGCTCAGGGAGCCGATCGTCGCGAGCGGGATCCAGTCGGGCACGTCGTCGCCGCTCGCCGGATCCCCGGCACGCACGAGGCCGCGCGCGACGACCGATTCGAGGCGGCTCCGTGTTTCTTCCGGGAAGCGCACGCGCACGGGAATCTCCTCGGCACCCTCGAGCACCGAGCCGCCGTAGCTACCGTCGAGCCAGCTGCGCACCTGCTGCGAGACCTGCGTCGGGGCGAGCCCGAGCATGCGCACCTCGTCTTCCGACGCGTCGATCCAGACCTTCGGCCGCCCGGACTCGATCGTCGCGCGCGTTTCGAGCACGGCGGGATGCTCGTGCAGTGCCGCGGCGACCTCTTCTCCGAGCTGACGCAACACGCCCGCGCTCGGACCCATCAGCCGCAGCTCGACCGGTGCATCGATCGGAGGACCCTGCCCGAAGCGTCGAGCGATGATCTGCATCTCCGGGAACTCGTCGCGCAGGTTGCGCTCGATGTCGCGGAGCACCGGCCGCGTCACGGTCGCGTCCCGCACTTCGACGATGCCGTGCGCGTGCTGCGGCGAGAAGTCGCGCCGTTCGATCACGTTGTAGTAGACCGCCGGGAAGCTCCCGCCGACCACCCAGTGCACGGCCGCGACGCCGTCTCGCCGACGCAACGACTCCTCGACCTCGGCACGCGCGGCGGTCGTCGCATGAATGCTCGAGCCCGGTGGCATCCACACCTCGACCTGGAACTGGTCTCGGTCGGCCGGCGGAAAGAACACGAGTCCGTGATCGTTCGCGCGCAGGAAACCGAGGATCGGCACCAGCAGCACGACGAGGGACGCGAGTGCCGGACGCCGCAAAGCCTGCGTCATCAGTCGCGCGAAGCCCCGCGTCACCCGCTCCGAGCCGAGACCGTCCGACCAGAGGCTGCGCGGCGTGTCCTTCGAGATCTTCAGATAGCGACCCGCCAGGGCCGCCGTGATCGTCATCGCGATCAGGAACGACGCGATGATCGCGGCGATCACGCTGACGGCGATCGAACCGATGAAGTCTCCGACGTTGCCCGGCAAGAGCAGGATCGGCGCAAAAGACAGCACCGTCGTGAACGTCGAACTCATCAGCGGCACCCGCAAGTGTGCGACGGCCTCGCGCACCGCATCGAATGCGCCGACGCCACGACGACGCTGCTTCGCGACTTCGTCGGTCACCACGATCGCGTTGTCGATCAGCAAACCCAGCGCGATGATCAGGCCGAAGATCGACATCTGGTGGATCGGGATCTCGAGCACCGACAGCGTGAACATCACGGCCGACGCGCACAGCGGCAGCGCCGCACCGACGATCCACGCCGAGCGAGCGCCCATCAGCAGGAAGACGACCAGCAGCACGACCGCGCAGCCGAGCAGTAGGTTGCCACCGAGACTGCCGAGTCGCTCGCCGACGTACCTACGCTGCACGAACACTTCTTCGAGCGCGACGCCGGCGCCGTCAGTGCGGGAAAACTCCGCGACGGCGGCCTGTGCGTCTTCGGTCCAGTCGCCGATGCTCGTCGCCTCGGTGATCCGCGCGGCGACGAAGATGGCACGCGCACCGTCGTGGAACGCCATCCCGGACGGTGGTTCGGCCGGCTGGCGTCGCACCGTCGCGAGATCGCCGACGCGAATCGTCGCACCGGTGCTCGGATCGACGGTGACCGGCACGTCCGCGATGCGTGCGATCGAGTCCAGTTCGCCGCGCGTCTCCAGATCGAAGTCGCGTTGTTCGGCGCGCACGATCCCGGCCGGAACCTTGGCATCCGCGGCGGCGATCACGGACGCGACGTCTTGCGGCGTCAGTCCGAGCGCCGTGAGCTCCTCCGGCTCGGCCAGGACCGCGATCTCTTCGTCAGGCATCCCGAACATGCGCACGACTTCGGTGCCGCTGAGGTTGCGGAGGCGATCGCCCAGCTCCGTCGCGAGCCGCCCGAGCACGGTCATCGGCACGTCGAACTCGTCGTTCGAGCCAAGAGCGACGATCAGGCTGTAGCCGACCGCGCGACGCTGGTCGTCGAAGATCGGTGGCTGCGCACCCGCCGGGAACGCGGCCGCGGCGTCGTCGACCTTGTCTCGGATCCGCGCGAACACCTCCTTCGTGTCGCGCGCGAAGTCGTCGATCTCGATCCGCAAGAACGACACGCCGGGCCGCGACTCCGAGCGCATGACTTTGACCTCGGCGACTTCGCGGATCGCGTTCTCCAGGGGCTCTGTGATCAGCGCATCGACACGTTCGGAAGATGCGCCGGGAAACAGCGTGATGACCGTCGGATTGCGGTTCTCGATCCGCGGATCCTCCATCTTCGGCAGACCTGCGAACGACGACACGCCCGCGGCGACGAGGACGGCCAGCGCCAGGATCAGCAGGTGCCCGTTGCGCATCAGCGCCAGGCCGGCGTCGCGAATCATCGTCCGACCTCCTCTACCACACGCACGCGCAGGCCCGGCACGAGCCGATGCGTGCCGCGATCGACGATCCGCTCACCGGAGTGGATCACGCCGCGCACGTAGGCGGTTTCTTCGTCGAAGTGGAGCACTTCGACGGTCCGTGCGACGAGCGTGTGCGTCGCCCCGCGACCGGCAGCTCCACCGTCGGGAATGGGTTCGACGACGAAGCAACGCCACAAGCCGCGTGCACCTTCGGTGAGCGACGCGAGCGGCAGCGCGAACGCGTTCTCTTCGATCCGCCGCGTGAACCGAACCTCGACGAGCTCGCCGTCGCGCAGCGGGGGTCGAGCGCTACCTTCCCGGAGCCGCAGCAAGACCGGCACCGTGCGCGTCTGACGCGTACGATCGCTGCGCACCGCGGACAACACCGCCTCGGCGTCGACGCCGCGGTAGCGCACCGGAACTTCGTCGCCGGGCCGCAAGCGGTCCGCGAGATCCGGCAGCACGCCAACGCGAATCTCGGGCGCGCCCCCGTCTCCGTCCGGCCGCTCACGCAGCTCGACGATCGGAGCGCCAGGCGCGAGCACTTCTCCTTCGTCGACGTAGCGCGCCGCAACGCGACCGGCGAACGGCGCGCGCACGACGGCTTTGTCGATGTCGACGTCGAGCGACTGCAGCGACGCTTCCAGTGCCTTGACCGCCGCCGCCTGCGCACGCAGCTGCTCGTCCCGCGTGCCGGCCTCGAGCTCCTCGAGCTGCGCTCGCGCGGCGTCGTGCGCGGCGCGCGCTTGCTCGGCGCGGAGTCGGGCCTCGTCCCACTCCTGCTGCGAAACCGCGTCCGCGTCGAACGCCTGCTTCACTCGGTCGGCCGTCGATTCCGCGAGAGCCGCGGCCGCGTCGGCGCGTCGCACCTCGGCCTGCTGCGCCGCGATGTCTTCGGCGCGCGGCCCCGCGTCGAGCTCGGCCAGCACCGCGCCTTGCCGCGCGAGGTCGGCTTCGATCTGCGCGCGCCGCGCGGCCAACCGCGCGACGTCGAAGCGAGCGATCGGAGTGTCGGCCGCGACGTCGTCACCTTCGTCGACGAGCACTTCGAGCACGACCCCACCGAGTTCACCCCCGACGCGGCTCGCACGCGCGGCCTCGACGCGACCGACGTGACTCCGCCGCTCGTCGTAGCCGCCGGCCTCTCCGACGACTCGGGTCGAGACGATCGGCGGATCGGTAGGCCGCAGCCGCGCGGACAGGTCGGGCGCACCGCGAAAGGCGAGGTAGCCAGCAGCGAGGAGCACGACGCCGAACACGGCCGCGGTCGGGCCGAGGTCGCGGATGCGGGACAGGAGAGGTCGGGTTACGGTGTCGGTCATGGCGCTGGCCCCTGGTTTCGCCCGTGCGGGCGTCCTGGATGTTGACACTGGAAACTTTTGTATCTTGACCCATGAAGTTACCGGTGTCAACATTGGCCGAGAGGATTCGCAATGACCGGTCGTGAAGCGAGTAAGCCTTATCATCACAATGACTTACGGTCTGCCCTGCTCGAAGCAGCCGTCGGGCTCATCGAAGAAACCGGCGCGGACAGCCTGACCCTGCGCTCCGTCGCCAAACGCGTCGGGGTCTCCCACACGGCGCCCTACCGCCATTTCGCGGATCTCTCCGAGCTGACCGCGGCGGTCGCGGCCGAAGGGTTCCACAAGCTGTCGGCCGAGTTCCACCCCGTGCGCACGGACGCCGACATCGACCCGGCACAGCGCCTCGTCGAGCTCGGCGTCGCCTACGTTCGGTTCGCGATGAAGCATCCCGCCCACTTCCGCGTGATGTTTCGCGAGCACCAGAACAAGCCCGACTGGCTCGAAGAAGCGTCGCAGAACGCCTTCCAAGCGCTTCTCGACACCGTCAGCGAAGGGCAGGCCGCGGGTGCGCTCGCCGGCACGGAGGCGCACGAGATCGCGATCCCCGCGTGGAGCATCGTGCACGGGTTGTCCGCGTTACTCGTCGACGGACCCCGCGACAAGTTCATGCCCGAAGGCGCGCCGTTCACCGAAGCGGGACTCGCGCTGGCTCGATCGACTGTCGAGACCTTCTTGCACGGCGCGGCTGCACCGCGCGACTCGCGCTGAGCCGCGTGAGAAGCCGTAGGTCGTCACTCGCGACCACCGCGAAGACGGCGTAACGCCGGCGTGAAGCGCGCAAAAACTTGCGGGCGACGTCCCGACACCCTGCGCACCGGAGGCTCCAATGGGATCGGAAGTTCGCGCACAGTCGCGCACGGGAACGGGGTCATCTCCAGCTCCAACTGCCAATCCAGGACCGAGAGTCCGGCCCGAAGCAGGTACGCTGGGGATAGGCCTCTCCCTACCTCCCCCTCGCCTGGGACGGGCCCGAGCCCTGCCCCCCAACCCCCAACGCCTCACTCACACACATGAACCCCCTACGTTCTTCGACAGTGATCTTCTCGCTCGCTGCGCTCTGCGCGAGCCTCCAAGCCCAAGAGACGTTCGCGAAGTATCACTTCGCCGACGAGTCGCTCGAAAGCACCGACGACAACTCCGCCGTGACCGCCAGCGCGATGTCGCACAACCGCGACATCTTCTTCTGGGAAGGCAACGGCTACACGAACCTGTGCATCGGTCAGGCGTTCAGCGCCGGTGGCCACATCGAGTTCACCGTGTCGGCCGCGAACGGCAGTGACACGCTGAGCGTCCAGGGACTGCTCATGCAGTACGGCGGCCACGGCGGCAACGGCGACGTCGACCGCATGCAGGTCTACACCGACGCGGGCGGCGACAACTTCCAGACGCAGCTCTACGACACGGGCAACCTCGGTCAGACTCACATGATCGACCTGACCGGCGTCGGCATCCTGCAGGACGTCGCTGGCCCGATCACGATGCGCATCGAGTTCTTCGACACGAATGGCACCGGGACCGCGAACGCCGAGTGGGACAAGATCCAGCTCTTCGGCACGCGCAACGACGTGCCGCCGCCGCCGTCGAACCCGTGCCTCGGCTCGCAGGTCTACTTCGACGATGGCTGGCAGAACAGCAGCTACACCGTCAACGGCCAGACCCCCGAGTGGTTCTTCCCGCCGTGGACCGACGAGTACGACGTCGCCTGCATCGGCAACAGCAACCCGGCGCACGACACGCACATCCCGTCGATCTGGAGCAACTCGTGCTCGGTCGGCTGCCGCCGCCTCGAGTTCACGATCAAGGGCCGCAACAACGGCGACGACGACTCGATCGGTTTCGTCCTCGGCTTCTGCGATGGTGAGCAGAACGACCCGAACGCGGACTACCTCGCGGTGATCTGGAACGGCCCGGAGCAGACGATCCAGCTGCCGAACTTCTGCCAAGAAGCGACCCGCCCCGCGGGCCTGCACCTCGTGCGCGTCACGGGCATCCCGGACCCGGCCGAGTTCTTCGGTCAGACCAACCTCGATTGCACCCCGGCCAGCTCCGGCGTCGAGCTCCTCCAGGAAGCGATCAACCTGACCGACACCGGCTGGCCGCCGGGCGTCGCGCAGGACATCGCCGTCGAGCTGACCGAAGGTCGCCTCCAAGTCTGGGTCGAGGGTTCCCTCGAGATCGACTACGAAGCGCCGATCATGGTCTCCTACCTCGAGCAGTGCTTCGGCTACTACGCCCAGACCCAGTTCGCGGACTTCTGGGGCCTGACCGTCGAGTCGCTGAACAACTTCCCGGCCGCTTGGTCGAACTACGGTGAAGGCACCGAGGGTTGCGCCGGCGTCCCGGAAATCGGCATGCTCGCAAACCCGATCCTCGGCACTCTCGGCCAGGTCTTCGTCGGCAACGCAACGCCGGACTCGACCGAGTGCGCGCTGTTCGTCAGCCTCACGCCGGGCGAGCTGTTCCTCGACATCCTCGGCGGCGACCTGCTGGTCGGCGTGCCGCTGGCCGGCGTCGTCCCGCTGACGGTCCCGCCGGGTGGCGCGACGTTCGACTGCGCCGTCCCGGACAACTCGTGCGTCAGTGGCGTCTCGCTCTACTGGCAAGCGATCTGCATCGACCCGTGCTCGCCGACGATGCTCGCGGCGTCGCGCGGCATGCAGATGACGTTCGGCGAGTTCTGATCCGAACCGCGCGCTTCTCGCTCGCGAGAAGTGCAAAACTGCGGGCGGCCGTCGATCGGTCGCTCGCAGTATGATCCGAGGATCGTGGTAGACGACGGTTCTCGTGATGCTCGCAATGAGCCTGCTGGCCGCACTTGGTCGCTGCCCGGTCGCGAGCAAGCCCCGTGGATCGTCGTCCTCCTGGGTGTCGTCGGCTCGGTGCTCAGCTGGGCGTTCCTCGACTCTCGCGCCGAGCAATTCGTCCAGAGTCGCCTGCGCGGTGCGCTCGACGAGCGCACCCAAGCAATCGAGAACGCCGTCCGCGCGGAAGCCAGCGTCCTCGAAGCGGTCATCGCATACTACGCGGGCTCGATCGACGTCGAGCGTAACGAGTTTCACGCGTTCGCCGAACCGCTGTTGCAGCGTCACCCCAGCGTGCGGCTGCTGCAATGGGCGCCCTACGTGCGCCGCGAAGACCGCGAAACGCACGAGCTGACGCTTCGCGAAGAGCTCGGCGCACCCTACGTCATTCACGACCGCACGGAGGACGGCGAGCCGACTCCGGCGCCGGCCCGCGACATCCACGTCCCGGTCGTCTTCTCGGAGCCGGAAGCCGGTTCTCCGGAATTCGGCACCGACCTGTCCGGCGACCCGGCCACGGCTGCGGCCCTTCGCGCGGCGCGCGACGACGGTGTCGTCCACGCCGTGCGTCGATATCCGGGCAGCACGGGCGCTCGGTTCGAACTCGTCCTGCTCGCCCCGGTCTACGAGAAGGAAGTGCGCCTCGGCAACGCGACCGATCGACGCGAGCACATCATGGGCTTCGCGGTGACGTTGATCGATCTCGCGGATGCGATCGCGCCGACGCTCGAGCTCTTCACCGACGTCGGTCTCGCGGTGCAGGTCGAGTACGAGGAGGGCGGGCCGACGACCTCGGTGTTCTGGCTCGAGCCGAACGGCCAAGTCGACGAGGCCGAGGACTACGACCTTCGGGACGTGCCGCGACGGCTGATTCGAATCGCGGAACAGTCATGGTGGGTTCGCTGTATTCCGACGCCGGCATACCGCGCAAGCAACCGATCTCGGACGCCATTCGGCGCGCTCGTCGCCGGGATCGTGCTGACGTTGCTGCTCGCGCGCTACCTGCAGACGGTCGTCGGCCGCACCACGCGCATCGAGCAGCTCGTCGCCAAGCGCACCGTCGCGTTGCGCTCGGCGATCCGCGAACTGGAGAAGTCACGCGAACAGCTCGCACATGCCAAGGACTCCGCCGAGTCGGCGAACCGCGCCAAGGGCGAGTTCCTCGCGAACATGAGCCACGAAATTCGCTCGCCGATGAACGGCATCATCGGCATGACGCAGCTCCTGCTGAAGAGCCCGCTGAACTCGGACCAACGCGACAACGCGCGGCAGGTGAAGCGCTCGGCGGAGTCACTGTTGAGCCTGCTCAACGACATCCTCGACTCTTCCAAGATCGAGGCCGGGCGGCTCGAGCTCGAGTCGATCCAGTTCGACCTGCGCGAGACGATCATCGATGGCCTGCGATCCTTCGGTGCCGTCGCCCAAGCGAAGGGCATCGAACTCGCGTGCCGCATCGTGCCGGGCGTGCCCGATTCGCTGATCGGAGATCCCGGGCGACTGCGGCAGGTTCTCGTCAACCTCGTCGGCAACGCGCTGAAGTTCACCGAGGAGGGCGAAGTGCTCGTGACGGTGCGCGCCAACGCGCTCGGCGCGGACAGCACGGAGCTGCACATCGCGGTCGCGGACACCGGTATCGGGATCCCGACCGTCAAACTGCAGGACGTGTTCGACGCGTTCAGTCAGGCGGACGCATCGACGACACGACGCTTCGGCGGCACCGGGCTGGGGCTCGCGATTTCCTCGCGACTCGCGGCTCTGATGGGCGGCTCGATCTCGGTCGACAGTGAAGAAGGCGCCGGCAGCACGTTCCACTTCCGCGCCAAGTTCCACACGACGGACGAGCAACCCCGAGCGGACGAGTACGACCTCGCGAATCTCCGAGCGCTCGTCGTCGACGACAACGCCTCGCAGCGTGCAATTCTCGCCGAGCTACTCGAATCCCGCGGCCTGCGCGTCGACGTCGCGCCGGACGGAGACGGCGCACTCGCCCTGCTCACGAAAGCCGAACGCGACGACGACGCGTACGACTTCGCGCTCGTCGATCTCGACATGCCGCAGATGGACGGGCTCGATCTCGCGAAACGGATCCAGGCCCTCACCGCGAACGACTCGACCGCGATCGTGCTCCTCTCGGCCGTGCTCGACCCGGACCGCACCGAGGCCGCGCGAAAGATCGGCGTCGACCACTTCCTCGGCAAGCCGATGCGCGAGTCGAAGCTCTTCTCCGAACTCGCCGCGATCGTCGACCCGGAGATCGCCGAGATGACTGCCGACGAGGACACGGCTCCCGAGGTCGCGGACGTCGCGCTGCGCGTGCTCATCGCGGAAGACGGCGAGGTCAACCGCCGCGTCGCCACGAGCCTTCTCTCGATCCGCGGGCACAGGTCCTCGGTCGTCACGAACGGGCAAGACGCCGTGCGCCGCGTTGGCGACGAGCAGTTCGACGCCGTGCTGATGGACGTGAACATGCCCGAGATGAGCGGCATCGAAGCGACCCAGGAGATCCGCACGAACGAAGCGAGCACCGGGCAGCACGTCCCGATCATCGCCATGACCGCGAACGCGATGGCCGAAGACCGCGACAAGTGCCTCTCCGCGGGAATGGATGCCTACGTGTCCAAGCCTCTCGACATGGAAGAGCTCTACCGCGTGCTCGAAGAGACGGTCGCGCGGATTCGCGACGAACGCACGCGAGCTCCGAGCGCCGTCGACTGGGAGGGTGCGCGCGCAAACCTGGGCGGCAGCGACGACCTGCTCACGGAGATCGCGACCGTGTTCCAGACCGAGGCGCCTACGCGACTGGCAGAGCTCGACAACGCGCTCGAATCCGGCGAACTCGAGGTCTGCGGACGCGTGGGGCACACGCTCAAGAGCTCGCTCGCGATCTTCGGCGCTGCCCTCGGAGTCGAGGCGGCGGTCGAACTCGAGAACGCCTGCAAGGCCGACGACGAGCCGCGGGCGAAGAGCGCAGCGCGGACGCTCCACGAGCGCATCGCGGACGTGCTGCAGGCGATCACCGCGCGCGGCGGCGCGGACGGCGACTGATCACAGCTCGAGTTCGGCGCGCAGCGCGTCGACCAGATCCTGGAAGCGCTCGCGGTTCGCCGGGCTCATCGACGCGAGAGTCTCGTGCGCGCGCAGGAGCCGCACCTGCGTCTCTCGCGCGGCGGGGCGGTCGGCGCGAAGCGGCACGGGTTCCGATGGCGGATCGACCGGCGCACGATCGATCCGCCCCGTGACCGCGTCGAGACCGAGTTCTTCGAAGGCCTCGATCAACGGCTCGCTCGGTGCCGCGACGACGACTCGCGCGGGGTCGCGCACGACGACTTCATGGAGCGTGCCGAGGCACGCGCTGTCGAGATGCTCGCACTGCGAGAGGTCGATCGTCAGACGACGTCCGGCATCGATCGCCGCGCAGGCATGGCGGTGGAACTCTTCACTCTGCACCCAGCTGCCGCGACCGCGCACCGACAGGTGCGAGTGCTCGGCATCGACCGCGAGCCACAGAATCGACTTCTTCGAAGGAGTCGGGCGCTCGTCGGCTTCGGACTTCCGGTCACACCCGTTGTCGAGCGTCGACTCGCCGGGCTCCATCTCGAGCAACACCATGGTGACGTCGTCGATGTCACGATCGCTCGAGCCGTCGGCCGCGCACGACGTCGCTTCTTCGAACAGCTGCAGCAACACCGCGGGACCATCCGCCTCGCGCAGATCCGCTGCGATGCGCTCGTGAAGGTCCCGCACGTCGGCCGAGTCGTCGCAGGCGCGGTTCAGGCCATCGGTGTGCAGCAGCACACGATCGCCCCGCTCGAGCGAGAGCTCGTGCTCGACGTACTCGACCTCACGCGAGATCCCGAGTGCCGGCCCCGTGCGGTCGACGACCTCGACGTCCCCGGACGCACGCGACACGAGCACCGGCGTATGGCCGGCCGAAGCGATCCGGACCTTCGAGCTGCGCATGTCGATGCGCATCATCACGACCGTCACGAACATCCCGTCGGCCGGACGGTCGTCGACGAGCCGTTGATTCACGAGCCGCAGCGCCTCGGCGGGCGAGAAACAGCTGCCGGTATGGTCTCGCAGAGTCAGGCGCTGCTTGAAGAGCACCGACATCATCGCGGACGCCACGCCGTGGCCCATCGCGTCGGCGACGTAGATCACGAGCTCGTGGTCCGACACCTTGGCGACGTCGTACATGTCGCCGCCGACCGTCTCGGCCGGCCGATAGATCGCGTGGATCTGCAGCCCTTCGAACGTCGGCAGCTCGGAGGGCATCAACGCACGCTGGATGACCTGTGCCTTCTGCAGATCTCGCTGGATCCGCTCCGACTGACGCTCGAGATCGCCCATGCGATCGAGCATCTCGATGCTGCTGCGGCGCAGCTCGTCGAGCAGCGACTCTCGCTCCTCGACGAGATGACGGCGCTCGAGCACGTTCTGCACCGTGACCTCGAGCTCCTTGATGTGTGGGGGCTTCTTGATGAAGTCGAACGCACCGCAGTGCAGCGCTTCGACCGCGACGTCGAAGTCTTCGACGCCCGACAGCACGATCCAGTCCGGCCCCTGGTGATGCTCCCGGGCCCAGCGCAGCAAGTCGATGCCGTCGATGCCTGGCATCATCAGATCGGTGATGACGAGATCGCAGCGGGTCGCCTCGAGCTCGCGCTGCGCAGACTCGCCGTCCTCCGCCTCGAGGACGCGCAATCCGGGGATGCGCGCCAAGCCGCCGACTACGAGTCGGCGCATGACCGGGTCGTCGTCTACTACGAGGACGACGTTCTTTGTGTCTGGATCGTTCGTCACGCCGCGAGCGGGTCGCGAAGCCCGCTGCTTCGAGCATAGAGCATCCGCGCGATCGTTCGAGACTCGGCTCGACGGGCTACGGCTGCGCGGACTGCGGTCCGATGTCCACGGAGCCCGCTTCGAACTCGAGCCGCGCCAGGCCGAGCCAGCGCTTGGTCTCCGAGTTGTTCGGATCCGAGGTCACCGCGCGCTCGAGCCACGAGATCGCATCGCCCCACCGCTTGTCGATCGCGTGGCACATGCCGATGCCGAAGAGACAGTCCGCGTTGTCCGGTTCGCGCTCGAGAGCCTCCTCGAAGCACCGGATCGCCGGCCGGCTCGTGCCGGATCGCAGCAGCACGGTGCCGAACTGGAAGCACAGCTCCGCGAGGTGCTCCGGACCGCGCTTGGCCGCCTCGGCCAGGGCCGCGCCCTGCATTCCGAGGACCTGCCGCAAGTCGAGAACTTCACATCGCTTGGCGACGACGAGCATGCCGACCCCCTCAAGGGCATCGAAGTTGACGATCTCGAACCCGCCGACCGTGCCAAGCAGAGCCGCCCAGGCGTCCGGCGTGTATGCGTTGGGCGACTCGACCCAGGCCTCCTGGTCGGCGGGATCCCGCAAGACGACCGCGAGCTGGCCGCCATCGCGGAGCACGCGCTGCCACTCGCGAATGGCCGCGACGACGTTGCCACAGTGCTCCACGCCGCCGGCGGACACGATCGCGTCGATCGAACCCTCCTCGTGCGCACCGAGGTCGTCGTAGGCCGCGCCGGCTTCTCGATCGATCAGCGTCGTCCCGGGGAGGCTCCCCCCGGACGCACCACCGAGTTCCAACGTCTGCCCGGACACGTAGTTGGCGAGGGCCTCGTCAGCCGCCGCGCGTTGCACCGCAATCATCGTTCACCTGCTGCTTTCGTCGACACTCCCTTCGTATCGGGGTCCTGGCGAACCGGACTTGAGCCGCCGGGGGAGTCCCGAGGCTTCCCGCGGCCCGGCCGGGCCGCTAAGCATGAGTCCCCATGACCCTCGCACCCCTCCCCTGCGTGCTGCTCGCGGCGCTGAGCTGCTTCTCGATTCGTGCCCAGGATCCCGCAACCGGGCAGCAGACGGAGGAAGAGGAAGCCGCCGCCCGACTGGCCGATCTCGAGGCCTTCGTGAACTGGATGAAGGACTACGAGTCCGGCGCGATTCGCTTCGTCCAGGACATGAAGGTCGACGAGGACGCGATCGCGGTCGCCGACGGCAAGATGGCCGCCCTCGCCCGCTGGGCCAACCTCGACGCCGCGAAGAAGCTGTTCCGTGCCGCGACGATCGACCCGTCGCCGCCCGGAGCGAAGTCGTCCGCAGACAAGATCGAATTCCACGCCGAGCTCTTGCCCTGGCGTGTCCGCGGAATGGCGCGCAAGCACATCGCCGCGATTCCGGACGGCAGCGTCGACGAGTGGCTGATCAAGATGCTCTACAGCCCGAACCTGCGCGACGCGAACCACCCGGATCGGCCCAAGGCCGACGCCGCGCTGCAGATCCTCGGGATGCGTGAGTCCACCGAAGGCAAAGTCGTCGTGCTCGAGGCAAGCATGCGACTGCCGCCCAAGCTGCGGGTGCGGGCACTCGACGTGTTGAGCAGCTACGCCGACCGGTCGGTCGTGCCGCACTTCCTCGGCCTGCTGAAAGACCACTCTCCCAACATGCGCATCGCCGCGCTCAATGCACTCGGCAAGGCGCTCGGTCCGCACACCGACGAGACCGCGCACGACAAGATCGCGAAGGACGTCGTCAAGCAGCGCACGACCACGATCGGTGCGATGCGCAAGATCCTGATCAAGGACAAGACGTGGCAAGTGCGCGCAGCCGCGTGCAACTCGCTGATCCAGCTCAAGAGCAAACACGTGATCCCCGCGCTGATCGACGGACTCGACGCCGAACTGAAGCGCAAGAAGGACCCGTGGGCGATGGACGTGCGACTGCACCGCTCGCTCGAACGCCTGACCGGTCAGAGCGTGCCGCTTGGCAGCAGCCGGCCGTGGAAGACCTTCTGGCGCAAGGAGAAGGGCCGCTTCAAGTTCGCCAAGCCCGAGGACGCGGCGAAGAAGAACGCCGAGTCCACCGAAGGCGAGAAGTACGAGAAGTTCTTCTCGCTCGATCTCAGCTCGGACCGCGTGCTGTTCGTCCTCGACTTCTCCGGCTCGATGAAGGAGCCGATCACGCTCAAGACCGAGGTGACGGCGGCCAAGGCCGGCACGACCCTGATCAAGGCGAAGATGGTCGTCGAGGAGATCAAGAAGCTGATCATGTCGCTGCCGGACGGCGCGATCTTCAACATCATCGTCTTCAGCGATGGCGTCCGCGTGTGGCGCCCGGACGGTGGCGGTCGCCCCTCGCCCGTCAAGCTGAACGACAACAGTCGCGACGATCTGCTCGGCACGTTCCTCGACAGCCTTTCCCCGCAGGGTCCGACCAATCTGCACGGCGCGCTCGACATCGCGATCGGGCTCGAAGGTCGAGGCATCGACGACAAAGGCTACCGCAACGAGTTCGACACGATCTACATCCTCAGCGACGGGGCGCCGACCTACGGCAAGATCCGCGACAAGAAGCGCATCCGCGAGCTCGTGCGCGACGCGAACCGACTCAAGCAGCTGACCATCCACACGGTGACGTTCGGGGAGCTCAACGACGTGTCCTTCTTGCGCGACCTCGCCGAGGAGAACGGCGGCCGGCACATCCACGTCGAATAGCCGAATCCGGGCTACTTTCGGCACATCGGGGATCGCGAGCCCTCACATTCCAGAGGGGCCGCGGTATTGTCTCGCGTACCGATGAGCTCCCTACGCCTCGTAATCGGCAACAAAAACTACTCGAGCTGGTCGCTGCGCGCGTGGCTCACGTTGAAGCAGGCCGACATCCCGTTCGAGGAGACGCTGATCTCACTCGATACGGACACCGCAACCGAGGAGAAGTTGCGGCACGCCCCGACCGCCCGCGTGCCCGTGCTGCACGACGGTGAGATCACGATCTGGGACTCGCTCGCGATCGTCGAATACATCGCGGAGCAGTACCCCGACCGCGGCCTGTGGCCCGAGTCGAAGATCGCACGCGCGCGCGCCCGGTCACTCTGTGCCGAGATGCACGCTGGCTTCTTGGATTTGCGCACCGAGCTGCCGCTGAACTGCCGCGCCAGGACCGCGCGCCGGAAGCGTCCGCCGGAGGTCGAAGCCGATATCGAACGGATCCTCGCGGCGTGGCGATCGACGCGCGCGGAGTTCGGCGAGGGCGGTCCGTTCTTGTTCGGTGAGTTCACGATCGCGGACGCATTCTTCGCGCCGGTCGCGAGTCGCTTCTTCACCTACGACGTGGAAATCGACGAGAACGGACGCACCTACCAAGAGACCTTGTTCTCGCTCCCGCCGATGCAGCAGTGGATGGTCGAAGCCGAGAACGAGCCGATGACGCTGCCGCACACGGACCATTACGCGTAGCGCGCATGCGATACGAACTCGTCCTCTTCGATCTCGACGATACGCTCCTCGACTTCTCGAAGACGCAGCGGGCGTCGTTCGACGCGACGCTGACCCGATTCGAGATCGATCCGCAGGCCGGCCTGCTGTTCGAGACCTACTGCGAGATCAGTCGGGAGCTGTGGGCGCAGTACGAACGCGGGGAGCTCGAGAAGTCGCTGCTGCGCACCGAGCGCTTCGCGCGTTTGCTGATCGCGGCCAGCCGCACCGACATCGACGTCGAGGAGATCTCCGCTGGCTATCTCGACGAACTCCCGAATCATCCGTTCTTGATCGATGGCGCGCTCGACGTATGCCGACGAGTCGCCGAGAGCGCACGCGTCGGCGTCGTCACGAACGGGTTCGCGAGCGTGCAGCACCGACGCGTCGCAGCTTCGCCGCTCGGTGAGCACTTCCACTTCGTGCTGACGAGCGAAGAAGTCGGCACGCCGAAGCCCGCGCGCCCGATCTTCGAACGTGCACTCGCCATGGGCGAAGCCGACGCCGGCTCTACGGTCATGATCGGCGACACCTGGTCGAGCGACATCCGTGGCGCGATCGACATGGGCATCGACGCGCTGTGGTTCAACGCGAAGGGCGCCGAGGGCGGGGCGCACGACGTGCCCGAGCTGCGCGAACTCGAGCGCGTGTTCGATCACCTGCACTGACAGAAGCAGGCACCGAGAAAAGCAGGCCGCCGATGTTCGGTCCCGGGAGAGGGGTCGCTGAGTTCGGCATCAGCGAACCGCTTTCCCCGGCCAGAACATGCTTCTCTCGAATGCTCTTTTCTGTGTTTCCGCCACGCTCCTGCCTCAGATCCCCGACGGCGCCATCGTCGTCAGCACCTTCCAGGACTCCTTCGGGCCGATCAGCGGCTCTGGCGGACTGTTCTTGGTCGATCCCCGCGTCCCCGGCCCTCCGGTCACGGTGTCCGGGCTGGGTACGGATCTCACGGGCCCGAGCCCGTTCGGTGATGCGCAAGGCGCGAACAGCGTCGCGGTGCGCGACGATGGCACGTTGCTCGTCGGCGAACGCGGCCCGTTCGTCACGCCGAGTATCGACCTGCACGAGATCCTGATCCAAGACGGCGTCGTCGTCAGCGACACGCTGCGGCCGCTCGGTGCCGTCGACCCGTTCGGCTTCGGGGGCGCCATCGAAGACATCGCGACTCTTCCTCGCGGAGACGCCGTCGTCGCGGTTCGCGGGCTCATGGCCGCCCCGCCACTCAACGGTGCACCACTCGCCATCGTGACGAGCGCCGGTGCGGTGCAGCCCCTCGTCGTGAACGGACTCAGCGGCACGTTCCCGAACGCGCTGGCTGTCGATCCGTCCGGTCAGACCGGCTATGTGGCGATGGCCAACCCGTTCGACTTCTCGACGGATCTCTATTCCTTCCCGCTGCCCGCCGGAGGCACTGCGAACTTCATCGCGACGGTCGTGGGCGTTTCGGCACTGGCCGTCGACAGCTCGGGGCAGCTCGTCGCGTCGCTCTTGCAGTCGGGAGTCCACGCGATCGACGTCGCGACGGGAGCCGTGACGGCGATCGCCGCGCCCGGAGTCACGAATTCTGCGGTGGCTGTCGAACGGGCGACGGATCGCCCCGTCTACGCGCTCGCTGGCGACTCCTCGGCGGGACGAGAAGTCGGATGGATCGACGCGACACTGACCCCCAGAATCTTGACCAACGCGCTGACCGGCATCGCGAGTGACCTCACGGTCATGCCGTGTCCGCGCCGCTACGGGAACTCGACGCCCGGCAACGTCGAGTATCGCTGGGACGTGGCGCCGGGCGTCGGTGGCCTCCCGCGCCTGGGCAACACGAACTTCGGAGTCCGACTCCGTGCGATTGGCGGCCAGCCCGCAGGATGCGTACTCGCGAGCGCGGGGCCGGTCAGCCAGTCGGTCTTCGGCGTGGACCTTCTCGTCGACCCTGCGACGGCGTTCGGAATCGGAATGGTGCCGCCCTCGGGAGTGATGCATCTCCCGATCCCGTCGACCTCGACCGTCGGCCTCTCGCTGTGCCTCCAGTCGTTCCATCTCGACTCGGGAGCACCTCAGGGCGTCGCCGCATCGGACGGCCTGCGCATCACGGTCCTGCAATGACCCCGGCGCGTTCGGTTTGCACCGTCCCGTCGCTGAGTCCGTCGAACCCCAAGCTCGTGAGGCTTCCAATGCTCCGACGCACGCTCTGCATCTCTCTCCTTCTCTCCACGACCTCCCTCATCGCACAGCGCTCCGATTCGGTCGGAGTACCCGAGCTGCGCGACCTCCTCGAAGACCTGGTCGTGCCGATTCACTCGGGGCCGGCCGACCCGGTAGGCGGCGACTACGGCACCTGGGCCGGCGCATGGGACTACAAGGTCGAGTTCTCCGACGGCTTCCGCTTCTTCCCCCGGCTGGGGCCCGAAGCGCCCGAGTCTCGATCCCTCGCCTGGCGCACCGAGTCGATCACGATCGGCGCGCGAAACCTGATCGCTCGACGAGCGACGCCGTCCTCGACGGACCACCGCTACGAACTCGACTACGGCGCCGTCATCGAAGCGTACGACGTGCGCACCGAAGGCGTCGAGCAGACGTTCGTGATTCCGCGGTGCCCTGCGCTGTCGGGAGAAGTCGTGGTGACCGGTCGGGTCGAGACGAAGATGCATTGCGCGACGTGCACGGCAGCCCACCGTGAGCTCGAGTTTACCGACAACGGTCGCGTCCTCGTCACGTACGGACACGCGCTGGCCTTCGACGCCGCTGGTCGACGCTCGACCGTGACCACGGAGTTCGACGGCGAACGCATCCGACTGCGCGTCCCCTCGGAGTTCGTCGAAGACGCAGTGTTCCCGCTGACGATCGACCCCTTGACCGCACCGGTGCCCGTCGGCTTGCCGGGATTCCTGTCCAGTCCCACGATCGCCGCGAGTGACGATCCCGCGAATCCGCGACTGATCATCGGCTACTCCAACTACGTCTCCGCACTCGACAGAGACGCGTACGTCGTGACCACGGACTACCAGTTCCAGAACCCGTCGTTCCTGTTCATCGACGCGACGGCATCGTGGAGCACGCCGCGAGTTCGGACGGCGATGACCGGTGGCCCGGACGTCTGGGTGATCGGCCTGGAGCGCTACTTCGGCCAGTTGTTCGGCAAGCGCGCACGCGCCTACTTGCAATCGGTCGCCGACCTGTCGACGAACGGCGGTTCACTCCTGAGCGTGAACCCACCTGTGAACCTGGAGCACGGAGAAATGGAGGTCGCCGGGTCTCACGGCGCGAGCCGCGCTCTCATGACCTTCAACGAGCGCGCGATCAACGGCATCACCGGCACGGCCATGGCCGTCCGGATCGAGACCACGTCGGGAACTCTCGGCACCCCCTTCACCGTCCGCGCGCCGGCTCCCTTCCAGAGCATCTCGTCTCCATCCGTGACCCCGATGACGACGTCGCAAACCGACTGGGTGATCGCCACGCGCACCGTGAGCACGGCGCCGATCGGAGCCGGCACCCGCATCCGGCTCTCGAGGGTGCCTTACTTCGATGGTCCACTCGAGCACGCGAGCCTGCGTCTGTTCGCCACGACGGAGGACTTGCTCAGCTTCCAAACGCCACTGGCCGGTTCCGAAGGTCGCTACCTGTTGGCCTACCAGATGCAGGAGAACGACGCCCCACTCGAGACGACCAACGTGATTCGATTCGACTGGCCGGTGGGTCAGGGCGTGACCACGATTCGCGACGAGTCCGTCGTCGAGGGACCACTCCCGCTCTTCGACACGCCGTCGGGGCTGGCGAACATCGCGTACGACCTCGTCAGCGAGTCGCACTGGGTGTTCGGGGCGCAACAGCAGCTGTTCCGGCTCGGCTTCAGCGGAGCGGTCCTCGAACAACTGCCGGCGTCCGGTTTCTCCGCGGTGACACTCGCGCGGCCGAGCCTCGTTTCCGAGTTCCCGATCGCGAGGTTGGACGGTGGGATTCTGGGCCAGCACTTCACGCACCCGGCGGACGCGATCTCTTCGATCTACGGCAACTCCTGCGCCGCGGCCTCGGTCACGTTCGGTAGCGGCCCGAGCTACGCGGGCAGTCAGTTCTTCCGACCGACGCTGACCGGCCTCCCCGCGAGTACCGCGACGGTCTACATGCTGGCGTTCGCACCGGCGCACATCGATCTCGCCCTCGTCGGTCTCCCGGGGTGCTTCCTCGAGATCGATCCGAGCAGCGCGATCAGCATCCCCGTGAACTCGAACCCCTCGGGCCAGGTCGCGGTCGAGATCGCGCTCCCCGACGACCCGCTGTTCGTGGGCGACCTGTTCGCCCAGTGGTTCTACTTCGACAACGCCCCGACTCAGCTCCGCGCGTACTACGGCATCCGGCACCAGGTGCGCTGAACGCCATTCGGATACGCTGGATCGAGCGCGATGCCCTCCAAGTCCCCAGACGATCACCTGCGCCGACTGTCCGAGGCCGTCGACCTGTACCTGGCGCATCGTGACGGCGACTCGACGGTGCAGCCCGATCAGGTCATCCGAGACAACCCCGAGTTGAGAGACCTGCTCGAACCGATGCTGATCGAATCCGATCCGCGGTCACCGCAGGTCGATTCGCCGCGATACTTCGACGACTTCGAGCTGCTCCGGGTCATCGGGCGGGGCGGCGTCGGTGTGGTCTACGAGGCGCACGAACTCTCGCTGCAACGACGCGTCGCGCTCAAGCTGCTGCAGCACGGGCCGAGGCTCACGCCATCTCACATCGAACGATTCCGGCGCGAGGCCGCAGCGGCCGGCCGGCTCCAACACGAAGGAATCGCGGCGGTCTATCGAGTCGGCGAGTGCGACGGCACTCACTTCATTGCGATGGAGCTGATCGACGGGCCGAACCTCGCGCAGGTCCTCGGGCGAATCCGTGCCGAGGACAACGGCACGCTTCGTGACGCTTCCCTGGGACTGGTCGAAGACGGTGGGTACTTCGGCGAAGTCGCGGAGCTGGTCGCCCGGATCGCGGAAGCGCTCGCGTGCGCTCACGACAACGGCATCGTCCACCGTGACGTGAAGCCGCACAACGTGCTCCTCGGCAAGGGCGCAAACGTGAAGCTGGTCGACTTCGGCCTCGCCAAGGACTTCGACCGCGAGGCCGTCACACGCACCGGAGACACCGCTGGCACGCCCGACTACATGAGTCCCGAGCAAGTTCGCGGCGAGACCGTGGACGCGCGAACGGACGTCTACTCGCTGGGCGTCGTGCTCTACGAGTTCCTCACGCTGCGCCGCCCTTTCGAACACGAAGCCGTCCACGCGACGCTGCACTCGATCCTGAATCACGAAGCCACGCCGATCCGGAGAATCCAGCCGCACACACCGCGCGACCTGCAGACGATCTGTGAACGGGCCACTGAGAAAGAACGGCACCGTCGCTACGCGAATGCACGCGAGCTCGCTGCGGACCTGCGCCGTTTCCTGCGGCACGAACCGATCCACGCCACGCCGCCTACGACCGTGAGTCGCACGCTCAAGCTCGTGCGGAGACACCGCGCGATCTCCGTAGCGGTAGTCTTCGCGACGACCGCGTTGCTGGTCGGGATCGTCGGAACGCTCATGGGCTACGCCGAGGCTCGCGACAACTACGCGACCGCGATCCAAGCCGTGGACCAGTTGCTCGTGCGGGCTCACGAATCACGCGTCGGCGAGGATCCTGCAGCACTTCGCCTCGAGTGCAATCTGTACGAGGAAGCTCTGGTCGCCTACGAACGCCTCCTCGAAAACAGCGACGATCCGGAGCTGCGTCGCAAGGCGGCGCGAGCCCAGCACTACCACGCGACCGCGGCGCTCCTTCTCGGCGACCGCGCGACGACGCTGCGCCTGCTTGAGGACGCGGTCGCGCGCCAGCGGGCGTTCCTCCGGGACTTCCCGGCCGATCCCCGCGCGCAGCTCGACCTCGCACGGATGCGCAGTGACTCGATCGAGCTGCTGTGCCAATCCGGCGACACCGAGACCGCGTCGCGAGCGTTCGAGGAAGCGGCCGATCTCCTGGACGGCATCCTCGCTCGGTCACCGAACGACGTCGACGCGTTGCGGACGTTCGGTGATCTCTGCAACAACCGGTTCTTCCTGCTGACCGGCCGAGGCTTCGATGCCGCTGTCATCGAGGAGGCGATCGCGCCGCGCGCACGCCTGTGCGAGCTGCGCCCCGACGACACCGAAGCCCGCGGCCTGTTCGGCACCACGCTGGCAAGCTGCGGCATGCAGTGCTTGCGGCACGGCCACAACGATCGGGCCATCGATTACCTCAGCCGTGCACTGCCGATGATCGAGCAGTGGGCCGATCAAGATCCGGCGCGCGCGACGTCGAAGAGCCGGCTCGCGCACTGTCAGGGCGCCCTCGGTCAAGCGCTCGTCGCGACCGGTGACCGCGATGCCGGTTTCAGCCTCATCCGAGAATCGGTCGACCTCTACGACGAGCTGATCGCGCACTACCCCGAGGTGGTCAGCTATCGACTTCGATCGGGCTTCACCAAGCTCCATCTCGTCAACACAGCGCAGGTGGAGAACGAGACGGAAGCCGCGCGGTGGGTCGAGCGCGCCGCCATCGACTTGGAGTTCGCGGTCCGCCGTGATCCCGACAACGAGTCGGCACGGGGCCAGCTGTTGATCGCCCTACGGCACCTCGTCCGCGGCGAAACCGCTCGCGCCGCAGGCGGCGTATCGAAACCACTGACGGACGCCAGGCGGCGACTGCGAGCGTTCCAGTTGGAGCAGGCAGCCAAGCACCGGCGCGACGCGACCGACGCCGACGCGACGAACCAGGATCGCGCGACGGATCTGTTGGCCGGAGCCCAGCTGCTCCTGTCGATCAGCGACGTCGACGCGAACTCTCTCTCGCCGGCCGAAGTCGACGACGCGCGCGAGATGCTCGGGACCGCGCTGAAACTCCTCGGCTCACGCACGGACACCGAACCGCTGTCCACCGCGAAGCTGCGGGTCGAGATCATCGCCGCCACGGCCACGGCCCTCGAACTCGGCGGCGACCCGGGATCCGCACGCCCGATGCTGCATCGCGCGCTGAACATCGCGCAGCACATGCTGGGGCGCGACCCCGCGCACAAGGACGCGCTCGGCGCGCGGTGGTCGGCGGCCTACCAACTCGCGGAGATGCTGGTCCGCGTCCGCGACCACCGCGAGCTCTCGGATCTCGCGGAGAGGATGCCCGAGTACTGTCGAGTCGAGCAGGGTGGCCAAACGCTTGCCGGCGAGTACTTCGTCCGCTGCATGCAGTTCGTCGATGACGATGAGGCAATCGGTGGCGATGCGCGGGAAACGCTGCGTGAGGAGTACGCGACCCGATCGGTATCGGCCTATCGCGCCGCCGTCGATCTGGGGCTGCGAAACCTGGACTTCCTCAACCACCCCGCGTTCGATCCGCTGCGTGGACGCGAAGACTTCAAGGCGATGATGTCGGCGGCGCAGCAGCGCTAACCGCATCACTCAATCGGCGCCCTCGTCGAGCGCGGATTGGAGTCCGCTGTTGCGAAGGAGGGCAACCTTCTCCGCCAGCTTGGGCAACGCACGCGAGAAGCGCATCCGCGCGGCGTCCTCCGAGATCTCCATGCGTTCGCCGACATCCGCGAACGACCGCTCTTCGAACTCACGCAGCCGCACGATCTCGCGATCCTGCGGCTCCATCAGCTCGAGGGCGACCCGCACGAGTGCGATGCTCTCGTCACGCTGCGCATGCTCGCTCGGGCGCGTGATCGATCGGTGCGCATCCAGATAGAGCACGCTGTCAGACGGAGCCTGGACTTCGCGATCGATATCTCGCTTGGCCCGACCGTCGTGCCGTCGTTGGTCGCGAATGTTGTTCTCCGCGATGCGAGCGAGCAGTCCGCGGAACGCCGACTCGTCCGCGACCTCGAACTTGGGTCCATAAGTCAGGAAGTCGACCATCGACGCCTGCACGAAGTCGACCGTCTCGGCTCGGCTGCGGGCCTTGTCTCCCAAGCGGCCGTGCACGTAGTCGGTGATCCACTCGAGGTGCCTTTCGAGCAACTCGTGGAGCGCGGCTTGGTCGCCGCCATTCCAGCGGCGGAGCAGCCCCAGGGTCCGGCCTTCACGCGACTCCATGGGGCGATTTCACGCCGGCGCCAACGCGGTGTCAACCGGGGCGCTTCCGGGGCGCTCGACGGCTACAGCGACTTCGCGTTCTCCGCGAGGTAGCTGGCAACGCCTTCGGCGTCGGGCTTCATGCCCTTCTTGCCGGGGTTCCAGTTGGCCGGGCAGACCTCGCCGTTCTCTTCGTGGAACTGCAGCGCATCGACCATCCGCAGCGCTTCGTGCACGTTGCGACCGAGCGGCAGGTCGTTGACGACCTGGTGACGGACCTGACCTTCCTTGTCGATCAGGAAGAGTCCACGGTACGCCACCGATCCGTCGTCGAGCAGCACGTCGTAGTCACGCGCGATCGACTTGGTGAGGTCGGCGACGAGCGGGTATCCGATCGCGCCGATCCCACCGTCTTCGACCTTGGTGTTGCGCCACGCGTGGTGCGTGAACTGCGAGTCGATCGAGACACCGACGACTTCGCAGTTGCGCTCCTTGAACTGCGCGCAGTGGTTGCTGAACGCGATGATCTCGGACGGACACACGAACGTGAAGTCGAGCGGGTAGAAGAACAGCACGACGTACTTGCCGCGCATGTCCGAGAGGGAGAGTTCCTGGAAGCTGCCGTCGGGCATGACGGCTTGCGCTTGGAATTCGGGGGCCTCGCGGCCGACGAGAACTGCCATGATCTTGGGGTCCTGGTTGTGGGTGGGGACCCGAGGCTAGCAGTGGGGTCGAGGCGAATCGCGCGTTTTTGTCGCCGGACGATGGCCAGAAAGTCGGGGATTCCCCGAGGGCGAGTTCCGCGGACTCGGACGGGCGGAAAGCCACGAAACGGAGGATTCCGGGCTTCTCACGGCGTCTCTCACCGCTTCGCGCATCGCAGCGGAACGACCGCCTGGGGGAATCCCTGATTTGTCGGTGCGCTCCCGAATGTCCGCGGGGTGAGCCTAGACTCTCGACTCACTGACACCCCCCTACGAATCACCATGAAAGCACTGATCTCCTCCGTCTCTCTCGCCTTCCTCCTCGTCCTCGGCGCCTGCAGCGGCGAAGCCTCGATGTCCGCGGACGGCATCGCGAAGCAGTTCGGCAACATCGTGACCCAGCTCGAGTCCGTGAAGGACAAGGCCTCGGCCGAATCGATCGTCAAGACGATCAGCCCGATGACGAACACCCTCGAAACGACGCTGGCGTCCGCCAAGAAGCTGAACGTCGGCAACCTGATGAGCGGTCTGACGAGCAAGCTCGGCCCGTTCAAGGACCGCCTATCGAAGCTTACCGGCGGACTCACCCCGGACGTCGCGGCGATCCTGAAGCCCTACGTCACGAAGCTGCTCGGGATGATCCCGAAGTAGCGTACTCGTCGTCCCGGTCGACGCGTCACATGCTTTCGAACGGGATGCCGGCGAGCAGGCCGATCAGATCGTGCTCCGTCACGATCCCAATGAGCTTGCCGCCTTCGGTCACGGGGAGGCAGCCGATCTTCTCGACGTACATGAGACGCGCGGCCTCCTCGATCGGAGCTTCCGGGCTGATCTCCGTCACGCGAGGCGACAGCGCCTTGCGAATCGGCACGCGCGAGAGCGCGATGCTTCGATCCGTGTCGGTCATGTCGCGATCGATCTCGGAAATGGCCACGCGCAGCAGATCGCGCTGCGACACGACCCCGACGAGCGCCCCATCCACGTCGACGACCGGAACGTGACGAACGTGCGCCCAGCTCATGATCGAGTCGACCCCGATCGCGGACTTGTCGACTCGAATCGTGTGGGGACTCGGCGTCATGATCTGTCGAACGTGCATGGGCCCTCCTCGGTTCGTCATGGGTCATTCCTCGAGATGGTCACGAAGCAACGCGTGCATCTCGGCGGCCGGCAGCGTCGTATCGAGTCGCACCACGTCCATCGACTCCGTGTCACAACACGCGTCAGAACGATTCAGAAACCAGTCGAGAACCGACTCGTCGGCGTCGGACACGTCGCCGGTTCGATTGCGCAGCCGCTCGCGCAGCACGGATTCGGGGGCGACACACTCGACAAACGAGAACTTCGCGCCGTGCCGTTCTGCGAACTCACGCACCCGCTGCATCGCGCCGGAGCTGCGGAAGGTCGTGTCGAACACGACGCTCCGGCCGCTCGCCAGGGCGCGATCCGCGCGACGGATCAGCTCGTTGAGCACGCGCGCCGAGAAGTCTTCCGAGTAGGCGTCGGACCCGAGCCGATCGGTCGGCTCGGCACCCGCCAGGAACTTCCGCGCGGCGTCCGCGCTGACGATCGGACCACGCACGATCGGCCGAAGCATGCGACCGACAGTGCTCTTGCCGGACGCCGGCAGTCCGCCCACCGCGACGACCCGGCCGACGCTCCGCGGCTCGAGCAGCTGCGCGGCGAGCGCGAACTGACGACGCGCTTCGGCGCGCTTGCGCTCACGCCGCTCGGTGTCCGCATTCGCGTCGCTGGCGACGAACGCGGCGACCTTCGCCCGCACGAACGCGCGATAGCTCATGTATCCGTCGAACAGCGGGTATGCGTCGTAGTCGTTGGACTCGTAGGCGAACGATGCGAGGAACGTCTCGGCCAGATCCGCCCGCCCCTCGCGATACAACTCCATCGCGAAGAACGACACGTCGAGCGCCGGATCCGCGATCCGGAACCGATCGAGGAACTCGATGCAATCGATCGCGGTCGGACCGTGATCCAGGAAGTAGACGTGCTCGAGCCGCAGATCGCCGTGTCCGTCCACGGTCGGGCGCGCGCTGATCCAGTCGGACTTTTCGCGGAGCCACTGCTGCTGTCGATCGCGGAGGGACTCGAACTCCTCGAGCTCGAGGATGTCTCCGGCGAACGGGCGCACCTGGTCGAAGTTCTCCTCGAAGTTCGCCCGCACGTCCGAAGCGGCCGGCGGCAATCGCGGACTGCGGCGGTAGAAGGCGGCGACGTAGCGCGCCAAGCCATCCAGAGCGACGCCGGTCAGCTCGTCTCGACGCAAGAGATCGTCCGCGCGTGCGCGTAGCGGCAGTCGCCGCATGCGCACCGCGTAGTCGACGATCTCACCGGGACGAGTCAGCGAGTATCCGATCGCGTCCTGGAACACCGGCACGACCTCGCGATACACGTCGGGCGCAAGCCGCCGGTTGAGCGCGACCTCGGCTTCGCAATCCGCCAACCGCGCGGCGAGCGTCGTGAAGTCGAAGAAGCCGAAGTCGACCGCGCGCTTCAGCTTGAAGACCTCCGTCGGCGTCAGGAAGACCAGGCTTCCGTGGGTCTGCTCGCACTCGATGGACGTCGCGTCCTCGGCCACGTTCTCAGGCAGGCTGAGATCCGCGAGCATCTCGTGTTCTCGTAGTGAATCCAGGGCACTCACGATTGATCATCCGGGCAAGTCCCGTGCCAGGTTCGGCATGCGGCTTGCTCATCGACCCTTCACACGCCGAAAGCCCTCGGTCTCGGACGAGGCCGGGACAGAACTCCCGCAAACCTGAGAGCCGACCTCTCAGGTCTGAGGGCTCTCCGCGTCAGGAGGTTGTCATGCGAAGAATCGAGAATCAGCAATCGTGGCGATGGGGCGTGGGAGTCCTCGCGCTGGCCGCTCTGTATGTCGGATGCGCGTCCGGTGGCCAATCGGAACCCTCGGTCGCGGACGCCATGGCGTCGCGCGACCATGACTTCGGCTCGATCGCGACCGCGTACGAACAGCACTGCGCGCTCTGCCACGGCGAGAACGGCGACGGTCAAGGCGCCGCGGCGCGATTCCTGTCACCCGCGCCGCGGGACTTCACGCTCGGGCAGTTCGCGCTCGCGAGCACCCGGAACGGCGTTCCGACGATCGCGGACCTGACGCGAACGATTCGACGCGGCATGCCGGGATCCTCGATGCCGTCGTTCGAATGGATGGACGACGACGCTCTCGAACGCATGGCCGAGTACGTGCGCTACCTCGCGGTCGAGGGCCTGGCGCGCAACCTGCGCACGGCCTCCGAAGCGGAAGGCTTGCGTCTTCAGCTCCCCGGCGCCCGCGCGCTCGCCGAAACGCGCCTGACTCCCGGCGAGCCGATCGCGCGCGTCGGGGCCGCACCCCAGGATGCCGAGACCCTCGAGCTCGGACGCGAGACGTACCTCGAACACTGCGCCGCATGCCACGGACTCGACGGCAAGGGCCGCAAGCCGACGCCGGACTGGACCGACACGCACGAAATTTGGACCGTCCGCGACTTCACCGCGGGCATCATGAAGGGACCCTCGACGCGGCAAGAACTGCACCGGCGCGTGGTCGCCGGGATGCCGGCGTCGGTCATGCCCCCGACCCGTGTCGAGGACCCGAAAGCCGCCGCGGCGCTGATCACCTACGTCGAGAGTCTGATTCCGGCGGGAGCGAACGAGCGCCTGCGCCAGCGGCACACCGAGATCCGCGCGACGCGGATCGAGGGGCAGGTGCCGGAACACGCGGGCGACGCCGCCTGGGATAAGGCGGACGAGGTCGAACTCGCGCTCGCGCCGCTCGCCTGGAACGACGCCGCGATCGCGGCGGCGAAGGTCGCGGCACTCCACGACGGAGAAACGTTCGCCGTGCGCGTGCGCTGGCAAGACACGTCCCGCAACGACCGGCTGATCGGCGGGAGCGGCGCCGGGGGCGGCAGCGACGCCGCGGCAGTCCAGTTCTCCGCGGCAGAGCGTCCCGCCGTCTTCGGCATGGGCTCCGACGAGAACCCGGTCAACATCTGGCACTGGAAGGCCTACCGCTTCCGCGACGTCGCGGGCCTGACCGACCTGCGTCCACCGCATTCGCACATGGCCGACGTTCCGCTGCAACGACACGCGCCCGGTGTCCGGGAGCCGTCGACCGGTGCGGATTCCGTCCGCGTCCACGGGTTCCAAACGCTGCCCTACGACCGCGACAAGCATCGCGTGACCGCGAACCCATCCTACGCGGATGGCGAGTGGACGATCGTGTTCCGCCGCGCGTTGCGAACCGAGGTCAATGGCGAGATCGATTTGGAACCCGGAGGCAAGGTGCAGCTCGGCGTCGCGATCTGGAACGGCGCCGCCCGCCGCAGGGGTGAGCGGAAAGCGACGACGATCTGGCACTCGCTGACGCTGGCGCGCTGAGGTCAGCCGGTGCCGGCGGGCGTCGGGATCACGAACCAGACGCACGCTCCCGCCGGCGGCCGGTTCTCGAACTCGATTCGCCCGCCGTGGGCTTCGACAGCACGACGCGCGACCACGAGTCCCAGACCACCCGAGTCGATGCTCTCGCCCAGGCGGTCGGTTTCCCCGAAACCCGTGCCATCGTCGACGACTTCGAATCGAACGCCGTCGTCGACGCGGGCCGCACCGATGCACACCGAGGCCCGCGCGTGCCGGATCGCGTTGCGCACGAGGTTCTCGAGAGTTCGGATCAGGCGGCTGCCATCGGCGTCGAGGATCGGCAGACTCGGTTCGACCTCGGTTTCGACGTTTACATCGGTCTCCGATCCCAAGGGCCCGAGACTCGCTGCCACCTGGCGCACGAGCTCTCCCGGCGGAACCGGTTCGGTGCGCAGTCCGAGGTTCGCATCGAGTCGCGCGATCTCGAGCAAGTCCTCCGTCAGATCCTGCACGCGCATCGCGTCCATGCGCGCGACCTGAATGAGCTCGCGCGCCGACGCGTCGTCATCGAGGGAAGACTCGGCGCGATCGAGACACGCGAGCAGTGCCGTCAATGGGGTGCGAAGGTCATGCGAGACCTGGGCCGTCCACTCACGACGCTCGACGTCCCGCTGGGCGAGCCGTTCGCGCATCGCGTTCATCGCGCCAGCGAGCGCGCTGATCTCGTCCTCACCACTCGAGTCGAACGGGCCGGGCAACTCGGGCCCGTCGATCGGCGCGGCGGCCCGTTCGGCCATGCGCGTGATTCGACCGGTGATCCACCGCGACGCCGCGAACCCGATCAGCAACGCGCTCGCGATCATCACGAGAATCGACAGCGTCGTTGCCACGCGCTCGTCCCGTGCGAGCGTCTCGGACCACTCGCGTTCGCCGAGCACGATCGATCCGACTTCGGGCTCGCAGAACCAGCACTCCTGGTACGGCAAGAGCGAGTCAGCGGCGACGTCGTGCGCGACGTCGTGACGTTCCTCGTCCACGAGCATTGCGACGAAGCTGCCGAGCAGCGTGCCGTCGTCGTGCACTCGCGCGGTCGTCGTGTGTACACGCCGCCCTCGCAACTCGATCTGCTGGACGTTGGCGTCCGGGAAATCCCACCGGTCCCCCGGGGACCAGGGCAAACCCGGCGTCCCGCAGACGACCTTTCCGGCCGGGTCGAGCCAGACGAACGCGACTCCTTCGTCCGAGAGCTGCTCGGCCCAGTCGTCGAGTCGCTCGCCGGTCGGTGCCGCCCCGCCTTCCAAGAAGTCCGACCGCACCCAGTCCGTGTGCAGCACCTGGAGCGGCGTATCGACCGGAGGCGCGCCCACCCACGCCGTGACGTGGTCGAACGCGTAGCCCGCGAGGAAGTCAAACGCGATCAGAGCGACCGTGATCAGGATCGCGAGACGCACGCCGATGCGGCGATGCCAGGCCACGCGCCCGGTCACGGGCTCCTCCACCGGTAGCCGACACCCCACACGGTCTCGATGAAACGCGGATCGCTCGCGTCGTCTTCGACGATCGCGCGGAGCCGACGCACGTGCGAATCGACCGTGCGCTCATCGCCGTCGTAGTCGATACCCCACACGCGATCGAGCAACTGCACGCGCGTCCATGCTCGACCGGGGTGCCGGAGCAAGAACACGAGCAAGTCGAACTCACGCGGCTTGAGATCGAATCGAGCGTCACCGCGACCGGCCGAGCGTGACTCCGGATCCGCCCACACGTCGTCGGCACGCAGCGGACCCGCGGCGACGGTGCCGTGCGCACGCCGCAGCAGCGTGCGCACGCGCGCGACGAGTTCCGGGACGTGAAACGGTTTGATCACGTAGTCGTCGGCACCGGCGTCGAGCCCGAGGACCCGCTGATCGGGCGCATCGCGCGCGGTGAGGATCAACACCGGCACCGAGTTCCCGGCCGCGCGCAAGTCGCGGCAGATGTCGAGTCCATCGCCGTCGGGAAGGCCGAGGTCGAGCACGACGAGATCGAGCTTTCGAAACAACGCATTGCGCGCATCATGCGCCGACACGCTGACCGCGACGTCGAAACCCGCGGACGTCAGCGCACCACAGATCTCCCGCCGAATGCGGTCGTCGTCCTCGACGAGCAGGATCTTGATGTCATCGGTCGGCATGCGAATCGGCGATCGGAAGGGCCCCTTGCACGACGTGTTATAATGAGATGTTCGCCGGCATCGGCTCGTTCTCGCCTCTCTCCGAGCCTGATCTTCCGCCGGCAACATCTCGAACACACCTCGCGCTCGGCTCCGGAATAGACAAGGCGTCGCTCCCACCGACGTTCCCCTTCCGGACTCCCTGTCATGAACCACACTTCTTCCTCCCCGTTTCAACTGGCGCTCGGCATCGCGCTGCTCGTCCTGACCATCGCGAACGCCGCGAACGCCCAGAACCCGCGTCGCTGCGGCTCACCCGCTCGCAACCTCCAGGCGGGCGTCGCGTTCGCGCCGGGAGACTGCGCGTACTCGTCGAACACGGTGTCCCCCGAATACGCGGTCAACTCGATCTACCGGATCCCCGTCGTCGTCCACGTGATCCAGCGCAACAACGGCACCGGCTTCATCCCAGACTCGATGATCCACAGCCAGATCGACGTGCTCAACGAGGACTTTCGCGCGAAGCCGGGCACGCTCGGCGCGCCGGGCTACGACACCGGTATCGAGTTCTATCTCGCGACCGAAGACCCTTCGGGCAACCCGACGACTGGCATCACTCGCCACACGAACAACACCTGGTACTCCGATGGCGGCAACTACTGGAGCACGCTGGCCTGGGACACCAACCGCTACCTGAACATCTACACGAACAACGGCGGCGGCGCGCTCGGCTACGTGCCGGACATCCCGCAGGGCAACATCGTCGGTCAGAACCGCGACCGTGTCGTGATGCTCTGGGAGACCGTCGGTCGCAACGCGCCGATCGGCCCCCCGTACAACCTCGGCCGCACGACCACGCACGAAGTCGGTCACTATCTCGGCCTCTACCACACGTTCGACGGCGGATGCAGCGGCTCGTGCAACACCGGCGGCGACCTGATCTGCGACACGAACCCCGAGGCGCAACCGAACTTCGGCTGCGGCAGTTCGACGAGCTGCGGTTCGTCGGACCCGGTCAACAACTACATGGACTACAGCGACGACTCGTGCATGAACCAGTTCACGTACGAACAGGCGCTGCGCATGCGTTGCACGCTCGAGCACTGGCGCTCGCAGCTGTGGACCCGCTGCGAACTCGCGACCGTCACGAACCGGAACTCCGGCATCAACCCGCAGAGCTACGCTGCGACGCCGATGGTGATCGGTGAGAACTTCACGGCGACGATCAATACCGCGACGACGGGCCACAACACCGCGTCGCTGTTCGGCACGATCGGATCGACGCAGGTGACGATCTTCAACGGCTACGACCTGCTCGCCGACCTGTTGACGGCGCCGGGCAACCTGCTGCCGCTGCCCTCGGCCGCTGGCCCGATCGCGCAGATCTCGTTCACGGTCCCGCTCGACTTCGCGCTCTGTGGCGCGACGCTCTACACGCAGGCGGCGCACCTCGGCGGCGCGCCCGGCTTCGCCCTGACGAACGCGCAGGACTGCGTGGTCGGGCAGCAGTGACGCGGCGTCACTGCTGCGCGATCACGTAGTCGCGCATCATCGTGCGCAGCGGATCGAGCGCGTCCAGACACAAGAGCGCGAGGTGCTCGCCGTGGACTCGCGGATCGAACGGTCCCGGGGTCGCACTCTGCGCGAGCAGGCTCGCGGTGAACGGCGTCGGCACGAACGCGTTCGCTGCGTCGAGCTGCAGCTCGGTGTAGGCGAACCACGAGTCGATCATGTTGACGGTCGCGATCGGCAGGACGAACTCCGGCGCCGGGGCCGAAGCCTGACTCACGTACGGATTGCCGTTGGGCAAACCGGGCGGCGTCACGTCGTTCATGCTACCGAGCCACTGCGACGCGAAACCGTTGGCAGCCGTGATGCCCTGATAGCACGAGCGGAAGAACTCGCGCAGCTCGACGTACGCGGCGAAGTTCGGCGGACATCCGGGGTTGACGCCGACGCTGAGAAGGTCCGTGCTCGGGGCGTTCACCCAAGCGACGCGTTCCGCGTAGGTATCCAGTCCCGCGGAGATCGGCGTCTGGCGCACCAAGCCCGCGCACATCGGCGAGTCCTCCGTCGCCGGCGTCCCCTGCGGACACGGCGGCACGATCGTCGGCACCTTCTGCACGAGCGGCGTGGTCGTCGGCAAGCCCGCGGCCGCGAGGAACGCGTGCACGTCGTCGAGATTGCGCACCGTGCCGTCCCCGTAGAACACGCCACCCTGTGCCTTGAACGGATAGTTGCCGCGCTGCCAGCCGACGTTGCTCGAGAACGACATGAAGCCGATGCCGGCCTCACTCGCGCCGAGATCGAGGCGCGGGACCCGGATCGCTTGGTCGATCGCGTCGGCGTAGCTGTGCCCGAACCCCGGTGACCCCGCTTCGCCGAGGATCAACGGCTTGTGCAAGACCGGAGTCGCGGACGTCTGCGTCGGGTCGAGGCGGATGTGCGTCGCGTTGTGCACCTGGGAATGCAGCGCGGCCATCGTCGACGTATGCGCGTAGTGATGGATCGCAAGGACGTCGACCTCGCTCATCCGCGCGTACTGGTGGTAGGCGTGGTTCTGCCAGGGCAGGCCGAGCAGGATCGGCGCGCTCGTCAGCGGGTCGAGCACCTGGACAGTGCTCTGGATCACCTGGCCGAGCAACGGCTCGGTGAATTGGAACGGCTCGTTGATGATCTCCCACATCGCGATGGCCGGGCTCCCGTTGGCCGCGTTGACGAGATCGGTGATGTACGTCTCGGCCGGCGTGCCGACGAACGAGCCCGTCCGCAGCAGGGCCTTCTCCATGTAGGTGATGCCCGGATTCGAATGCCACGCGTGGAAGTGCCGCTCGGAGTAGTAGTTCCGAAGCCCGATCCGCGGCGGGTTGCCCGCACCCGCGCCGGTGTTGTCCCACAACACGGGGATGCAGTAGATGCCGTTCTGTTCGCAGCGAGACAGAAAGTCGGCGAAGCGCACGTTGTACTGGTTGGGGCCGATCGCCGAACGCTGGTGGTAGTAGTGCCAGCACGGGTAGGACATGAACACGCGGATGATGTTCACGCCGATCGTCTTCATCAGCCGGAGCTGTTCGTGCACCTCGAAGGCCGTCTGACCGTCGGGGTCGTACTCCTCCCACATCGCGGTGCTCGACGCGACGCCGCGCCACGGCAGGCCGGCTCGAATCGTCGCGCCGAGCTTGTTCCGCGAGGGGTAGATCGCGAGGTAGTTGAAGCCCCGCGCGCGCCGGTAGTCGCCGGGCGTCACGTGGAGGTTGTCGAACGGGACCGCGCCAGGAGCTGGCGGTGACGGAACGCCGCACTGCGCGTGGAGTGGGTCGGCGGTGAGTCCGCCGCTGAACAACAAGAACGCGAAGAACGCGATTCGTCTCGACATGTGGCCCCTTTTGGATCGCTGACGCGACGCGGGGATCCTAGTCGAGCGAGCGCCGGGCGTCCATCCAGGTCAAAGACCCGATGCGGCCCGGCGCGTTCGAGCTCCGTTCCTTCTAAGAAGTAACGAGCTCTCAGTGCACGGCGAACCCGTAGTTCGGGTCAACCGCGTCGGGCTGGAGGAACATCGTGCTCTGCGCGCCGTCGGCCCACCAGAAGTCGAAGCGCATGCCGCGCATCGAGGAGCCGTTGATGCCGAGCCCGAAGTCGGTGTCGACGTCGAATTCGAACGCCGTCCCGTTCGCGAACAGTCCGCCGACGAAGTCGAACTCGATGAACTCGCTGTGGCTCAAACCGATGGATCGGAAGCCGCTCGACGTTCCGTTCGAGCACGCCGCCATCGGATGCAGACCCGGCGCGAAGAAGTCGAGACCGGCCGCGAAATGACTGCCGTTGCGATACGTCCCGGCACACGCGGTCCCGTCGCCGGCGTTGAACTGGTCGCCCATCCCGACCTCGTCGACGTGGAACAGCATGTCGCCATCGCACGTCATCCGCATGCGCGTGATCGCAATCGGCGACGGGTTGTTGATCCAGAAGAAGCCGAACGAGGTGTCCGCGTTGTAGGAGTTCGCGCCGTAGGCATCGACCTGGACACCACGCGCGGGGCCGTTCGGGTGACCGACCTCGATCGTCGTGTAGTTGGTCGCGTAGACGGGCAGGCCCGGACCAGGGACCTCCGGCGACAGCACGATCGCCTGCGCCGACACGCGTGGGATGCCCAGCCCGAACAGCGCCGCACTGTCGAGCGGCAGCTGCGTCCCTGGTGTGAACGGGATCGAGATCGTCTGCGGCGAAAGCAGCGGCACGTGCAGGCTCCACTCGAGATACTCGAACGTCGGACCGAGCAATCCGGCCCAGATCTGGGGAAGACCGGCGGTCGCCGCGGGATCGAGCAGCAGCGCGCCCGCCGAACCCGCGTTCTGACCGAGTCGAATGTCGGCCGTCTGATGGAACGCGTGCACCGTCGTGCCGAGGATCGAGTCCGCGACTCCGTCGACCCCGACGTAGAGGTCTTCGGCCTCGGTGTAGTTGAACTCGTCGGAGAGGCTCAGCCGGTAGGACAAGAGCACGTCCGGCGCGCCCTGACGAATCGCGACGAGGTCGTTGCCGCCGATCGTCCGGCTCATCGTGCCGCCGCTCTGCAAACCGTCGAGGCCACCCTGGATGTCGATCGCGCCGGGAATCTCGCGCCCGGTCGGGTTGCCGAGACCGTCGATCTCCACGATCGGACCGCGGTTCGGCGACGAGTTGATCCAGAGGTGACCCGTGAACGGGTCGCGATAGATGCCGTAGATCGACCAGATGCCGTCCCACGGGATCACGTCGACGACGGTGCCGGAGCTGTCGATCTCGAGCAGGTCCGAGTTCCAGTTCGCGGTCCACCAGGTGCCCGCCCCGCCGTTGCCGTTCGGGTCGTACGCGACGCCTCGGTAGACACCGAGTGTCGCGAGCGCCGGGCCGGCGATCACGTTGCTCGGCAGGGTTTCGATCCCGTTACCCGAGCGGTAAGTCGACTTCGGCTGCCCGTTCGCGTCGGCGAGGTAGATCCCGTTGGGCCCACCCCAGAAGAACGTCAGGTCCGGCCCCCAGTTGTGGTCGGTCGCGCCGTCGTCCCAGCCCCACGGAGTCGTCGACATCGTGGGATCCTGCTGATACGTGCGCAGCAACGCGGTCGAACGATCGAACACGTAGACCAAGTGCGGCGGCGTGGCGTTCGTGCCGCGGGCGCTGACGTGGATCTCCTCGAGACTGCACGCGACGCCGAGCTGACCGTTGTTCGACGTCGTCTCGTCGAGTTCCTTCTCGATCGTGATGACCGGTTGGTGCGCGATGCTGCACGAGATATCGATCTGGAAGTTGCTGAACGCCGGCGGCCACGTGCCGTTCACGTTCTGCTCCCGGTAGCGCAACCGGTCGCCGTTCTCGTCGCGGAAGTCGACGTCGGTCTTCTTCCCGCCGAGAGTCGACTGGCCGGAGACGTCCTGCGTCACCGGCAGATTCACGACGGGTTGGCCCGGCCGGATGAATCGCAGCGACGTCGCGCCCGGACCGGTGCACCAGACGATGGTGCAGTTGTCCAGGCACTCGACGGAGGACGTGTACTCGAGGGTTCCGGTCGCTCCCGCGGGGAGCTGGGACGAGTTGTAGGTCACCTTGAACTTCGCCGGACTCAAAGCACCCGGACCAACCGCACTCAGCTGCTTGTCGCCGGACATCCCGGTGCGCAGCGTTCCGGTGACCGCGAGCCGGATCTGCTTGCAGCCACGGTCCTTCTTGAGAGTGAGCTGCGGGTTGCGGGCGCCGTTGACGGTGATGTTCGTGATGTTCTGGAACGGGCCCCAGCCGGCGCCGTTCAGCTGGCGCGCGGGGACCTGAGCCAGCAGCGGGGCGGTGAGTAGCAGGGACAGGGCGAGCAGGCGGGACGGTGTCATGTAGGGGTTCCTCGTCGGTGGAATCGGGGACTGACTCCGACAGCCGCAGGCCGCCGCCCTGTGTGACCGGAATTCGGTATTCTGCAGCGATGAATCTGCCCCTCCGCCTCGGAGCCGTTTGCGCCGTGGCGTCTGCCGCGATCGCGCAGTCGCCGTCTGTCGACGTCAGCGGCGAATCACGGATCCTCTGGCAGGGCGCCGGCCCGGTGCAGAGTTCGACGTTCTCCCTCGTCGGTCCGATGCTGCATCAGGTCGAGACGGTCGGGTCGGTGAACTTCAACGTCCACGAACTCCGGGTAACCGCAACCGTGAGCGCGTTGAGTCCACCGGGACCTCCCGGCAGTGGCTGGTGGTCTCACGCGCAGGCAGACGTCCTGATCGAATACGAGGCGCCCTGGCCGATGAGCGGTGTCATCCGTGGATCGCTCGCGCCGGTGTGCTCACAGGCCCCGTCCTTCTTCGATGTCGGTGACGACGGTTCCCCGGAGATCGCGTCGGGAACGGCCACGCCGGTCGACGTGCCCGTGGTACTGACGAGCGCCCGCATCCCGGTGCGACTCGATGCGAGCACGACGAACTTCGGGGGCGCCACGTGTCTGCACACCGCGAGCGTCGAGTTCTTCGCGCAGCCGTCACCGACCTTCCAGCACATCGCGATCGGGTGTGGCCCCCAGATGTCCGCGGCGATGCCGACTCGGCTCGACGGATCTCGCGACCTGAAGTTGTGGCTCGATGCGGCATTCGGCGATGCCGGCGCCGTCGTCGTAGGCACTTCTCCGGGTCCAGCGTGGCCGTTTCTGTGTCCTCTCTACACCGACATTCTCGCGGTCGCTCCGCTGTTTCCTTCGAACGGCACGGCGGAGCTCACGATTCCGATCGGCACAAGCGGGACGTATCGAGTGCAGTACATCGAGCTGATGCTCGGCGCCTTCAACGAGGTGCGCACGAGCAACGCCATCATGGTGAACGTCGCGCCCTAGCGCTAACGCTCACCGACCGTCAGGCGCAACGCGTTGCCAGTGACGATCCCAAACGGGTTCGCGGCGATGTCGATCGCGACGCCCTGGACGAACCACTCGCTGCCGACCAACGAGACCTGACCGGGCACCGACAGTTCGTAGCCCGGCGGCATGCCTTGCAAGCTGAACGGCACGCGCAGCGCATTCCACGCGATACAACCCGTCGCGCCGAACAGACCGAAGTCGAACGGCAGCGGAACGCCGTTCCACATCTGATCGGATCCACCGAACACCAGAAACGGGATCGATCCGGGCGCCGCGCCCTCCACAACCGCGCGGAAGCTTCCGCCGAGCCACGGCAGGTTCGTCGCCACAGTCGCGAGCGCGAGGCCGTTGCTACCGAGACAGCCCGCGCCAAACGGTTCGACGTCGGCCGGCGCGTCGGCGCCGTACGACCACAGCATCGCGCCCGTCAGCGAGTGCCCGAACGCGAGCACGCGTTTCGTGACCGGATCGAACGCGAGCTTGCCACTCGCAAACTCCGGACTCGCGCGCTCCACCCAAGCAGAACCGACCAGCTCCCACGTCGAGAGTTCGAACGGCACGAGCGACTCGGTGCTGTGCACGACGAGACGTTCTCGCACGGGATCCCAGACCAGCTCAGGCTGCGGTAGCGATGTCGACGGCGGCGTCACGGCGAGCTGCGTCCAGCTGAAGCCGTCGAACAACCACGTGTCGCCGAGCACGCCGCCGCCGCACGGCCCCCCGCCGAACAGCACGACGCCACCACGCGTCGGGTCGAAGGCAGCCGAGCATCCGTATCGCGGCGAGGGCGAGACCGCGGTTACGACCTGCGACCAGGCGACCCCGTCCCACTCCCACGTCTCGTCGCGACAGCTGTTCCCATCGTACCCCCCGAACGCGACCAGCTTGCCGCGCACCGGATCGTCCGCGAGCGCCGGAGACTGCACGGCCGGGGGCTCGACCGGCGGAGCCACGTCGTCCCACACGGTGCCGTCCCAGGTCCAGGTGTCCGAGGTCCAGGTGTCCGAGGTCCACGAGCCGAACGGCGCATCGAGCCCGCCGTACAGCACCGACTTCCCGCTCGCCTCGTGAAACGCGAACGAATGCAGCTGCCGTGGGGTCGGGCCCGCACCGATCGCTCGCTGCGACCACATCACGCCGTCCCACTCCCAGGTGTCGTTCAAGAGGTCCACGCTGCGGGATCCACCGACCAGCACCACTCTGCCGCGCGCCGTGTCCGTCGTCATCGCCGTACGCTCGCGTGGCGTCGGCCAATTGCTCGGCACGCAACTCCACGCCCCCCCCGCGTAGCGACGCGTCGACGGCGCCGCGCCGAGGCTCCCGGTGACGACGATGCCCTCGGTCAAACTGACGTACGTCGCCGCGGCGTCGACGAGCCCGTACTCCATCGCGGGGAGTTGGGTCCAGGTTCCCGACTGCAGCACGTGATGGTCTTTCCAAACGCCGAGTCCACCGATGACGTGCAACGCGTCCGCGACCGGGTCGTACGCCATCGCGTGTTCTTCGTGCCCCTGCAACGGCGGCGCGACGATCGACCAAGCGAAACCGTCGAAGCCCCAGACGTCCGGCGGGCCTCCCGGGAACGGCGAATTGTAGCCGCCGTAGAGAACCACCTGCCCGAGGCCAGCGTGGTAGACCGCGACGGCCCCTGCCCGCGCGCCAGGCGACGTCGGGATGGTTCGCAGCGTCCAAGCGACGCCGTCCCACTCCCAAGTGTCGCCGAGCGGAGACCCCGGACTGAACGACTCGCCGCCGTACAGAACCGTCTTTGCACGCAGCGGGTCGTAGGCCATCGCCACCCCGAGTCGGGGCTGCGGCCAGGTGCTCGCCACCTGGGTCCAGTCGGCCCCGTCGAACTCCCAGGTGTCGCTGAGCAAACCCGCCGGGCCGACTCCACCGAACATCACGATGCGATTCCGTGCGACGTCGAAGACCATGCCGTGAAGATTGCGCGCCGGCGGCACGGTCGGTGTCGGCACCTCGATCCAGGTCTCCCCCGCGAGAAGGCGCGTGCCGTCGCTGAAGTCCATCCCGTAGTGTCCGCCACCGAAGGACCAAACGTTGCCTCCACCGTCCGTCACGAGCGGAGCATTCACTCGCGCGATGCTGTGCGAGCCGATCTCCTGCCACGACACCTGTGCGACCACAGAACTCGAGACACCCAGAATCGTGGCGGCGATGAGTGCGCGGCGCATCTCGGGATCATACGGCGTCGCGCGAACGTCGTCCGATCCTCACATGAGCACGTAGAGATACTCGTCGACTTCGTACCAGTGGTCCTGGGTCGGCGAACGGCACTCGGCCTCGCGCACGAAACCACACTTCTCGAGAACGCGCACCGACGCCGCGTTGCGCACCGCGACGAACGCGTGCAGTGGCCGGTCGGACACGCGTTCCAACATCGCCTGCAAGGCGCGCGTCGCGATGCCCTTGCCCCAGAACTCGCGATCGATCCAGTAGCCGATCAGTCGCCGTTCGCCACGAAGGTAGCAACCGATGCTCCCGACGACCTCGTCGCCGCACAGGATGACCTGCTTGATCACGTCGGAACGGGCCAGCAGCCCCCGCGTGTGCGCATCGAACTCTTCGCGGTCTCGCGGCGTGTACGCGGCCATATAGGCGGCGTCGGGATCGCGCTGGTGCTCGAACAGCACGTCGAAGTCGTCCTCGGTGACGTCGCGCAGCGTGATCGGGTCCGTGCTCATGACGCGGTCCCGCACGCCCATCCGGACTCCGCGGCGCCCTCGAGCGTCGCGGGGAGTCGCGCGTTCGTCCAGTCGCCGCAGACGCGAAGGTTCGCGATCGACTGCGTGGTCGCGGTCGAGCGGACGGACTCGAGATCCGGCGACGCGACGAACGTCGCCTGCGCCTCTTTGACGACGCGCATCGCTCCCCCGCTCCAGCGCGCGCGCGGGAAGTAGCGGCGCAGCTGCTCTTCGGCCAACCGTTCGATCTCGTCGGTCGCGACGCCGTCGAGCGCACGGTTGCCGCCCGACAAGAGCGCGAACTCGCCGGCACTCGCCCCGGACCGCCGGCAGAAGAAGTGGAACGGGTCGCCATCGACGAGGCTGACGACGCGCTCGGACGGCAGGCCCTCCACGTCTTCGAGCGCGCAGTAGACCGACACGATCGGTGACGCGTTCGCTCTCTTCGCAGCCTCGGGAGAGTCGTCGCCGACGAGCCGATGCAACGCCAACCACGGCAGCGCAGAGACCACGATCGCATCACTCGCGTCGAAGCACCGGTCATCGGCCGAACGCACGGCTACGACTCGACCCTCACGCATCTCCAGACTGTCGACGCGCCGGCCGGTGTGCACTTGGACTCCCTCGTCCGCGAGCACGCGCTCCGACGGCTCTCCGATGAGCTCCGACCACGAACGCTTCGGCACCCAGATCGCGGCGCGCGCCGCGCCGCCCGAGAACGCCTGCCACAGTGTTCTCGCGAACAGCCTTGCGGACACGTGCTCCGCTTCGGCGTTCATGATCGCGCGGCACAACGGATCCCAGAAAAACGACCGGGGCCCGCCGCGCTGTCCCCGCTTCTCGATCCACCGCGCGAGCGTCCACTCAACGGGCGTCGCCCACAGCACGCTCGACATGCCGCGCAGCGCGCGCAGACGCGCGCCGAACGACATCCCGGAGAATCGCAACAGCGACCACGGCAACGACAGCGGCACCGGGATCCAGCTCGGCAGTCGCAGCACGGTCGCCGCGCCGTCCGCATGTGCAAACGACAGTTCGAGCGCGCGCGGCTGCTCGAAGTCGCCCTCGGTCCCGACCCGACGCAGCAGCCGCCGCATGTGCTCGTAGCAGCCGAGCATCACGTGCGGCCCGTTGTCGATGCGTGACGCGAACCCCGGCTTCTCCGGAAGCGAAAACGCGCGCCCACCGAGCCAGCCCCGCGACTCCCACAGCTCGACATCGTGACCACGGTCGCGCAGGGCGAACGCCGCGCAGATTCCCGCGACGCCGCCGCCGAGCACCAGCGCCCGGCTCACGGCCGACGTCCCCGCAACCACGTGCGGAACGCGAGCGCGAGCTTGCGCGGCTTCGAGATGCGGAGGCGGCCAGGCGAATCGATGTGGCCACGCCGCGCGGCAACGCGATCGAGCAGGTGCGCGTAAACCGCACCCATGATCTCCGCGGCGATCAGTCGGCGGCGCAGCTTGCCGTCCCCGGGCATCGCGGCGCGCGCTTCGTCGAAGCGCGTGCGCGCGACGACGACGAGTCGCTCGACGAGGCGATCGATCGGTCCGCTATCCGCGTACGCTTCGGTGGGGCCGGTGCCATCGAGCCACGCCTTCTCGACGCCGGCGTCACGCAGATAGTCCTCGGGGACGTAGCAGCGACCGATCTCGGCATCCCCCCGCAGATCGCGCAGGATGTTCGTGAGCTGAAGCGCCTGACCGAGCCGCTCGGCGTAGCGCCCGCCCGCCGCTTCGTCGACGCCGAACACCGCGAGGCACGCGAGGCCGACGGCCGACGCGACGCGCCCGCAGTAACCCTCGAGACTCTCGAGATCGGGATAGCTGCGCGGCTCGAGGTCCATCTCGCAGCCGTCGCAGAGCGCCCGAAGATGCTCACTCGGCACGCCGAACTCGCGCACCGTTTCACGCAGCGCGAGGCCGAGCTCGCTCTGGGGTTCGCCAGCGCCGTACGCGCACTCGAGTTCTCGGCGCCAGTACTCGAGCCGCTCGCGGCCCTCCTCGGGCGTATCGGCCTCGTCGACCGCGTCGTCCGCCGCGCGGCAGAACGCGTAGATCGTCGAGATTCCGCGCCGACGCTTCGCCTGCAAGAACGCGAACGACAGCGAGAAGTTCGACCCGGCCTGCTTGGTGATCTCCGCCGGCGAGAGCGCTTCGGTGCCGTCGGCGGTCATGCGAGCCCCCGTGGCATGCGCGACGAGAACACCGCGCGCGCGAGCACGCCGACCTTGGTCGCCTTGCCGATACGGCGCTTGCCCGAGAGCACGTCGTGGTCCGCCGCGCGGATCGCCCGCACGCACGCCGCCGCCCCGCCGACGATCGCGCGCAGCTCGAGCCGTAGACGGCCGCGCACGCGGGCCATCAGCGGCCAGCCCGCGGCGAGCAGGCCCGCGGTGCGGTCGGTCCAGTATCGGACGAGATCCCGCACGTTCGGGCTCGCGGAGTCCGCGCGGAGTTCGTCTTCGGTGACCCCGAACTTCTCGAGATCGCAGGTCGGGAAGTAGATCCGGTCCCGTTCCTCGAGATCACTGCGGATGTCCTGCAGGTGATTGAGCAGCTGCAGTCCGGTGCAGATCGAGTCGGACCACGCGTCGAGTTCGTCGTCCCGATGGCCGAACACCCGCAGGACGAGCCGCCCCACCGGATCCGCCGACTTGCGACAGTAGCCGAACAACGACCCGTCGTCGGGATACCGCGCGACGTCGAGATCCTGCGCGAACGCGTCGAGCAGGTCGGTGAAGAGCGATACGGGCAAGTCGAGCTCTTCGATCGTCCGGCTCAGATCCGTGAACAGCTCGAGCCGGATTTCGGGCGAGCTATCGACGTGCGCGAGAAACGACGCGCGGTAGGCCGCCAACTCGACCGCATCCTGCATCTCGTCGGCGATGTCGTCGGCGGTCCGCGCAAACGCGTAGATCCGATGGATGTGCGTTCGCTGCGCGCGCGGGATCAGGAACGAGCCAACCGGAAAGTTCTCGTAGTGGTCGCGCGCGAGTCGCATGAAGCGATCCGCGCTGTCGAGATCGGAGTTCGAAAGATTCACAGCGACTGGCGTCACCGAAACGTACCTGCTGGGCACAGGTCTCTTGGAAACCACTACAGACGAAAGGAACTGCCGTGAGGTTCGATCTGGACACCAAGCCCCAGACCAACGACTACGTCACGGTGCCGGCAGGCACCTACCTTTGCAAGATCACCGACGTCAATCCGGGCACGACCAAGAACGGAGACGTCCGCTGGGGGATTCGATTGGTCGTCGCCGAGGGCGAGTTCACGGGTCGCCAGGCCGCGTGGGACGGCCTGGTCTTCTCTCCTCGCGGGATGGCGCGCGTGCGCTCGATTCTCGGGGCGCTCGGCCTCCCGAATACCGGCTCGATCGATCTCGAACCGGAGCACCTGCAGGACCGCCCGGTGTTCGTCGAAGTGCGGCCGAGCGAGTATCGCCACCCCGACACCGGCGAGTTGATCCGCAGGAACGACGTCCCCTACAGCGGCTACCGGCGGGTGGCCGAGCAGCCGGACGGCGAAACGCCGGCCGCGGCGCCCCACGACGAGATTCCGTTTTGACCGGCGGCGCCGTCGTACAGAATCTCGGGCGATGACCGCGTCCGCCCGCAAGCGCATCGGCGAGCTCCGCAAGGAACTGGAGCGAGCCTCCGAGCTGTACTACAACCACGGCTCGTCCGATCTCTCGGATTCGGACTATGACGCGCGCTGGGCGGAGCTTGTCGAGCTCGAGACCGCGCATCCCGATCTCGTCACACCGGACTCGCCCACGCAGCGCGTGGGCGCACCTCTGCCGAAGGGGAGCTCATTCGACAAAGCCGACCACCTGGTCCCGATGCTGTCGATCGAATCGCTGACCAACGAAGAGGAGGTCCGCGAGTTCGACGCGCGCGCGCGCAAGTCGCTCGCGAGCGACGACGACGAGGAAGAGGAGCGTGAGGAGGCGCCGCTCCACTGGGTCGCCGAGCCCAAACTCGACGGCGTCAGCGCGAACCTGCTCTACGAGAATGGTGAGTTCGTGCGCGGCCTGTCCCGCGGCGACGGCACGACGGGAGAGGACATCACGCAGAACTTGCGCACGATCCGCAACCTGCCGTTGCGCCTCGCGATCGACGATCCGCCGGCGCGCATCGAGGTCCGCGGCGAGGTCATCATGAACCGCGACGCGTTCGCGAGGCTGCAGGCGGAGAGCGAGACGACGCAGGACACGCCGTTCCGCAACGCACGCAACACGGTCGCCGGCACGCTCAAGCTGCTCGACCCGCGGACCGTCGCCAGGCGCCCTCTCGACTTCATCTGCTTCGGCATCGGTCACGCGGAGGGCCTCGAGGTCGCCTCGCATTCCGAGCTCCGCGATCTGCTCGACCGGAGCGGCTTCACGCTCGCGACCCCGTACGAGCAGAGCGAAGGGATCGACGGCGTGGTCGCGTACCGCGATCGGCTCGAGGCTGACCGCGACGAGATGCCCTACGAGATGGACGGCATCGTCGCGAAGCTCGACTCGGTCGAAGAACAGCATCGACTCGGGCGCACGGCGCGCGCGCCGCGCTGGGCTCTCGCGTTCAAGTTCGCGCCGCGGCGCGCGACGACGCGAGTGCTCGGCATCACCGCCCAGGTCGGCCGCACCGGCAAGATCACACCCGTCGCCGAGCTCGAACCGGTCGAGATCGCGGGCGTCACGGTGCGACGCGCGACGCTGCACAACTGGGGCCTGCTCGACGAGCGCGACGTCCGCGTCGACGATCACGTAGAGATCGAGCGCGCCGGAGACGTCATCCCGGCCGTCGTCGAAGTGCACTCGGACAAGCGCGACAAGAAGTCCCGGAAACAGAAGCCGCCGACCGAGTGCCCGACCTGCGCGTCGGCGCTCGAGCCAGAGGGCGCGTTCCTCTACTGCATCAACCTGGACTGCCCCGACCAGCTCAAGGGGCGCATCGTGCACTTCGCGTCGCGGCGGGCGCTCGATATTCGAAGGCTCGGCGAGAAGTACGTCGACCAGCTCATCGACGCCGGCCTCGTCAAGCGGCTCGAGGACGTCTACACGCTTCCCGACCGGAAGGCCGAAGTGCTCGCGCTCGATCGCTGGGGCGAGAAGTCGTACGACAACCTCGTCGAAGAACTCGACCGCGCGAAGTCGCCGCCTCTCGCGAAGTTCGTGCTCGCGCTCGGTATCCGGCACGTGGGCGAGCAGACCGCGAAGGACCTCGCCGACGAATTCGACACCCTCGACGCGCTGCGCAACGCGGACGAAGAGGCGCTGGTCGGCGTGCATGGCGTCGGCGAGGAAGTCGCGGCGTCTCTGATTCACTTCTTCGCGCTCGAAGAGACCGGCCGCTTCCTCGACGCGGCGTTCGCCGCCGGCCTGTCGATCGAGTCTTCCGCGGCACCGGCAGGCGGCAGTCTCGACGGCATGACGTTCTGCTTCACCGGGGGCATGACGCGCATGACCCGCGACGCCGCGCGCGCTCTCGTCGAAGAGCACGGCGCCCGCACGTCTTCGTCCATCACCAAGAAGGTGACACACGTCGTCGCGGGCGAAGGCGCCGGCTCGAAACTCGCGAAGGCGGAGAAGCTGGGTCTCGAGGTTCTGACCGAGGACGAGTTCCTCGAGATTGTCGAACGATGATCTTGGAAGACATGACCGAGGAAGGCACGGAGCCGACGCGCGCGAGTTCGCCGCTCTGGTCGACCCTGTGGCACGTGCTCCGCATCGTCGTTCTCGGCTCGATCGTCGGGGTGTTGATGTTCGTCGGCTATCTGGCGTTGGCCATGATCGGAGTGTGAGTGATGACGTGTTTCCTACTGGCGAAGGCGCCGCCCGACTGGACGACGGCCATGATCATTGCCGGCATCGTCTGTGCCGTGGCCATCGTCGCTCTCCTCGTGCTGGATGCGCGCCAACGTCGCGCCGTCGCGAGTCGCGACGACTGGCTGGTGGCGGCGTCGCCACCCCTGCGGTGCCCACAGTGCGGGACGAAGATCTCGCTCGGAGCGACGTTCGCTTCGATCTCACCATTGTCGATCACGTGCACGAACTGCCGCGCACACAGCAAGATCCTCGTGCCCGGCTTCTTCGTGCTCACCCTCGTGATGGCCGCGATCGCATTCGGTGCGTGCCTCGCCTACTTCTGGGTGAAGCATGCCGTCGGCGAGATCGCCGGACTCGGCGCCGTGCTCGCGATCGCCGCACTCGCGCAGCTGCTCGGCTACCTCTACTACTCGAGCAAGGCGACGCTCTACGCCGAACCCGACGGGGACTTCAGCGAGTAGCGGTCCGCAGTCGGTCGACGAGCCCCGCGCGAGTGTGCATCACGCCCGCGCGACACACCCGATCGATCGACGCCAGGTTCGCGATGTCCACGGCGGGATCCTTCTCGAGCACGAGAAGGTCCGCGACCCGACCGACCGAGATCAATCCGAGATCGTCGCCACGGCCCATCGCGCGCGCGGCGTCACGCGTCGACGCGGTCAACACCGCGAGCGGCGTCAGGCCCGCGTTCTGCATCGCGACCATCTCCGGAATGACGGACGGACCGTGCAGCGTCATCGGATTGCCGGCGTCCGTGCCCATGACGACCGGGATGCCGGCTTCGTGCACCTTGCGGAGATTCTCTGCGAGCAGCTTGTCGCGCAGCTCCTGCTGCTTGAGGAGCGACTCGGCGACGCGCGGATTGCGGAACCCGCGCGCCGGATCGAACTTCGCGGTCTCGAGGATTCGCTCCTCGACAGACGGGTGCACGAACGCGAGCTGCACGCGCACGCCGTCCGGGACGATCCCCCGGTAAACGTGGAAGTAGCCCGCGCGCACCGTCAGCGTCGGGCAGTAGAAGGTCCCGCGCTTCTTCGCGAGCTCGAGGAACTCGTCGTCGACCGGTCGGTTCTCGACGCTGTGCACGAGCAACCGCGCACCCGCGTCCACCGCGATTCGAGCGGTCGCGAGTGACGTCGAGTGCACGACGAGCGGCAGGCCGGCCTTCGCCGTCTCGTCCGCGACGGCGCGCACGACCGGCTCGAGCCGCGCGAGCTCGCCCTCGGCGCGCACGATGAACCAGACCTTGATCGCCGCGGAACCCGCTGCCGCGTGGGACCGCACGGCCTCCCGTGCCGCGTCCTCACCGCCGGCCTCGATCAGGACGAACTGCCGCCGATCCGCCGTTCTCAGCGGCGGCGGATCGTAGGTCGCGAGCAGCGCACCGGTCGCCGCGACGTGCGGGGCGAAGGGTGACGTCTCCGTGCGTTCGGCGAGCCGGCGCGTCCACGGATAGCCACCGACGTCGAACACCGCAGTCACGCCGCTGGCGAGAAACGCGAGATGGAACCGATCCGGGTGCGCTTCGCAGTCAGCGATCGTCTGCCAGTACGGAAAGCGCGCCCGTTCGTCACGCGCATCGGGACGCCCGTCCACCCAGCCGGTCTGCGAGTAGTGCACGTGCGCATCGATGAGGCCCGGAGTGACGAAGCGACCAGCCGCTTCGATCCAGCCCGTGCCCTCTGGCACACCCGTTCCTTCTCGAGGCCCGACAGCGACGATGCGACCCTCGTGCACGACGACGACGCCGTTGTCGATCTTGGAGCCATCGCCAGGATAGACGGTCGCGCCCCTCACGCCGATCGGCGCTTCTTGCGCGGAAACCCCGAGCGCTAGACTGAGCGCGCTCGCCAGCGCGCGACGGATCACCCGTTGCTCCGACGGATCCGCTGCGCGAGCGCACGCGAAACGTCGACGAGAAACGCGCACGCGACCTCGGGGTGCACGGAGCGGATCTGCTCGAAGCCGGCGTCCGTCAAGCGGTGCGCGACGCCGTCCGTCCGCGCGATGACGGTCGCTGTGCGCGGTCCGCCGTCGATGAAGCCCTGCTCGCCGACGAGCGCATACGGCTCGATCGTCGCGACGGTCTTGCGTTCGTCGCCCTCATCGACGAGCACGTCGAGCGTCCCCTCCGTGAGGATCAGCACCGAGGCGTCGGTCGAACCCTGCCGGATCAGCATCTCACCGGCCTCGAATCTCATCTCGTCCGCAAACGCGAGCAGCGTGCCCGCGTTGGCGCGATCGGAGACGAGGTGCTCCATGAGGTGATGGAGGTCTTGCTCGGAGAGGAAGTAGTCGGACAGCAGCGAATCGGAGGGTTGCATGGCCCGGGGATTCTAGCGGGTCACCCGTCGCGGATTGACGAGAAGAGCCCGCAGATCGGTTAGAACAACGGGGTGAGTTCCGTACCTGACTCCGACTCGAGCGGCCGAGTGCGGCGGGCAATCCAGGACCTGGGAAATATCGTCCCACGGGAGGGCCTCGCCGACGCCGAACGTGCGCTCAATGCCCACGAACGGGACGGCGCCGACCTCATTGGCGCAAGGGTCGGTGACTTCGAGATCGTCGAACGGCTGGGCGCCGGCGGCATGGGTGAAGTGTTCGTCGCGACCCAGATCTCGGTGCCAGGTCGCCGCGTTGCGCTGAAGACGCTGCCCGGACTCGCGGCATCGCCCGTGCGTCGCATGCGGTTCGCCCGCGAGGTCGAAGTGATCGGTCGGCTCGACCACCCGAACATCGTGCCGATCTTCACGGCCGACCTCGATGCGAGCACGCCGTACTTCGCGATGAAGCTCGTCGAAGGCGAGCCGCTGCACCAGCGGCTGCGCGGACAGGACTGGAACGCGCAGGACTTCCGCGCGATCGCGGAGATGGTGCGCGACCTCGCGCTCGCGTTGCATCACGCGCACGAACACGGCGTCGTCCACCGCGACGTCAAGCCGGGCAACATCGTGATCGATACGGACGGTCGCCCGATGCTCCTCGACTTCGGACTCGCGCGGGACACCGGCGAGGACTCGGACCTCACGCTGAGCTCGGACGCGGTCGGCACGCAGAACTACATGGCGCCCGAACAGGTCGACCCACGCCGCGGCACCGTCGATGCGCGCACGGACGTCTACGGCCTCGGCGCCACGCTCTACGAGTGCCTCGTCGGCCGCCCACCGTTCGCCAGCGAATCGCGCGCACAGACGCTCACCGACATCCTCGACGGCAACCCCACAGCGCCTCGCAAGTCGAACCGCGGCGTCCCGGTCGACCTCGAGACGATCTGCCTGGAAGCGATCGAGTGCGCGCCGAACCGGCGCTACCAGTCAGCGGCGGACTTCGCCGAAGACTTGACGGCGTTCCTCGAGTTCCGCCCGATCGCAGCGGCGCCGCCGAGCACGGTGCGCAAGACGCTGCGCGCGGTGCGCCGGCACAGGGTGTTGCTCGCGCTGTGCGTCGTCGCGGTGGTCGCGCTCGGGGCGTCGACGTGGTACTGGCGCGTGGTGGCACCGGCCCAGCGCGTCGAAGAACTACTCGGAGTCGCGCTGCCGGCTCTGGAACAGAGAAGCGCCGCACGCGCCGAAGTCGATGCTCGCCAAGCCGAACTCGACGCGCAGCTCCAGCTACCGCCACGGTCTTGGACGCGCGAAGCACGCGCGAGACTCGAATCGCGATTGGAGGCTGCGATTCTCGTCGTGCGCGGACTGGATCTGCAACTCGAACGCGCTCTAGACGCGGCGGTCCTCGAGGACCCGGACGAGCCGCGCGTGCGCAAGACTCTCTCCGACTTCGCGGCCACGAAGCTCCAAGAGGACCTCGAAAACGTGCGCGAGTGGCTGCGCAATCCAAATGGGTCGCGATGGAACGGTGTCCTCGCGAAATACGAGCCGAAGCACCCGCTCCTCCATCGGTCTGGCCGTCTCGTGCTGTCCTGCAAACCCGGCCCGATGCGAGTGTGGCTGTGTCCGGCCATCGAGACAGATACGGGAGTACGGAGTTACGCCGGGATCGCTCATCCGGATTCGATCGACCTCGGCACCACTCCGATCGACGGCGAAGCACCAGAAGGAAGCTACTTCCTGCATGGCGTTCTCGACGGCCACGCGGACCTGGGCCTACCTCTGCTCGTACGCCGTGCCGCGGTCCAGCGCGACCGCGAACGAGAGATCGAACTCCAGCCGATGCCGAGTTCGCACGCGAGCGAGAACTTTCGGTACGTGCACGCCGGGTACTCCGTGTTGGGTCGCGACGAGATTCGTAATGAGTTCGTCAATCAGCTGACCTGGGTCGACGGGTTCGAAATCGGGACCCATGAACTTCAGCGCTATACTCTGCGCGACCTCATGGACGTCGCACGCATCGGCGAACGTTCGGCACTCTCGTTCTTGCGCTCGGAACCTGCTTTCTTCCAGGGCCGGGTGGTTCTGCCGAGCTATGTGGCCATGCACGCGATCCTGGACGAGATCAACGACTTCGCCCGCACGGAAGATCCAGCCAGGCGCGTCTACCGACTGCCAACGCCAACGGAATGGGAGCGCGCGGCCAGGGGCGCAGACGCACGGCGCTTCGTTTGGGGCGACTCGATCGACTGGCAGCGCTGCATGAACCACTGGTATCGGTCGGACGACAACCACGGCGTGCAGGACAAACGCACGCCCGACGGCGACGTGTCCCCGTTCGGCGTCCACGATCTCGCCGGGGTCCTGTCGGAACCGTGTCTCCCGCACGACTACGTCGCGACTCTCGGACTGCGGCGACTCATCTTGCGTGGCGGGTCGATCCTCTCACGCTCGGAATCCGAGGTCTCGATCCACGCAGAGGACACTCAGGATTACTCGTTCATCCGTGGTGAAACCGGCCTACGGATTGTTCGCGTGAGGCCACGCCCGATACCCAAGGGACCCCGCGAGTTCCGCGACGACTTCGATTCGAGTTCGCCGATCGCGGACACACCGTGGCGTACCGTCGCGCAGTCCGGCCACCTGATCGACACGCACGGCGCGAGGTTTCGATTCCGATTCGTTGACGGCAAGCTCCTGGTCGAGGGCTTTGCCGGGCCGGAGTCTCCCAAGCTGCTGGCGTGGCGCCCACTCACGTTCGACCCCGTCACGGGATCTCGCACGATTTCCGCGCGCGTGCGCGTGTGGTCAGAGATTCTTGCCAACCAACCTGGCGAGGCCAGTATCGAGATCGGCACCGACCCCCGACTTCGACCTCTCAGCCGAGTCCTGGCTTGCAGCGTGACGCGACACGGGGCCACTCTGGGAATCGACGGCACCGCCGCGCAACACGAGCGCCTCGACATCGGCACCGACTGGATCCACATCCGGCTCACGATCCGGAGCGGCGATGTCGAGGCGGTCATTCGTCGCGAACATTCCGACGGCCCCGAGATCGCGCGCTTGCGCGGCAAGGCTCCGGACGACCTCCGCGACATCTGCTACCTCGGCTTGCGGACCAACAACAGCATCGCGCCCCGCACCGAGTGGGACTTCGTCGAGGTGCGCGAACCGTGAGCCCCGCCGAGCGCGAACAGCTCGAGGCCGATCTCTTCGCGCAGAACGTCGACGCGATCCGCGCGTTCGCCGACCGCAACATGGGCCCTCGCCTGCGTCGCGTCGTCACGCTCGACGACGTGTGTCAGGAGGTCTTCGCGCGCGTGTTCGCGTCGTTCGCGAACGACGACCTCGGCGACGTGCCGATCGAATCGTTTCGCGCCCGGCTGTTCCAACACGCGAAGTGGGTGCTCGCGTCGCGTGGCCGCACGGCGCACGACTTCCGCGGGGAATCCGCAGCGGGCGACGGCCTCGGAGGGATCGCCGACTTTCCGGAGCACACGGACGGAGCCGTCACGCGCGCCGACCAAGTGCGCTGGCTGCACGCTCTCGTCGAGCACCTCGACGCCGACCACGGCGACGTCGTGAAGTACCGACTCGCCGGCATGTCCTACCAGGAAATCGCGATCCGCCTCGGCGTCGCCGAGACGACCGTGCGCAAGCGCTACTCTCGCGTCCTCCAGGAGTTCCGCGCGACATACGGCGAACGCCCGGACCCGGCCGAGGGTTAGCTCACCGGCTCCGCGTGCAGTTGCCACCGACCTCGCAGCTCGGCGATCCGATCGTCGAATCCGAGCACGAAGTCGGCCGCCGCGACCATCGCGTGCTCACGCGACGTCATCACGAGCTCGCGGCGTGACGGCATCAGGCAGTCCGCTTCCAGACTCTGGATCATCGGCACCTCGGGTTCGGTGATCGCGAATCGCGGCCCGTCGGGCGCGAGTTCATACGCGATCGACGCACCGAAACGCCCACGCTTCGGGCTGCCCGGAGCAAGATCACCGAGCACGATCGCGAACACCGCGCCACGGTCGACGCGTCCGAGGGTCCACGAGACGAGGAAGACGGCCTTGTCTTCCGCGTCGTCGCACACGCGGCCGGACACGACGCGATTGAGATCTCCACAACACTCGCACGGGCCGTCGAACGAGTCCGTGGGGACGATTCGAAATGGGTTCATCGATCAGGTTCCTCGGTATGGGTGAGTGGCATCACCTTTGGGGGAACGACGGCGATGGATTCCGTGAGAAAAGTAGCCTCGATCGGGCACGGGTCACGGGAGCGGGCACGGGCCCGACTACCCTTCGGACCCGCAGTACGCCCCGGTCACGTCGACGCACGGCAGCGTCTCGTACAACGACTTGTAGACCGACGCGGCGCGCAGGCTCTCAGCGTCACGCGGCAACGCGGTGAACGCGCCGCTCGACGCGACCAGGACCGCCTTCGTCCGCGCGCGCGAGAGCGCGACGTTGAGGCGATTCGTCGAGAAGAAGAAGCCGGCCCGGCGATCGAGCGTGTCGGGGTCGCCGACCGCGAGTGACACGATCACCACCTCGCGCTCCTGCCCCTGAATCCGTTCGACGGTGTCGACGACGAGCCCCTTCGCATCGCCGAGCTGCGTGCGCTGCTGTAACGCGGAGCGGATCAATCGCACCTGTGCGCGGAACGGCGCGATGACCGCGATGTCGCGCGGATCGAGTCCGTGCCGCTGCACGAGGTCCTCACACAGATCCGCGACGAGCGCAGCCTCTTCCGGAGAACGCATCCCCGGCTGGCGATGATCGACGCGCGCGAGCACGACCGGGTGCGCCGGGTCGAGGATCTCGTCGAAGCGGCCGCCCCCGTCGAACGGCATGATGCGGGACGCCGCGCTGTCCGCCGACGTGAGCTGGCCGCGGTAGAACGTGTCGCTGACGACGCCGCACACGCCTTCGTTCATCCGATACGAGGTGTCGAGGAGCTCACCACCGTAGACGCGATGCAGGCGCCCGAACGCCGACTCGGTAACCTCGCGATCGGCGTGGTGCGCGGTGATGACCGGCGGCAGCTGCGCATGGTCGCCGAAGAACACCCAGCGCTTCGCGAGCATCATGCCGGCCATCGCGTGCGCGATCGGCATCTGGCCCGCTTCGTCGAACACCGTGAGGTGGAAGCGTTCTTCGGCGGTCATCTTGGCGATCGCGAAGCACGTGCCCGAGATCACGACACCGGACTGCGGCAGCTTGACGGCGCGCGGGTTGAGGTGGACGCCAAGCTTGCGCAGCTGCGGCGCGTTCGCACCCGCGTTGCCGATTTTGAACAACGGCACCTTGGGATCGGCGGCATGGATCGCGCGCAGCGCGTTGTCGACAGCGCGGTGGGTGTACGCGGTGAGCGCGATGCGGCAGCCGGCCTTCGCGAGGATCTTGATCAGCTCCGCGAGCAGGCGCGTCTTACCCGTCCCCGGCGGACCCTGCACGAGCGCAAGGCTCTCGGTCGCGATCGCGGCAGCGCCGGCCGCACGCTGCGCGTCGTTGAGGTCGGTCTTCTCCAGCGCAGTGATCGCGCGCTCGTATCGCGCGTCGTCACGCGCGAGCTCGTGATGCCCCTCGAGCACGTCGCGAAGACGCGCATCGGCGAAGCCGGCACGCACGACGTCCTGCAGACGCCCACGAATGCCGAGCGGACGGCGATCGATGCAGTAGGTCTCGCCGCGCTCGAGTTCGGACAGATCGACACGCGCGAAGCGGTCCTTCTCGAGCGTGACGACCCCGCGTTCCGCGTCGTAGCCCGCGTAGACGAGCGGCAGCGCGGCCTGGAAGTCGAACCCGTCGCCGACGGCAACCGCGTCGCCGTCGCGGAACTTGCTCAGGTTCTCGGGAGCGTCGAACTCGAACCGCTCGGGACCCGCATTGCGCAGCACGGCGCCGCGCACACACTCGCCCTCCAGCACGCGATGCTCGACCGGAAGCGAACGGAGGTCACGGAAGCTGCGACGTTCATCCTCTTCTTCGCGACTGAGGAAGCGCAGCAAGCGTTGTTCGAGCGACAGATCCACGGCGACCTCCTACACCCGATCCGTCGCCTGGGTCTCGAGAATCCGCGCGCGCAGCGCCGCGAGATCACGCAGGTCACTGCGGCCCTTCTCGCGCAGCCAGTCGTCGTCGCGCGCGATCGCGCGCATCGCGGATTCGCCGACGTGGCCCGTGCGATGCGGATCGCGGTCGAGCACGAGGGACACGTAGTCCGACATCGTGAACGCCGGTCCCGGCAGCGTGACCGCGCCCCGGAACAGCAGTGCGAGGTCGACGAACCGCGATTCGATCGCCAGCGTCTGCTCGCGTCCGTGCGCGTGTTCTTCGAACCACTTCGGTAGGCTGCGGCCGTAGTGGAGGATCCGAGCGCCGCGCGGCACGGCGTGCAGCACTTCCTGGAACGCGCTCCACTCGTCGTCGCGCGTCGCCGGCACCGCGTCGCGGATCTCGCCGTCCTCGTCGGCGGGATGCAATACGCCGAAGTAGAGCACGCGATCCGCGAAGGCGTCGGTCAGCACGTGCAGCAGCGCCGCGTCCTCGCGGGGCGTCGCGCTCCGCTCGGCCCAGAGCGTCGTGCGATCACTACGCGCGCGCGCGCTCGTCTGGAGCCGTTGGACGAGCGCCGGCTCGAGTCGCGACGCGGACGCGACCTGCGCGACGTCGGACGACGCGAGCGCGGTGCATGTGCGCACGTCCGCGCTTTCGAGTGTCGAGCGCAGCGCCGGCGTGACGCCGGGCAGCAGAGACAGGTCGTCCTGGTCCTGGAGGGTCGGCACGCACACGTCGGACCAAGAGCAGCTCTCGCACGCCATCCCGAAGAACGGACGCACGTCGTCCGGCGCCGATCGGATCGCGTCGAGCTCGCGTTCGACCTGCCGCATCGCCGGCGCGTAGTCCGCGATCTCGAACCGCTCCTCGCGACCGTCTTTGAGGACGAGGTAGCCGTAGTCCGGCTCGCGCCCCTGCAGCTCGGCGAGCATGCCGCTGTAGAACACGACCTGCAGGATCTGGTCGCTGCGCGGCGCCGCGGACGACTTGATGTCGCCGACGACGTAGTGGAAGTCCCCGAGGTCCGACGCACCGGGCTCGCGCCGCAAGAGATCGGGAATGCCGAGCCGGTCGTCGCCGAGCAGGATGCCCTGGCTCACGCCCTCGATACCTTCGCGGAGCATTTCCGCGGTGCGCGCGGCGCCCTGCGCCCAATCGCCCCGTTCGAATTCCGGCTCGGGCCAGCCGAGCTCTTCGACGATGACGTCCTCGTGGTCACGACCGCGCTTCAGCACGAACTCCTCGTGCGGCAGCAGCTCGCGTTTGAGATCGCGATCGCCGACAAGGTCGAGCGCGACCGCGCGGCGACACTTCAGCAGCGTGTAGACGTGCGTGCCGGTCTTGGGCTTCACGCGGGCCTCAGTCTCACGTGGCAATCCAAGTAGGCACCACCGAGACCGATGTCCGTGGTCCTGGCCTCGACCAACGAGTTCGCGGCCTGGCCGCGGTCGAAATGTCCTCCCTTGGGCACGATGGCCACATCGTGCCGCTGATCCGCCGACGTGTCGACAACCACCTCGATCGCGCCGACGCGACTTTCGAGCACCGCGACGTCACCGGCAGCCACGCCGGCCGCGGCCGCGACGTCGGGATGCACCGTAACCGGCAGGTAGTCAAAGGGCTCCGTCGACCAAACCGAGGACTGGGAGTCCTTCGAGGAGTTGCTGAAGAGCCAGAGCGGGAATTCTTCGTCGACCGGCGGCGGCGGCGGAACCGCGGTAATCAGCTCGACCTTGCCACTCGGGGTGGGAATCGCGTCGCTTCCGAGGGCCGTCTCCGGGATGTGGGTCGGCCGCGCGGCGCCGCCGTTCTCGCGGAGTGTCTCGAGGTCGAGGCCGTCCTTCGCGACGTTCGCGAGGAGCTTGCGCTTCCAGTCGTCGACCGAACCGGCGAACTCGTCGCCGAGCCCGACCCGCGACGCGAGACGCTGAAACAGCTCCAGCTCGTGGACGACACCCGGCGGCGGATCGAGGACCGGCCGCGATTCGGAGATCCAATGGTGACCGAACGCGCCGAGGAGGTCGTCGTCCTCGAGCATCGTCGGGCACGGCAGCACGACGTCCGCGCGCCGCGCCGTGTCGGTCATCAAAGGATCGACGACCACGACGAACTCCGTGCGGTCGAACGCCTCCGCGACGCGCTGCGAATCGGGCAGCATCGCGACCGGATTCCCGGCGGTGACCCAAATCGCCCGGATCGGCGGGTCCTGGGCCGCCAGCACGTCGGCGCCGAACATCGGCTCCCGGACGTGCCGCGCTGCGGCGCCGGTGTGGATCGGCGCGAAGGCGCCACGCCGCTGGTAGTAGAACGAGCACCCCCCACCCGGCACGAACAGGTTGCCACTCAGCGCCGAGAGGGCATCGAGGGCGCGGACGATCGCGCCGCCACGCTCGCGGCGCTGCATGCCCCAGCCGACGAGGATCGCGGTCGGGCCGTTCTGCAGCGCGTCCGCGATCGCTTCGACGTGCGGCACAGGGACGTCCGCGAGAGCCGCCCACGCGGGGACGTCGTGCGCCTGCACCCGCGCGAGGAACTCCTCCGCGTTCTCGCACCGCGACGGATCGACGGCACCGCGATCGACGAGCACGCGCGCGACGGCGAACGCGAGCTCGAGGTCGGAACCCGGCCGCGGCTGGACATATCGATCGCACAGGCTCGCCCCTCGGTGGTGCACGGGATCGATCAACGTCAGGCCCGCGCCGCGCTCGCGCGCCTGGCGCAGGAGCGGCACGAGATGCACGTTGCTGACGAACGGGTTCTTGCCCCAGATCAGCACGTTCGCGCTGTGCGCGAGGTCGAAGAAGTCGTTGCTGTCGCAGCGCCCGAAGTCCGCGAGCTGCGCGGCCTCGCCGGCGCCACTACATATGTCGCCGATCTTGGTCGTGCACGGCCCGAACGCTTCGAAGAACCGATCCGCGACCTGCTTGAGCAGCCCCAGGCTGCCGCCGGAGCGGTAGTGGAAGATCGCAGCCGGCCCCGATTCGGCCCGGATCCGGGTCAACCGCGCGGCGACGAGGTCCAGGGCTTCGTCCAGCGCCACCGACTCGAAACCGGTCCCGGACCGCACGAGAGCTGTGGAAACGCGGTTTTTCGCCGTCTGAATCGACGGGAAGCGGCTGGTCCGGAAACAGAGGAAGCCGCGGGTCACCGGATGGTCCGGATCCCCCCGCAGGCCGATGATTTCGTTTGACCGAATATCGACCAGCAGCCCGCATGCGTCCGGGCAATCCCGGCTGCAGGTGGTCCGCTTCGTGACAGTCTCCATGGCTCCGAAATCTATCCACAATGCCGAACCGAGTCAGCCGTCAGACCCTCGCTATCGGGCTTTCCTGGCCAAACGGAGCGTGAATTCATTGTGGAAAACTCCCTTTTGCCCTTTACCGCGGAACGGATTCGTGTTTCCTCTGCGGAAGTCTCGGGTTGCACAGGCCCTCGACTACCACATCACAACCTCAAATCAGGGCTTCCAGGGAGGTTAGCTCAGAGATGAAAAACCTGTTCGGAATCGGGCTCGCGTTCGCAGCCTCTGCTTCTTTTGCCACTGCCAACGGCGGCCCCAAGGGCGAGCCGAACGGACCGACCAAGGTCGACCCGTGGTACCAGGGCAGCCAGGTGACCTTCGCCCCCGGCAAAGGAATCACGTTCGACGGCGGTGACGGCTTCCGCCTGAACCTGCAACACGTCATCCAAGCGCAGTGGCGCTATATCTCCGCCGACGCCGGTGCGCCGGACACGAACGGGTTCCGCATCCCGCGGGCTCGTCAAATCGTCGGAGGCCACGTCTGGGACAAGAACATCACTTACCGGATCATGTTCGACCATGCGGACGGCGGCACGACCGGCACCGCGCGGAAGGACTTCTGGGTCAAGTGGAAGTTCCTCGAGGGCGAGATGCCGATGTCGGTGCGCCTCGGCCAGGGCAAGTTCCGCGCCGGCCGCTCCTCCGACCAGATGGGTGAGCAGCTCGAGTTCGTGACGCGCTCGATCGCGTCGCGCACGTTCGCCACCGGCCGTTCGACCGGTGCCCTGCTCGAGGGCAGCGCCCTCGAAGACGGCATGCTCAAGTGGCACGCCGGTCTCATGAACTCGGACACGGCCGCCAGCTCCGGCGCTTTCGGTGAAGAGAACACGAACACCGGCCAGAACGAGCTCAACTTCACCTTCGGTGCGATCTTCGAGCCGATGGGCAGCATGGGCGACGACCCGGAAATGCGCGGCCAGGGCGACCTGGAGCACAGCGGCGAGCTCAAGACGAGCTTCGGCGTGAACCTCTACCTCGGCAACGAGCGCCCGGCGGGCACCGATGTCGAAACGACCTCGATCAACCTCAACGGCGAAGTCATCACCGGCACCGGCATCTCCGGTCAGGGCGAGATCTGGATCCGCAACGACGACGTCGATGGTGGCGGCGATGCGGACTCGATCGGTTGGTACGCCCAGGGCGGCTACACGCTCGCGCCGGTCGAAGGTGAAGTCCAGTGGGGCTTCGCGGGCCGCGTCTCGATGGTCGACTACGACGACGCCCCGGTGCTCATGGGCACCCCCGGGCAGTACGTCGACGGCCCGGTGCTGCTCGGCGCCGCTACGGCGGGTGACGTGTTCGAGGTCAACCTCGCCGCATCGGCCTACTACCACAAGCACGCGCTGAAGAGCCAGGTCGGCGTCACGTTCCAGTCGGCCAGCCCGACGGGCGGCACGGACACCGACAACGTCATCATCGAAGTCATGATGACGGCTGCTTTCTGATCGAGCGAAAGACCTGCTAGGCTCCCTCCGGGAGCCTCGAACATGGTATGAAGGGCGGGCTCCAAGCCCGCCCTTCTTGCGTACCGCCCCTCTTGAAGACGACTCGACGTCCGCCCCCGCGGCGGGGCCTGATTTGGTCCACGCTCGCGGCATTGGCGCTCGCCGGCTGCCGTAGCGGCCCGGCCCCCGTGCGGTCGGCGCAGGTGCTGCGCGACGAGTGGCTCAAGATCACCGTCGTCGAGCCGGGGGCCGGACCACGGGTCGTCGAATTCCGTGGCCAGCTCGACCCGGACCACGACGAGCTCGTCGCGCGACTGCGGGGCGTCCGCCTCGTGACCGCCGCCTCGGGCCGCCCGCGATCCCAGCTGCTGCCGTTCGTCACCAGCGAGCTCCTCGCGGAGGACAATCGGCTCGTGCTGAGCTGCGGCGACCGCGGCGAACACGCGATTCGCGCCGAGATCGAACTCGCGGAGCCCGGCGAGGCCCGCGTCGAGGTGCGAGACGACATCGGCCTGCGGACGCGCCTGTTCGAGCTGACGCTCGACTACGACTTCGAGGCAGGCGGCCAGGGGTGCGACGAGCACCTGAGTCCGCACCCGCACGAAGCCCGCGACGAGCTCGCGGGAGACCTCGCATTCCACGCGCCGATCGGCTACCTGCGCGCCGGCAAGCGCGCCCTCGGCCTCTCCCCGGATCTCGCCGCGCTCGGTCGCGAGCGCCGGATTCCGCACGGCATCGAGGTCCGCGACGGCGCGTCGCCGATCGTGCGGCACGGCCTGATCGCCCACCGCGTCGAACAGGACGCGCGCGGCCGCACGCGCTTCACCCGCAGCGGCGCGGAGCCGGTCGAAGTGCGCGCCGAGTCCCTCGAATTCGCCCACTACATCCGCGTCTTCGCGAACGCCGAACGGCACCGCACGCTGACGCAGCTGCATTCGGCGATGTGGCAGCGGACCGTCGCCCCGAGCCTCGCGCTCGGCGCTCCGCCGGCCGAACGCTCCTGGGACGAACTCGAGCGCACCGCGGTCGATCGGGTCGCCGCCGCCGCTTGGCGGGACCTGTCCGGAATCGTGGGCATCACCTCCGGATGCTTCTCGAGCGGTCGCGCCCGGCTCGAGGACGGCAGCGCGACGACGGCCGACTCCTGGTTCCAGGTCGAACGGCAGGCCCTGCGCACCGCGTTCGCGTCGCTGGCCTACGACGCGCGCAACGGCCGCCCCGGAGCCGCACGCGCGGTGCGTCAGGTGAGTCTGGCCCTCGCGGCGCCGCGACGCGGCGGGATGATCCCGAGCTGCTTCGCGCTGGACACCGAAAACAAGCAGCACTGGCTCGTCAACGCCGAGGACGCGGAGTTCGAGAACCACTTCCACGCCCTCGATGCGGCGTGCACCGGCATCTGGCTCCTCGAGCTCGCGAATCGACTGCCGGCGCTCGCGGCCGAAATCGACGTCGCGACGGGCGAACTCGCCCGCTTCTTCGTGCAGAACCAGCGCGCGAGCGGATCGATCCCGTCGTTCTACGACGCCGAGTTCTTGCAGCCGCGACGCGACGTGTTCGACGACGAGTCCCCGGAGACGGGTGCGGCCGCGCTGTTCCTGTGCGACTACGCCCGGCGGAGCGGGGATGCGAACGCGCGCCGCGCGGCGATCGCGGCCGTCGAGTTCCTCGGCCGCCTCGCCCGCGAAACGGACGTGTTCGCGGACTTCGAAACGCTCGCGCTCGACGGCGCGACGCCGTCGACCGTCCCGCGGGCTCGCGGCAGCCTCGGCCTGATCTTCGCGGCGCGCGCCGCGTTCGCGACCGCGGCGCTGACCGGGCAATCGCGCCACGTCGAGATCGGCACCGAGCTGTGCGAGCGGCTCGCCACCCGGCAACACGTCTGGACGCAGAGCTGGCAGCCCGGCGTGGATCCGCGTGGCGGTATCCGCGCGAACGACCTGACCCTGACCTACGACGATCCGCGGCAGGCGCTGGCCGCCGATGCCTGGCTCCGGGGATACGCCGCGACGGGGCGTCGCGAGTTCTTGCAGCGCGGGGCACTCGCGCTGCGCGCGGGTCTCCGTCGCTCGACGGCAGCCGACGGCGAAGAGGACGTCAACTGGGGTCGGTCGACCGCGGCCGCCATCGCGGAGCGCACGCGAGAAACGCTCGGCCAGGGAGTCGTCGACATCGCGGGACGGTTCGCCGAGGGACTCGATGCGGTCTGGTTCGAGGCCCTCTCGATCGACTCGAACCGCTGCTCGTTCCGCCTGCTGTCACAGGTCGAATTCGACCGCCCCGTGCGCATCGTGTTCCGCGGCATCGAGCCCGGTTCGGCGCCGATGCAGATCGAGGTCAACGGCTCGCTCGCCGGCGAGTGGTCCGCGTCGGAACTCGAGCAGGGCGTGGACCTCACGCCGTTGCGCGTTCCCGAGCTCGAGTTCTTGCCGCCCGGCGAAATCCGGCAGGGCGCGATCTGGACTCCCGAACCCCGCTACCGCGGCACGCCGATGCCCGTGGACGCGCGGTCGTGGATCGAATACCGACCGGTCGCCGACGGCGGCGTGCCCGGCACGATCGCGCTCGAGCCCGGGCTCGGCGGAACGTTGACGGCGGTCGGCCTCGAAGAGATCCGCTTCGACGTCGGCACCGTGCTCGAAGCGCAACTCGTCGTGCAGTACGGCGACGGCCGGCGCACGATCGAACCGCCGCGCGCGCCGCGGCTGATCCGCGTCGGCACGATGGACTGTCTCGACGTCGGCGACGACGGCGATCCGACGATGATCGGCGGTTCGGACACGCCGGTCACGCGCTACTCCGACGGTCGGCAGAACGCGCGACGCATCGACCCGGGCCAACGCGTGACCTACCGCATCCCGATCGACGCGACCGCAACCGAACTCGAGGTCGAGCTGCACCTCGAGGGCTCGGCGCGCGTCACGACGGGCGCACACCTGCTGCATGCGGACGAACCGACGCACCGCGAACGCCGCACGGTCTCGCTGCGCATCGCGGACCCTCGCCTCTGGCGAGACGCGCGGGCCCTGCCGCTGACGATCGCGACGGTCGGGTCGAGCAGCTGCAACCTCGCGCGTATTCGCTATCTCGCGAAGGGCAACGCGTCGCCGATCAGCGACGTCTTCGAAACCGACAAGCGACGCGCCGCCGATGCCCGGATCCGCATCCACGTGCTGCCGATGTCGTTCCAGGACACGGCTCTCCGCGCGACGCGCGCGTCGCTCGATCGCGTATTCTTCGGCGGCGAAGAGTATCGCCAAACGCCCGAGCCGCAGGCACAGATGACGTCCGGCTCGGTTGCGAGCCTGGTGGCGCGCATGTCCGGCGGCATCAGCGAACTGCGCGGGACCGTGCTCCCACCGTTCACCGCGCAAGCGTCGGTCGCCGCGGCCGACGGTGAGGACTTCGCCCAAACCGTCGTCGACGAGCTTCGCGACGCGATGCCGAGGCTCTCCGACGGCACCGCGTGCGTCATCGTCTACGCGGGGGACACGGTGCCCAGTCTCGCGGCGTTCGACGACGGCGACATCTCCGGGGTGCCATTGATCTTCGTTCCCGAGCAGTCTCCCGACGGCTCCGTGCTCGCGTCGGGCACCGCACTGCTCGCGCTCCTCGATCGGCTCTACGACCTCGAGGACCTCGGCACGAAGGCCAGTGGCAACTTCGGCCGGTTCTCGCTCAGCGCGGGCGACGGCGGACACGTTCCGAACGACCTCGCCGGCGTGAACCTCGTCGAGACGGGTTGGGCCGACGTGTCTCGCGTGCCGCGTCGCGCACTCGACGGTGGCCGCATCGTCGTCGGCGTGCCGCCGCTCCAGCGCGGTCGCCACGTGCTCGAGCTCCCGTTCGAGCTACCGGATCGCGGCAGCCTGTTCGTCGAGACGCGCATGGCCTCGAGCCCCGAGCCGTGGCGCGGCGGCGCGAGCGGATCCCTGGTCTACTGGCGATTCGCGCCCGGGGCGGGCCCGCACATCGTGGGCACCGGCGCGCGGTCGACGATGCTGCGACTGGCTCCCGGCCGCACCGCGTGGGAGACGCCATTCTCCGAGGCGACGTCGGCCGCCGACCTGTTCTCGACCGGTGGGCAACTCGATGCGAACTCGCGCCCGTCGATCGCGACGCCGCGCGGCGACGTCGTGTGGAGTATCCATCGCTTCGGAACCACGGCGCCCGACGGATCCGCCCAGCTGACGCTCGAGTACCTGGCCGACGATCTCATCCGCACCGGAAGTGGCGCCTGGCGCACCGGTCGCGATGGCGAGTTCAGCCCGCTGCTCGACGCGACGACACAGGCACGCGGCCACGTCGACGCCATCGAAACGGGCTACGCCGTGCGCGCGCACGCCGAACCCAGCGGCATCGTGCGTGGGATCTTCTCGATTCCCGCTTCGAGCACGCCGCAGCGGGTCATCGGTCGCATCGCCGAGATCGCCGGGACCGGCACCAACCTGGTCGTCCGGGTCGACGACGAAGTGCACGTCCGCTACCCGCTCGCGGGCGGCGACACCGTCGACTTCCAAGTCGATCTGGATCCGGCCGAACGGCCCCGCGCCCTCGTCGTCGACTTCGTGCGGGCCGAACGCGCCGACTGGAACGGCGTGCTCGAGCAGCTGGTCGTCCTGCCGCGCGCACTGCCGCGTCTTCCGATCAGCCTTCCCGAATCGACCTCAGGACAGGCCCGGCTCGCGGACGGCATCGTCTACGGACGCGCGCACCGCATCGACCTCGATCGCGACGGTCACGCCTCGCTCAGCGTCCCGATCATCGTGCCCAAGGGCGGCGCCGCGCTGCGCGCGCACGTCGGCTTCGCGCACGACGCGGACGACGGCAACGTGCGCATGACGGCGAAGATCGGAGAACACCGCTTCGTGGATTCCTTCGACATCACGAAGCAGGGCGCGCGCACGCCGCTCCATCTCCTGATCGCGCGCCTTCCCGACGACCTGACCGCCGGATTCCAGATCCTCGACGTCGAGCTGCAAGGCGCCGCGCACGCGGCGGTCTACGTCGAGAGCCTCGCGATCGACCAGTAGCAACGCAGCTACTCTTCGGTCCGCATGCTCTCGATGCGGCCCATCGCGTCGACAATCTGCGTGATGCGCAGTCCGTACGTGTCGTCCACGAGCACGACCTCGCCGCGCGCGACGAGCTTGCCGTTGACCCGCAGGTCGATCGGCTCTTCGGCCTTCTTGTCGAGGCACACGACGCTACCGGGGACGAGCTTGAGGATGTCGTCGAGCGGCATCCTCGTGCCCCCGACTTCGACGCTCACCGGAATCTGCACGTCGAGCAGCAGGTCGAGGTTCGCCGACTCGCCGCCGGCACCGGCGCTCTCGCCGAGCGGACCGAACTGGATCGGCTGCACCGAGGACTCTGCGGCCGCGGCCGTCACGAGCGCTTCTTCGATGACCTCTTCGTGTTCTTCTTCCACCATGACTAGCTGATCATCGATTGAACGCAGAAGGCGAGCCGCCGGCCACGCGTGCCGACAGTGCCGTTGAACTTGGGAACGCCCGCGACCGGCGCGACGAGGCTGTCGCCCACGCGGGTGTTGAGAGGCACGACGTCACCGACGCCGAGCGCCATCAGGTCACGAATCGCGAGCGAGGCTTCGCCGAGGCACACGCGGAGGTCGAGATCGACCTCGCGCATCGACGACTCGACGGTGTCGCGGAGGTGACCGGGTTCGAGGTTGAAGCCACCCGCACGACTGCGCGACAGCTTGTCCAGGTGCGACTCGAGCATCGCGTACGGCAGCAGCAGCCGCATATCGCCCATCATCGACTCGCCGCTGACCTGGAAGTACAGCGAGACCGCGACCTCGTGGGAGCCGAGCACCTGCGCCGAAGACGGGTTCGACAGACGCTCGTCGATCTCCCACTGGATGTCGCCGAGCAGCTCGAGGCTCTTGCACACGTGATCGAGACACGGACCGACGAACGCGTCCGCGACCGTGTACTCCGCGGACGTCAGTTCGCTCGGCACGTCCGCGACACGACCCGTTCCACCGAGGATCCGGTCCACGGCCGCATACAGAAGGCCGGTCGAGATCGAGAGCAGCGCCGTGTGTTCGAGGGGCGGCATCCGCAGCGTGTAGATCGCGACGGAATCCCGCAGCTGGGACAGCCAGCTGCCGAATCGCAGCTGCTCGACCTGGACGCAGTCGCAGTTCATGTCCAGGCGCAGCTTCTCGCTCGTCGTCGCGCCGATCGCGCGCGCCGCGCTGTCGCCGCACCGCTCGAGCGAAGCCATGTGCTCGCGGCTCAGGCGGTTCGGCTTGAAGAGATCGACGCGCGACACGACCGGGCCGACCGGCTCGACGTCCGCACCCGCAACGCGCTTGAAGTCCTCCTCGCGCGGCTCCTCGATGTGGGCCTCCTCGGCCCGAAACATATCGAGGAGTGCTTCGATCTCGGTGTTGGAGAGAACTTCGTTCATTGCACGTAGAAGCTCTTCCAAAGGATCTGCTTGACGACCGCCTCGCCATCGGGGAACAGCGACGCGGACATCTCGCGGATCAGCTCGTTCTCGATGTGAGGACGGTTGTCCGGATCGTTGAGTGCCTGCGCGGTCTGCCGGCTGAACAGCAGCAGTACGCGCGAGTACATCTGGTTCCAGTGGTTCTTCATGCTCTCCATGACGTCCTTCTGGTGGTTCATGTCGAGCTTGTAGACGAACTGGAACTCGACCTTCGCCATCTTCGAACCGCGCTCTTGGCGCGGATTGAAGTGCAACTTGATGACGTCGGGGTTCTCGACGAGTTGGTAGTCCGGCTGCGGCTCCTCGGGCTCCTTGTGCTCGACCGGCGCCGGCGCCATGAGCGCCGCACCGCCACCGCCGAGGATGGCGCCGACTGCGACCAAGACGATCGGGGGCAGACCCTTCTTCTTGCCCTCTTCGTTTTCGCCTTCTTGCTTTTCTTTGTCTTCGGCCATTCGAGGAACCTCCGGTTACATCGGCAGTTCGGCGCGGAGTGTTGAGAAAACCATGACTCCGGATCGCCTCGTCACTTCCGCTGCTTCTCGATGACGACGCGCAGTCGCTGGGTCAGGACTTCTTTGAGCTTGGGAAGCTCGAGCTCCGCCAAGATCGCGTTGGTCTTGTCGACTTCCATGTGCGCCAGCACCTTCAGGATGAGGTCGCGCCCGGTCTCGGTCTCCCAGGACTGGACGACGTGCTCCATCGCCTTCTGCGGCTCGAGGGCGCCGAGCGTGGCCGCATACTCCTTGAGTCCCGGCACTTCGTCGCGCCGAACCAGCAGCACCTCCGACTGGAAGTCCCGGATCCGCTTGTCGAGTTCCGTGCGTGCCGTCTCGACCGTGCTCATCTGCTCGCTGACCATGCGCTCGCGGTCCTCGATGTCGCGCTGGCGCGCTTCGAGCTCCGACTCGTAGACCTCGAGCTGCGAGCGACGCTTCTCGATGTCGTCGAGAGCGAGCTTCGCGGCCCGGAGGTAGCGATTGAGCTGCTCGACCGAGATGTCACCCTCGAGGCGCGGGAACTTGAAGAAGTTGCCGCGGCGGTACTGCGCCTGCCCGAGCAGCGACTCCATCTGCTCCTGGAAGTCGTCTTCGGGAGGCGAGAGCTTCGGCTTGTCCTGCTTCGTCTTGTGGCCATGGCCATCAGTACCGTGCCCGTCGTCGCCGTGGCCGCCGCCGTGCGCATCCCCGTGACCGCCGCCGTGGCCATCGTCACCGTGGCCGCCGCCGTGACCCCCATGCCCGTCGTCCTTCGGCGCTTCCGCGAACGGCGATTCGCCGATCGTGTACTTGAGCTTCTCCTCTTTGCCGAGGCCCTCGTGCTGCACGCCGAACTCCTCGCCGTGACCGTCGTCGTGGCCATGCTCGGCGTGGCCGTCCTCACCGTGCGCGTTCTCGCCGTGTTCGCCATCGCCGTGGGCGCCGTCCCCGTGCTCCCCTTCGCCGTGCTCGCCCTCCTCGCCTTCAGCGGGGGGTGGCGGCGAGAAGAACATCGAAAGGATCGGGACGCCCTTCGTGCCTTCGTAGTTGAGCCGCCCCTGGCCTCCGAGGACGCCGACGACGGTCGCACAGAACAGGCCGACGCCAACGCCGGTCATCAACAGGATGTTCTTCATCGCGTGGCCTCCTCACGCTGGTTCGCGGAGAAGCGGATGCGCGCAACCTCGTCGAGCTCGGCCTGCTCCTCGCGCGCCACTTCGGCACGCCAGGCTTCGAGCCGGCGCTCGTGCAGGTTGTTCAGCGTCTTCGAGTCTCGACGACGCTCGGCAAACTGGACGCGTGCCGCTTCGAGTTCGGTCTCGGCCTGCGCGAGCTTCTGCTCGAGCTTGCGGCGCGAAGACAGCAATCCGAACTGCAACGCCTCGCCGAGCGAGTTCGCGCGACGGTCCTCCGATCGACACACCTCGAGGTTCGCATCGATCACCGCGAGATCCGCCTCGATCGCGGTCACGACCGCCAGACGATCGGCGAATTGCCGACGGGCGATCTTCTCATGGTGATGGCGTAGCCGTTCGAGTCGTTCGAGCGGGAACCGAAACCTTCTCATGCATCAGTTATCGGCGATCCCGCGGCTTGAGCTGAGTCGGGAACCATCGCTGCGAGCGCCTCCATGGTCACGGCCATCGGGCGCGGTGTGCTGCCGTGATGGATCAGGGCGTCGAACATGTCGCGCTTTTCGATAGCGGCATCGAGCAACGGGTCCGCGCCGGTGCGGTACGCACCGACCTGCACGAGGTCGCGGTTCTCTTCGTAGTGTGCGAGCAGCTCGCGCGCCTTGCCGGCGGCCTGGAGATGCTCGGGTGTACAGATTTTCGGCATCAGACGACTGATCGAGCCGAGCACGTCGATCGCCGGATACTTGCCGCGCGACGCGATCGCTCGGCTGAGGACGATGTGGCCATCGAGGTGCCCACGCAGGGCGTCGGACACCGGCTCGTTGAAGTCGTCGCCGTCGACGAGCACTGTCAGCAGGCCCGTGATCGTGCCGTTGCCGTCGTTGCCGAGGCGTTCCACGAGACGTGGCAGCTGCGCGAACAGCGACGGCGGATAGCCGCGGAGCGTCGGCGGCTCGCCGGCCGCGAGTCCGACCTCGCGCGCCGCGCCCGCGAAACGCGTGACGGAGTCCATCATGAACAGCACGTCCCGACCCTGCGCCCGGAAGGCCTCGGCGATCGCAACCGCCGTGAACGGGCCCTTGTAGCGCATCATCGGCGCGGCGTCGGACGTCGCGACGACGACGACCGACTTGGCCATGCCCTCGGGGCCGAGGACCTCGTGGATGAACTCGTTGACCTCACGGCCGCGCTCGCCGATCAGCGCGATGACGTTGACCGGCGCCGCGTTGCCGCGCGCGATCATGCCGAGGAGCGAGCTCTTGCCGACGCCGGAACCCGCGAAGATGCCGACGCGCTGCCCCTTGCCACAGGTCATGAACGCGTCGATCGCGGAGATCCCGGTGTCGACCGGCTGCTCGATCGGATTCCGCAGCAGCGCGTTTGGCGCATCGTTGGTGACCGCGATCTCCTCGCCGCCGGGTAGCGGCTTGCCGTCGATCGGACGGCCGAGGGCGTCGACGACGCGTCCGAGCAAGGCGTCCCCGCACGTGATCGTGAGCGGGCGCTTGTGCGTCGTGACCGGATCACACGGCGCGATGCCGCGCGGCTCGCCGAGGGGCATCAGCACCGCGCACTCGTCGCGGAACCCGACGACCTCGGCCTCGATCGGGCCGGGCTGGGAGTGGATCGTGCAGAGTTCGCCGAGCGCGGCGCGCACGCCGGCAACTTCGACGGCGATGCCGAGCAGGCTCCGTACCTGCCCTTGCACGACGGGGCGATTCTTCTGCCGCGCGCGATCGAGCGCGCCGGCGAGATCAGGCGGGAGAAACGTCACCGCCGACTCCCTTCAGAACTTCCTGACAAATGCGTTCCACGACCTCGCGGGGGTTGTAGACCGTTCGGCCGACGTCGGACTCGATACGGACACACCCGTTGTCGAGCGAGTGATCGGTGACGAACGTCGCGTGATCCAAGCGGGACGAGAGCTCGGGGAACTCGGCGAAGCTCGCGGTGACCATCGCCAGATCGTCCGGCGTCAAGTGCACGCGGACCTGCACGCCAGGCACGACCTCTTCGAGACAGCGCACGACCGTCGTTGCGGTGTCGGCCAGATCGTGATCGACGACTTCACCGACGACCTCGCGCGCGATACTCAGCCCGAGTTCGGTCGCGATGTTCGCCACTTGCTCGAGCGACTGACGGACGATGTCCGGCACCTGAGCCATCGCCTGCTCGACGTTCGAGAGCAGGCCGGCCAAGCGCTGCTGGAGCGCCTCGCGTTCGGCCCGTTCGGTCTCCGCACGCTGCTTGAAGTCGAGCAGCCAACGCACTCGTGGAGACGCGGTCTCGATCTGCGCGGGAACCGTGTGGAGTTCGATCGCGCGCAGCGGCCCGTCGAGCTTCACGGCGAAGTGCTGCGTCACACGAGCTCCTCGGCGCCGCCGCCGGCCGCGATCTCACCGGCGTCCATGAGGTCACGGACCGTGGACATTATCTGACCCTGCGCTTCGAGCACCTCGGACAGCGGCGTCGGGCCGAGCGTGTCCCGCTCTTCCGCGACCATGTCCGCAGCGCGCTTCGAGAGGTTGCCGAACACGGACTCTTCGACCGCGGCCGTCGCCGCCTTCATCGACAGCGCGAGCACGCGCGTGTCGACCTGACCGAGGATCTTCTGCATCGCCTTCTTCGGCAGCGACCCGAGATCGTCGAACGTGAACATCTCGTCACGGATCGACTGGGCCGTGTCCGAGTCCTTCTCGCCGATCATCTCGAGCACCGGCTTCTCACCACCACCCATGTTGTTGAGGATCTCGGCCGCGGCCTTGATCCATGCCTTGGGCTCGGCGCGCAGCGTCGCGAGGCCGAGGTCCTTGACCTTGCGGCGCATCACGTCGAGCACGCGCTGGACGACGTCGGGCGGCGTGCGGTCCAGGCTTGCCACGCGGTACACCATGTCGGCACGCTTGTCGTCATCCAAGAGGGCCACGACCTGCCCCGCTTTGGTGCGGTCGAGGTGCGCGAGGAACACCGCGGCGATCTGCGGGTGCTCCTCGGCGAGGAGCGCGCAAAGATCCTGCGCAGTCAGCGATTCGAACATCGCAAACGGACGCTTCGCGAGGATCTCGTGATTCGCCCGGTTGGTGACATGAGCGCCGCGCTCGGGGCCGAATGCCTTGACGAGCACGCTCTCCATCTGACTGCCGACGTCGCCGAGCGCCATGCCACCCTGACGCATGCGTGCCGCGAGCTCGTCGTAGCAACTCCAGACCGTCTCGGAGTCGACCGAGAGTTCCTGCAGTTCCTTCATCGCGCGAGTCAGCGAGTCGAGGTGGTCCTCGCCGAGATTGCGCAGAACTTCGGCCGCGAGCTCCTGATCCACCGACAGAAGCAGGATCGCGATCTGCTTGTCCGACGTCAGGTTCATCCGAGGTTCTTCATCCGGGGATCAGCCCTTCTGCTCCGCCAGCCAGCCCTCAAGCAAACGCGACATCGCGGCCGGGTCGTCGGCAATCGACTTCTCGATCTCGCGGCGCAGGTTGCGACGGCTCTCTTCCGGAGTCAGCACGACCGGCTTCTCTTCTTCCTTCTCGCCGCTGCCGCCACCGGAGCCGAGCGAGCCCACGCTCGTCTTCGGCGCCTTCAGAAGCTTGCGCAAGAACATCAGAACCAGCAGCACGCCGATGATCTGTCCGGCGAGCGGGCCGAACTCACGCGCGAGATCGACCATGCCCGGACCGGCGAGCGCTTCGAGCTCCGGCAGCTCGGGGAACTCTTCGACGAGCATCTCGAAGCTGTCGGACAGCCCGCTGTCGCGCGCCGCGTCGAGATAGCCGACGGTCGACTTGATCGCTTTGGAGATGCTGTCCCGCTGACCCTGCTCGATCGACTTGTCGAGCACGAGCGCGACGCTGAGTCGACGGATGTCCGGAGTCAGCGACCCCGTGCGCCGCGTGCCGCTGAACGGCTCGAAGCGCTTGTTCTGGGTCTTCTTCTTCGTGCTGATTCCGGTCGAGCCGCCGGCAGCGCCACCGGCTCCCGACGACGCGATGCTGGGATCGCCGTTGTTCGTCGCGCTCGGACCCTTCGTCTCGTCCTGCATGATCTCGTCGGAGATGATCGCGGGCGACGCCGGCTGGATCTTCTCCTCGGTGCTCACGTATTCCGGATCGAGGTCGACGGTCACCGTGACCAGCGCCTTGCCTTCGTAGAGCCGATCGAGCCACGCCTGCGCGCGGTCGGTGAGTTCCTGACCGCGCTTGCGTTGCTGCATCAGGAAGTCCGAGCCGCCCATGGCGTGCCCGTTCTCGTCGAGTTTGAAGCGCGCCTTCGTCCGCGAGTCGATCGCGACGACGTATTCGGGCGGCAGCCCGAGCGACGACGCGACCTGCTCGACCGCGGACTGCGCGATCGCGTGGAACGGCACGCCGCGCCGCAGCTGCAGCGTCACGCTCGCACGCGGCTGGGTCTCGTTGTTCTGCGAGGCGAACGGCGAGCGCTTCGGGCGACTCGACGTGACGTAGGCCGCGACGACGCCTTCGAGGAGCTCGACGGCTTTCTGCGCGCGGAAATTGTCCTTGGTCTTCTGATGGTCGACGCGGCCGAGACGGTCCTGCATGACGCCGTTCGCCGCCGTCGCCCGCTCCGGATCGTCGATGCCGCGGACGCCCGACTTGAACAGCGCCTGGTGCGCGCGGCTGACGTTCTCGCGGTCGACGAGGATGTTGTTGCCATCCGGGATGAAGCTGATGCCCGCGCTGCCGAGAGCACGTTCCGCTTCGTCGAGCTGCGTCGGCGTCTCCGCGCGCAGCACGACCTCGTAGCTCGGCTGTCCGGCGAACCAGACGATACCGCCGAGGCCGACGAAGGCCGCGAGCACGACGGCGCCGATAGTCAGCCGCTGGCCGCCGTCGAGCCGAGTCCAGATGCCGCGAAGCTGCGACAGGAGTTCAGCGAGGAATGCCGGCATGGATCAGACCGCGGACCTCGACAGCGTGTTCCATGCTTCGAGGAGCTTGTTGCGCACCTCGAGCATCAGGTTGAAAGCGACGTCACTCTTACCCATGGAGATCATCAAGTCGTGCAGCTCGACGTTTTCGCCGCGAGCCACGGCTTCTGCTTTGTCCTTCACGTCCGTCTTCAGCGAGCTGATCTTCTCGAGCGCGTCGGCGAGGTGGTTCGAAAACCCTTCCCCTTCGAGATCCTTGCCGGTGACTTCGTCACCGATCAGGCCCTCGCCGATCAGCTTGGTCTTCTCGAGGTTCTGCGACCGCAGCTCGTCGAGCTTGCGGAAGGCGTCACCGCCAAGTTTGTCGATGTCGAAACCGCTCACGTCAGGTCACCTCGACTACGAGCGGAAGTTGGTGATCGTGGCCTGCAGCATGCTCCGGTAGCTGCGGAGCCCCGCGAGGTTGGCCTGGAAGCTGCGTCGGATGACCGTCATGTCCATGAGTTCACGGAACATGTCGACGTTCGAACGCAGGACGAAGCCCTGCTCGTTGGCGTCCGGATGTCCGGGGTCGTACGCCTCGAAGAACGGCGTCGTGTGGTCTTCGCTCAGCTCGCGAATGCGCACGCCCGACGCCTCGACCGCACCACGATCGGTCCGCCCGACCATGCTGGACTGGTTGAGCAGCACCTCTTCGAACGCAATCGTCTTGCGGCGATACGGCTCGCCATCGGGTCCTCCCGTGACGTGCATGTTGGCCAGGTTCGACGCGACCACTTCGGATCGCTGGAGCTCCGCGTTCAGCGCGGAGTTCGCGATGTCGAACCCCTGAAAGACGCCTTTCATCGAATCCATCGCTCAGTCCCCCTTACTGCCCGCGAATGGCCTTGTTGAGATGGCTGAAGTAGCTGGCCGCGCGACGCGAGAACACGTCGTGCAACAAGGAGACCTTGTTGAGAATGGACAGCTCTTCGATCACGGAGACGTTGTTCAGGCCCGGCGGGCCCGACTCGTCGCGGACGACCATCGCCTTGACGTCATCGCCACGACCGCCCTGGGCCTGCGCATCGCGCAGCAGGTCCTCGAACCGCACGCGGTAGCGCTTGTAGCCCGGCGTGTTCTGGTTCGCGATGTTGTGCAGCACGACCTTCGACCGCGTCGCCAACGCGTCGAGGACGCTCTGCGTCACACCCAAGTTCACATCCAACATCTCTTTCGATCCCTTGCCCCGGCCGAAGAAAAACTCGACCTGGTCCTCATGTCATCGGCACGAAGGGACAAGTGCCTTGAGATGGGAAGTTCCCGACGAAGGAGGGGGTACGAACGGGGGATCCAGCCGCAGATTGGCGTGGGATTGGACACTGCCCAAGCGGAAGGAACACTTCAGCCCGAGACCCGAGACCCGACCCGGGGAACGTGAACGGGCCCGGGCCCGGGTCCGAAAACGGGTACCGCTGTACACGTTTTCGGGCTCGGACCCGGGCCCGTTCACGTTCCCCGGGTCGGGTCTCGGGTCTCGGCTCAATCGCGAGTGGCGAGTGCCTTACCCGCGCTCGAAGAACAGGAGCCCCGGCACTCCGTTCCAAGCGTTCGGCGGATTGCCGCTGCCCTCGTAGGATCCCCAGTACACTTGCTGGCGATCTTCGATCCAGCCGATCGGTCCGGGCACGCTGCGCAGCGCGTCGGTCACTTCGCTCACGATGCGGAAGCCCGCGCGTGCGAAGAGCGACTCGTAGTAGGCCGTGTTCTGGATCGTGATGTGGCCTTCCGCGAGGTCGGCGGCGATCACGCATGCGATCTGCTGGATTCCGAGACGGTCGAGTTCGGTCGGGAGCTGCTCGAGGCAGTCGATCGGCACGTGCTCGATGACGTCGTAGCTGACCAGCGTGCGGAATCCGTCGACTTCGGAATACGGAATCGCGTCCATCCGCCCCATGCGCACGTACGGGCGCGCCTCGGGATAGACCGTGTCGAGTAGGTCCGGGCAGATGTCGAATCCCCAGCAGTCCGTGCCGAGTTCGCGGAACGTCGACACGACCTCCCCGGACGCGCAGCCCCCGTCGAGGGTCTTGCCGAGATCACCGAACACGGCGCGCGCGATCTCGTGCCGCCAGCGGGCGATCGTCTTGTGCCACGGGTGCCGGGCCGTGTAGGACGAGTGCGTTTGGTAGCGCGCGCTGTAGAACTCGCGGAGAAGCTGCTTCTCCCGCAGGCTCAGAGCCCGGTTCCGCATCGATTCCCACGGGATCCGGACGTGCCACTCGGGGTCCCGCTCGAATGCCGCTGCCCAGTCGTCGATCGCTCCGCTCAGCGCCTCGGACGGCCTGGGGAGCTCCACATCGGGTTGTTCGACCGTTGTCATGGTGCTCTCGGAGCTATCGACGCGAGCCGGGAGCGGGGTTTAGCCCCCGATTCTCGGGCCAGTTACGATTTCCGGCAGCACGCCCGGGCGGCCAAACCAGGGCCGGCATGAACGACAACCGCACTACCTCGATCGACGACGCCTTCTGCCGCTTCCGGGACCTGGGAGACGTCGGTGCGCTCGACCGTGTCTTCGGGCAGGCCGCGCCGGAGCTGTTCAGCCTGGTCCGCCATCTCGTCCGCGACGTCCACGACGCGGAGGACATCCTGCAGGCCACGTTCCTGAGCGCGATCGACTCGGCCCAGAGCTTCGAGTCCGGCGCGCGCGTCCTGCCGTGGATGGTCGGCATCCTGACCAATCACGTGCACAATCACCGGCGGAAGGCGAAGCGCTTGCCCAAGGACGCCGGCGACGCGATCGAAGCCGCGGTCGGCGATCAGGCCGAGCCGAGCGCGACCGCGGACGCACGGGAGATGCAGTCGACGCTCGAGCGGGCGATCGAAGCTCTCGCGCAGCCGTATCGGGAAGTCGTCGAGATGACGGTGCACGGCGGCCTGCTCGCGAAGGAGATCGCCGAGAAGCTCACGCGGCCGGCCGGCACCGTGCGTTCTCAGGTCACGCGAGGCATGGACATGCTCCGCAAGGCGTTGCCCGCCGGCGCCGCGCCGTCGATGTTCGCGCTCGAAACGGGCCGCGGTCTCGATGCGATCCGCGACGAGGTGTTGTCGCACGCGGCGAGCCAGACGCAGCACGCGGTTGCGTCGACCGCCACGGCCACAGCGGCTCCTGCGAAGACCGGCGTCGTGCTGACGATCGGCGCCATCGTCTGCCTCGCGGCGAGCGCGGTGATCTCGCTGACGACCGACTGGTTCACGACGCCGGCCGACTCGGCGAACGGGACCGCCCCGGTCACAGTCGCGTCCGAGGACGTCGAAACGAATCGAGACGAGGCGTCGACTGGCGACGAAGACGAGCGCCGAGTCGTCGTCGCGCGGCCAGCGGCCTTCGAGACGGCGACGGCACCGACGGAAGCCGCCGGCCGCTGCGTAAACGAAAACGGCGACCCGATCCCGGGCGTCGCCCTGTTCGCGCTGTCCCAGAGCAACGCGCGGTCGGCGCCGTCCAAGGACCGCATCGCGATCAGCGACGCGGACGGCGAATTCGCGATGCCGCCGTCGCTGCCGAGCGGCATGCAGGGCGTCGTGTTCGAGTCTCCGGACTTCGTCCACAGGTTCGTCGAAACGCGCGGCGGCGCGCGGGATCACGAGTTCGGCGACGTCACGCTGCGCCGCGGCCTCACGGTCCACGGTCGCATCGTCGACGCACGCACCGAACAACCGCTCCGCGGCGAGCACGAAGTGCGTCTGGTCCGCACGAGTGGTGACGACGAAGTCGGCGTCGCGAAGATGACGTTCGACCCGAACTCCGGGGCGTTCTACTCCGAAGTCCGTCTCGCACCCGGCTCCTATGACGCGTTCGTATCGAACACCAAGGGCACGGTCTCGATCGAGCTACCGGAGGCCAACGACTCGCACTCGCTCGAGATCCGCGTCGAGACGTTCGGCGAAGTCGAGCCGATCCGCGGTGTCGTCGTCGACACGAACGGGCTGGCGATCGCCGAAGCCCGCGTCTTCGAACAGCCGTCCCACGCCAGCTACGGCATGGCCTCGACCCGCACCGACGCGAACGGCCGCTTCGCGATCACGCGTGGCAACCCGGCCCTCGAGTCCGTTCGGCTGATGGCGATCGCTCGCGGCTACACGGCCTCGCAGCCCATCGAAGCGGGCTGGGGAGACGACGGGGTGAAGTTCGTGCTCGAGCGCGAGCAGCAGATCGAACTGCGTGTCGAAGACTTCGACACCGGCACGCCGATCGAACGGTTCCACGTCGACATCCTGTTCCCGTCGCTCGACGTCGCCGCCTCGTTCGGTTCGCGCCGTGAACAGGAGCTCGAGTTCCACGAAGGCGGTATCCACCAGATCGTGCGGCACCCGACGCCGCGTCGCGCCGCGATCCTCGCGTCCGAGGACTACCTGCCCGCCCTCGTCGATCTCGGCGACGACGCGACCGTCGTCGTGCGTCTCGAGAAGCGCGTCGCGTGTGGAGTCGTCGTCCGAACCCGCGACGGTGAGCCCCTTCCGAGCACGCGAGTCGCCGTGCTGCAGGTCATCGGCAACGCGGATCCGCGGACCGAGCGCGATCGCGCCTGGTTCGACGCGGCCGCGCGTCCCACGGCCGTGAGCTCCGTCGCCAAGGCAATGACGAACGCCGAAGGGCTCGCGACGGTCATGGCGTCCACGCACAGCGACTACGCCCTCTCGGTCCACACCGAGGGGAGCGCCGTGCTGATCGTGCCGAACGTGCGCCTGTCCGCGGACGAGTCGACGATCGTGACCATCGACACGCGCGCCAGCGTGTCCGGCCGCCTTGTCGGCGAGAAGTTCTTCCGCCGCCACGGCAACATGAAGACCCACACGAACGGCAGCTACGTGATCCACGAGCGTGGTAGCGACTGGACGATCGGCGCGTCGGTAGTCTGGACGCCCGCGCACGTCGACAAGGTGCACTGGCGCAGCGAATACCCGACCGCCATCGTCGCGCAGGACGGCACGTTCTCCCTCGCGGTCACTCCGGATCAGCCCGGCAAGCTCTGGCTCCGCCAGCACTACGCGACGGCGCAGATGTCGACGACGGCCCCGTCGCGGGTTCTGCAGACGATCGCTCCGGTAACGGTCGGAGGTCACGCGACGGTCGAGATCGACGTGGACGCGTTCGCTCTCGCCGGTCTGTCGGTCGAAGTTCCCACGCTCGACCCGCGTGGCGACGACGTGACGTTCCGGCTCGAGTCCGACATCCCCGGCATGGGCTCGGCAATGCACATCGTCGAAGGCAAGGCCCTGCTGATCCTCCCGCCGGATGCACCGGTCCAGCGACTCTTCTTGCAGCAGTACCGCACCGAGCGTCGCGCCGACGGCAGCTCGAGCTCGTGGTCGATCGGCGGCATCGAAGCCCCGGTCAACGTCACACTGCGACCTGGCGAGCTGCAGGAGATCGCGATCGATCCCGCGCACGCGGCGGTCACGGTCGAACTCCGCGACGACAACGGCAAGCCGATCGCCAACCGCACGGTCTACGTCTACCACGGCACCGAGCGCAACCACGCGCGCAGCGTGTGGCTCCGCACCGACGCGAACGGTCGCGGTCACACGGACTACTTCACGCCGGGCGCGACGATGCTCTTCACCGACGGCAAGCACGGCCAGGACGTCGACCTCGGCACGGTGCAGCTGACCGCGGGTGCGGACAACACGTTCCGCTTCACGGTTTCCAAGTGAAGGGTCTCGAAGTGCACTGGCCCGCCGCGCGCTCGACCGCTTCGTGAGCGAGGCATTCGAGCGCGGCCGCGGACGCGTCCCACGTGCGCTCCTCACGCACGGTCCGGCTCGCGTCACGAGCCGCGCGGCGCGCCGCATCGGACAGCGCATCGATCAGCAGCTGTGGGCACGCCGCCGCATCCGGCTCGAGCACGAAGGGCCGCCCCTCGTGCGGTTCGGGTAGGTCGACGTAGCGTCGCACCGACGGGATGCGATGGGCGCCCGGGCCAGTGCAGAAGTCGTCGGTGCTGCCGCCGTCGGTCACGACGACCGGGAGGCCGCACGCGCGCGCCTCGAGCACGGGTAGCCCGAACCCTTCTCCCCGGTAGGGGTGGAACAGCACGTCGCACGCGCGGTACACCGCCGCGAGTTCGCTCGGCTCGAGCTCGTCTTCGATCGTGAGCACCGGGATCGCGCTCGGCAGCTTCTGCATCCTCTCGACGAGCTCCGCCAGGTGGTAGCCGTGGTAGTCCGTCGCGGTGCCGACGCTCTTGACGACCAGGCACACCGGATCGTCCGCACGGAACGTCTCGAGCATCGTCTTCGCGACGACGTCGATACCCTTGCGCCAGATCAAGCCGCCGACGAACAACACGGCCTTGCGCGCCCCCTTGAAGTCGAGGACGCGCGGACACGGCACCACTCCGTCGTGGAACACGCTGCCGTCGACGCCGTGCGGGATCGTCGCGATGCGCTCCGGCGGCGAACCCGCATCCGTCACGACACGACGCACGGCCGACGAATGCACAACGACGCGATCCGCTTCTTCCGTCACGTGCGGCGTCAGCTCGGTTGGCAGCGCGCCGTATTCCTGATCGATGCGCAGAGCAAACGTCGCCGCATCGGGACGAGCGGTGCGCGGCGGCCAGCCGGAACTCAGCCACAGATCCGCGCGCGGCGGTCGCCGCGTCAAGCGACTCACCAGCTCCGGCGCGCGTCGCGTGAACGCCTCGAGATCGCCGCGGAACGGCACGGTCGGACGCAGGAGGACGTCGACGTGGTCACGCCGCACCAGCGCACGCGCGGTCTCGATCGTCAGGTGCGCGGACGACGACGTCTCGAACAGCGGCGCCTCGAGCACGACGAGCGGACGCTCGGACGGTCGCGCCTCTGCGAGCGGCACGGACGGTCGCGGGGACGCCAAGGACTCGACGACGTGGCGGCGCGCTCTTTGGGCGATCTCCAAGCAAGCGGATAGGTCGGTCGCGACGCGGGCGAGCGCGCGTTCGAGCGTGCGGTCGTCCGGCACGAATACCCCCGCGTCGTCGATCCGGCCGGCGATCGGTAGACACACGCCTGGCACACCCAGCACTCCCGCCGTCGCACCGAAGCGCGCAGAGATCAGTGGTCGACCGCTCGCGAGCGCGACGGCCAGCACTTCTATCGACGGCGCGGACGCGCCGGGCAGGCACACGGCCCGCACGCCAGTCAGAACCGACGCGTCGATCGCACCGTGCGTGAACTCCACTTCACAACCGGCCTGCGCGACGCACTCACGGACGAGGTCCGTCGCATCGTGCAGTCGCAGCGTCCATCCGAGAACGCTCAGCTTGGGCGTCAGTCGTTCGACGACCCGCCGCGTATCGCCGTCGTCCGCGGAGCAGACGTGCAGTACGCATCGATCGTCTTCAACCGGCTGTGCGGCACCCAGCACCGGCTCGAGCACCGCCGCGTCGACACACGAGTCGACGGCGAGGGGCCACGTCTGCATGTGCGCGTCTACGGCGTCGATGACGCGGTCCGGATCCGCGTCTCGATCCCCCATCGACACCATGCACGCATCGGGGAACTCGAGTCCGGCGAGCAACGCGTCGTCCGCGCTCCCGAACGCGATCAACGGCGCGCTCGAAGCCACGGCCTCCTGCGCACACTCCAGGATCACCTCGATCTCGGGCTGACTCAATGCGGTGCACACCTCGAACGTGCGCACGCCATCGGTCAGAATGACCGGACGGCCCGTGTCGTCACCGCGGGCGGCGGTCATGCTGATCGCGACGCGCGATCCGCGCCGGCGCGCCGCCGCGATCAGCGCGCGCATCGCACGCGAGTCCTCGGTGGCCGCGAAGGGATCTCCGTAGACGCGTATCTGCAGCCGGGTCATGCCGGTGTCATCGGCATCTCACCCCTGCGCCTTGTAATGTCGCCATCGGTCTTCCACGATCGAACGGATGCATGGCTCGCTCGATTCCGCCGCCTGGCGCAGTGTTCGATTGTTCGACACGCGCGGGAGAACACGCAACGAGCGCCCGCTGCGACGGTTTCGAGCTCCGATCCGATGAGCGGCACGAAGGCACATCATCCCGACCGCCGTGCACTCACGCTCGCGCAGCGGACCGCCGACCCGTTCGACCCGGACGTGCATCTGGCGCCGAGCGCCAGCGGCGACGCGCGCGTTCGTCTGCAGCTGCTCGCGGCGGACGCACAGCACGCGCTGGCGACGCGTGGCACCGACGCCGCGCGCGCGCGACTCGAGCAGCTGCAGACGCCGGATCTGTGGGCCGGCACCGTGCAGGACGGCGTCGCGCGCGGATTCGCCATCGCGCTCGAAGAAGCGATCAGCCTGTGCAAGCCGGCCGATGCGGTCGCGCCGCTCGCATTCGAGCCGACCGACGCGATCACCGGCCGTGACCTGCGCAAGCGTCGCGAGTTCGTCGTGAAGTCCGGCGGCGCGCGCGTGCGTTTCTCGCGACGTGGCGGCATCACGTTGATCGATCGCAAGCGGGACATCACGCCGGTCGACTGCGTGCGCTTCGAGGATCGCCGCGACTCCGGCACGCTGGACGGATTCGAACCCGTAGCGGGCGAACGCCCGCGGCTGTTCAGCCCGGCGTTCTTGCAGCCGTCGGTCTTGTTCGAATCGAAAGCGGGCACGCGACTCGTGCTCAGCGGCCGACTCGGCCGCAGGCACGACGGCTTTCCGTGCGAACTCGAACTCGAAGGCCGTGTCGATGCCGACGCGATTCGCATGACGGTGCGCATCGAGAACCGACACGAAGACCATCGATTGCGCATTCGCTTTGCGCACACCGCAGACACGATTCGACACGCGGGAACACCCGCATGGGAGACGGTGCACGCGCGCGGCGTGACGTTCGTCGCGGCGACGTTGGTGCGCGCGTGCGGTCGACTGCGTGTCGACTCCGAGATCATCGACGTGCCCGAAGCGCAATGCCTCGGTCGAGTCGAACACGAGTTTCTTCTCGGTGGAGATTTTGGGGTCGAGAACGCAGACGCGAAGGCTTGGCAGGCGGCACCCGATCCCGCAGACTGACCGGCTCGCCTGAATCTTCGCTTCGCCCCCTCTGATCCGGACCGGCCGTTTCGTGTGCGCCCGGTCGCCAGTGCATGATCGAACTGCTTCTGCTGCTGCTAGGCCTGTTCCTCGGCCTGAGTATCGCCACGTGGCGATTCCGCCGAGCCGCAGCAGCCATGGAGGAGACAGCCGAACTCGAGGTCGAACCGACGCCGGAGCCCGAGCCGGAGCCACCGCCGCCGGTCGTCGAGGACTGCACCGAGCAGCTCGAACGCGACTTCGCGCGCCGCGTGGTCGCCGAATCCCAGGAGCCGCTCTACTCGCTCGCGAACGGCATCGGGCGTGAGCTCGCCGACCTCGCGACCGCCGTCCAGGGCAACGCGCAGCTGCTCTGCGAGGTCATGGGCGAGCCCGAACAGGTCGCGACGCGCTGCGAGCACCTGTGGGCAGGAGTCAATCGCCTGCGGCTGCTGACCGAGAAGATCCTCACGTTCGCCCGCGACCAGCGCTTGAAGCGCGAGCCGATCGACGTGCGCGTGTTCTTGGACGAGGTGCGCCGCGAGACCGAGACCGTCCACGGCAACCTCATCAGCGTGCAGGTGGCGACGAGCCCGTTCTTGCCGCCGGCCCTCGCCCACCCGCGGGCGCTCCACAACGCGATCCTGTTCGTGATCGAGACCCTGCTGGAAATCGAGCCGTGCACCTACACGCTCTCGATCGCCGCATACGCCGCGGTGGGCGACGACGACGCGACCTCGATCGGTATCGAGATCTGTGCGGAGGCTGAGGAATCGGGCGCGCGGCCAGCGCGACGCCCGAAGGAAGCGCTCAAGCTCGGCTATCTCGCCGCGCGCCGCAGCCTCGAAGCCCAGGGCGCGCGACTGTCGATCCACCAGGTCGAGGGGCTCAGCGCGACGAGCTTCATCACCCTCGACGCCGACGCCCCGCAGGAGGCCGCGCCGACGCCCGAGCAGCCGGACGTCCCGGAACACGAGTTCGGCGGCGTGCTCGTCCTCGAGCGCGACTCCTCGATCCGCAGCATGATCGCCACGGAGGTCGAACGCCGCGGTCGCAAGATCCTCACGTGCGTCGACGCCGCGTCGGCGCGAGCCCTTCTGGAAGCGACTCCCGAGCGTTTCGAGCTGCTGATCCTCGAAGTGCACGCCCCGCACGGCGGCGGCATGCCGATCGCGATCGAAGCGCGTGAACGCCACCCGAACGTCAAGGTGCTGGTGCTCGGATCGGCGCGTGAGGACGAGCCCGATCTCGCCGACAACAGCCTGGAGATCCTCCACAAACCGTTCGGAATCCTCGAGTTGCGGGATTCCCTCGAGACCCTGCTCGAGCCGACCAACGCCGGCGATCCCGAGCTGCGCGTCGACTGACCTCGTGGATCGTTTGACCACCCGTCGCTTGGTCCTATTCTGCGCGGCCGCTTATCCACGCCCGAGAGGACGCCTTGGCCAGATCCGGCAACCGCACCCACGATCAGATTCGCGATCTCAAGTTCACGCGGAACTTCACGTCGCACCCCGCCGGCTCGGTCCTCGTCGAGTGCGGACTTACGCGGGTGCTGTGCACTGTGACGATCCAAGAGAACGTCCCGCCGTGGCTCAAGGGATCGAACGAGGGCTGGGTGACCGCCGAATACGGCATGCTACCGGGTTCGACCAATTCGCGGAAACCACGCGACGGCCGCACCGGCCGAGTCGACGGGCGTTCGCAGGAAATCCAGCGGCTCATCGGCCGCTGCCTGCGCGGCATCGTGGACACGCGTAAGCTGCCCGAAGTCACGCTCTGGGCCGACTGCGACGTCATCTCGGCCGATGGCGGCACGCGCACGGCGGCGATCAACGGCGCGTGCGTGGCGCTGCACGACGCGCTGTCGACGATGGATCTCGACGACTGGCCGCTGCGCCACCTCGTCAGCGCGATCTCCGTCGGCGTCGTCAAGAACGAGGTGATGGTCGATCTCGACTACCAGGAAGACCACGCCGCAGCGGTCGACATGAACGTCGCGTGCGTCTCCGACGGCCGCCTCGTCGAGGTCCAGGGCACCGCCGAGCGCTCGCCATTCTCGAACGACCAGTTCCAAGAGATGCTGGCGCTCGCGACGAAGTCGTGCGCCCACATCCACCAGCTCCAGCAGGACGCGCTCGGTTTCGGCGAATGACCGACCTCTGGATCGCGACGGCGAACCCGAAGAAGCGCGTCGAGCTCGAGCGAGTGCTCGCGGCGGACCGCTACCGGATTCTGACGATCCGCGACCTGGACGAGCCGATCGACATCGTCGAGGACGGCGACAGCTTCGCCGCCAACGCCGCGATCAAGGCGACGACTCTCGCGAAGATCACGGGGAAACCCACGATCGGCGACGACTCCGGGATCTGCGTCGACGCGCTCGACGGGGCTCCGGGGATCTTCTCCGCCCGCTACGCCGGCCCCGGCAAGACCGACCGGGACCGCATCGACAAGCTCCTCGCCGAACTCGCGGAGCGCCCGGACGCGCCGCGAACCGCACACTTCACGTGCCACATCTGCCTCGCGGGCCCCGATGGCGTGATCGCCACGTTCGAAGAACACTGCCACGGGACGATCGCGACGGAACCGCGCGGTGAGGAGGGGTTCGGCTACGATCCCGTCTTCCTGCCGGACGAATTCGCCGCCGAGACCCCGCACCCGTCGTTCGCCCAGCTGCGCCCCGACCAGAAAGACGAAATCAGTCACCGTGGTCGGGCGCTACGTCGCCTGGTCGAGTATTTGAGCACCCAAACGCCGTGACCGAAGTCTCCAAGATCCGCAACTTCAGCATCATCGCGCACGTCGACCACGGCAAGTCGACGCTCGCCGACCGTCTGCTCGAAATCACGCGTACGGTCGAGCGGCGCGAGATGAAGGAGCAGCTGCTCGACAATATGGATCTCGAGCGCGAACGGGGCATCACGATCAAGGCCCGCGCCGTCGCGATGGACTACCGCGCGCCGGACGGCAGCACCTACCTGCTCAACCTGATCGACACCCCCGGGCACGTCGACTTCAACTACGAGGTCCTCAAGGCGCTCCAGGCGTGCGAAGGCGCACTCCTGCTCGTCGACGCGTCGCAGGGCGTCGAGGCCCAAACCGTCGTCAACGCCCACCTCGCCGAGCAGGCTCAGCTCGACGTCGTGCCGGTCCTCAACAAGATCGACCTCGCGCACGCGCGCATCGAAGAGGTCGCGACCGAGGTCGAGGACGCGATCTGCCTCGCGGCCGAAGACGCGATCCCGGTGTCGGCCAAGACCGGCAAGAACTGCGAAGCAGTCTTGCAAGCGATCGTCGACCAGATCCCGGCACCGGTCGGCGACCCGTCGTCCAACCTGCAGGCGCTGATCTTCGACGCCGAGTACAACGACTACCGCGGCGTCGTCATCTACCTCCGGATCATGGAGGGCACGATCCGCAAGGGCGACGAGATCTTCATGCACGGCACCGGCAGCACCTACGAGGTGCTCGAAATCGGTCGCCTGCGCCCCGCGATGGTCGCCGAGCCGGCGCTGCACGCCGGCGAGGTCGGCTACCTCGTTTCGAACATCAAGCGTCTGCAAGACGTGAAGATCGGTGACACCGTCGCACTCAAGGACGAGCGGCTCCGCGCCGAGCCGCTGCCTGGCTTCAAGGACCCGAAGCCGATGGTCTTCTGCGGCTTCTACCCGACCAACTCCGGCGACTTCGACAACCTACGCAAGGCGCTCGAGAAGCTGCAGCTCAACGACTCGTCGTTCACGTTCGAGCCGGAGACGTCCGACGCGCTCGGCTTCGGCTTCCGCTGTGGCTTCCTCGGCCTGCTGCACATGGAGATCATCCAGCAGCGACTCGAGCGCGAGGAGGACATGGACCTCGTGCAAACGGCGCCGAACGTCACGTACCGTCTGCGCCTGACCGACGGGGAGGTCCTCGAGATCCGCTCGCCGTCGCAGATGCCCGAGCCGACCGCGATCGAGGAATACCTCGAGCCGACGGTCGAGGTGCGCATCGTGGTCCCGACCGACGGCATCGGCGCGATCATGAAGCTCTGCACCGACCGGCGCGGCGTCTACCTGAAGACCGAGTACTACGGTGCCGAACGGGTCATGGTGACCTTCGACATGCCGTTCTCGGAGATCATCTTCGACTTCCACGACCGTCTGAAGTCGGTGACCCGTGGCTTCGGCACGCTCGACTACGAGTTCAAGGACTACCAGGCCGCGGACCTCGCCAAGGTGCGCGTGATGGTGTCCGGCGAAGAGGTCGACGCGCTGTCGTTCCTCTGCCACAAGACCGTCGCGCAGAACCGCGGCCGCAAGATCCTGCAGAAGCTCCGCAAGGAGATCCCGCGGCACATGTTCGAGGTCGCACTGCAGGCGGCGATCGGCGGCAAGATCATCGCCCGCGAGAACATCCGCGCTCTGTCCAAGAACGTCACCGCGAAGTGCTACGGCGGCGACATCACGCGGAAGCGCAAGCTGCTCGAGAAGCAGAAGAAGGGGAAGAAGCGGATGAAGCAGGTCGGCAACGTCGAGATCCCGCAGAAGGCGTTCCTCGTCGTGCTCGCGAGCGACGACGAGTAGGCGCGCCGGCTACGAAAAACTCGATTCGACCCTCCCGCCAGAGCGCCGGACCGACGACGATTCCCGGCGACAATGAGTGACGCGCCGGACAAAGCGGATCGCCCGAAGCGCCCCGTCCGAGACCTGATCGAAGGTCTCGGCATCGCGCTGCTGATGGCGATCTTCTATAAGTACTTCGCGATCGAGGCCTACCAGATCCCGACGTCGTCGATGCAACCGACGATGATGGGTTCGTCGAGCGCCGGCGTGTACGACCGCCTGATCGTCGACAAGCTGCGATACGCGGTGTTCGAACCCGAGCGCTGGGACATCGCGGTGTTCAAGTACCCGATCCGCGAGGTGCAGAACTACGTCAAGCGCATGGTCGGCATGCCCGGCGACCGCCTCCGCTTCGCCGGTGGCAACGTCTACCGCGTGCGTGACGGCGAGGACGGCAGCAAGCCCGAACACCTCGAGACGCTGCGCAAGCCGGACCGTCTCCAGCCGCACATCTGGAAAGAAGTGTTCCCGGCGCGCATGTCGGTGCTCGGCGGCAAGAAGATCCTCGGCCAGCACTTCACCGGCCGCGGTGGCGGCGAGTGGACCGAGGACGAAAGCGTCCTGCGCTTCAAACCGCGCGGCAAGAATGCGCGCACGTCGCTGCGTTACAAGCCGCCGGGAGCCGACGGACTGACGAACGAAGTGTGGGACGGCTACCCGACGTCGATCGCGCGCAAGATGCGCGAGAAGGAACAGGCCAACCACATCCGCCAGCAGGTACAGGACGTGCGCCTGGCGTTCGACTTCGCGTCGACAGAAGCGCCGTCCGAGCTGAACACCGAGCTCCGCGTCGAGCTCGAAGCGGACGCCCCGGAAGGCGCGAAGGCGATCTACTTCGGCTTCGGCTGGAAGGACGGCAAGGGCACGCTGTCGGTTCGCGGCGATCGAGAGACGCGTGAAAGCGCGGAGCCGGTCGAGGTCTCGCTCGGCGCCGGTGCGACCCATCGGTTCCGCCTGACGCACGTCGACGACATGTTGACGATGGAGATCGACGGCGACGAGGTCGCGAGGATCGACTGCGACGCGCACAAAATCCTCAGCCGGCCGCGACTCGTGAAGCCGATCATCGAGTGCATCGGCGGCGGCGAGCTCACCGTCTCCGACATCGTGGTCGAGCGCGACCTGCACTACGTGTCGTCGACCCGCGAAGGCGCGAACTCGGACATCTGGCCGATCTCGGCGCCGGATCGGATCATCGAAGTCCCGGAAGGGCACTACATGGCGCTCGGGGACAACACGCTGCAGTCGGTCGACTCGCGCGACTGGACGAGCATCACGATCGGCGTCGAGGACAACCGCGTCGTGGACCCCAAGACCCACCCGAACGCGAAGCGCCTCCGCGGCAACATGCGCGCGATGCCGCTCGCGAACCCACCCGACCCGGACGAGAACCCGGTAATCGTGCGCACGAAGGGCAAGGTCGTGTTCACCGACGACGCGGGCGAAGTGCACACGCTCGACGGGCAGGTCAACACGGACGGCGCCGAAGCCACGATGTGGGGCGTCGGCGGCGCGTGGTTCCAGGACGCCGAGGGCAATCCCTGGCACCCCGAGACCGCGCTGGTCCAGTTCGTGCCGCGCGAGCACATCATCGGTCGACCGCTGATCAACTTCTGGCCGGTCTTCTCGCCGTTCCGCTTCGGCCTAATCCGCTGACGATGAGCGAGATCCTGCGCACGAACGAGCTCACGAAGAGCTACAAGCGCCGCAAGGTCGTCGACCGCGTCAGCATCGCGGTCAACGAAGGCGAGATCGTCGGACTGCTCGGCCCCAACGGCGCCGGCAAGACCACGTCGTTCCGCATGGTCGTCGGCATGATCACGCCCGACTCGGGCACGGTGACGTTCGAGAACACCGACGTGACCAAGATGCCGATGTACCGGCGCGCGCGCCGCGGCATCGGCTACCTGTCGCAGGAGCCGTCGGTGTTCCGCCGCATGACGGCACTCGACAACGTGATCGCCGTGCTCGAAGCGCGCCGCGTCCCGCGCTCCGAACGCGTCGACCGCGCCGAGGAGCTCCTCGAAGAGCTCAACCTCACCCGTCTGCGCGACGCATTCGCCGAGACTCTCTCGGGCGGCGAGCGCCGCCGCCTCGAGATCAGCCGCTCGCTCGCGACCCAACCGTCGCTCCTCCTCCTCGACGAGCCGTTCGCCGGCGTCGACCCGATCACGGTCGAGGAGATTCAGAAGATCCTCCGGCACCTCGCCGACCGCGGCATCTCCATCCTGATCACGGACCACGCCGTCGCCGAGACGCTGCGTATCTCCGATCGCGCCTACATTTTGGATCAGGGCAAGGTGATCGCCGAGGGTAGCCCGACAGACATCCTGAGCAACGAGACGGTGCGGCGGGTGTATCTGGGGAGCACGTTCGGTGAGGGGATCACCGAAGAAGAAGAGCGCGGGCTGGAGTTGGATTAGGGCGCGAGAGGGAGTGCTGGACGGGAGGGGTGGACCGTGGCGTTTTCGGGCCCGGACCCGTTCACGTTGAGCGGGTCGGGACTCGGGACACGTTTCACCTCCACGGAGTTTCTCGTCGCGCACAGTGGAACCGTGTCCCGTTCCACGTGTCCCGCCCGCTGTACGTGAACGGGCCCGGGTCCGGGCCCGAAAACGCCACGTCGGGTGTACGCGATTCACCTTCCCACTTAACGAAACCAGCCCCGAGCTCACGCTCGAGGCCGATCCCGATCTTCTGACTGCCCAGGGCCTTCGGCGGGTCATACCTCCGACCCAAGGCCGATCGTTTACTGCAGCAGCGAAAGTGCTCCCTGCGGTTGGGTGTTTGCCTGACCCAACACCGAGATTGCGGCCTGCTGCAGAATCGAATTCCTGGTGAGCTCTGCCGTCTCGAACGCGACGTCGACGTCGCGAATCCGGCTCTCCGCAGCAGCGAGCGACTCACTCGCGACCGCGATGTTCGCGATGGTCGACTGCAGTCGGTTCTGCAGCGCGCCGAAGCGGCCGCGGAGCGACGAGACTTGGTTGATCGCCGAGTCGATCTGCGAGATCGCGAGACTCGTGTTACCACTGCTTCCGACGTCGAGCGTGTTCAGGCCGAGCGTCGTGGCGAGCGCCGGCGTGAGCGTGACGTTCAGGCGATCGACGTTGGTCGTGGTCTGGATGCCGACCTGGAACGACACGGTGCTCGCACTGCCGTCGAGCAGCGCGATGCCGTTGAAGTTCGTCGACTGCGCGATGCGGTCGATTTCGTTGACGAGACTCGAGAACTCCTCGTCGATCGTGTCCTTGTCGGCGGCCGACGTCGAACCGTTCGCCGACTGGATCGCGAGTTCACGCAAGCGAATCAGGATGTTGCTGACTTCGTTCAGCGCACCTTCACCGACCTGCACCAGGGAGATGCTGTCGTTCGCGTTTCGTGAGGCCTGACCGAGCGAGCGAATCTGCGAACGCAGACGCTCCGAAATCGCGAGGCCCGCGGCGTCGTCGGCCGCGGAAGAGATCCGCAGGCCGGTCGCCAAGCGCTGGTAGTTCCCCGAGAGTCGCTCCGTGACTCTCGCGACATTGCGCTGCGCGTTGATCGACGCAATGTTGGTATTGACCCTAAGTCCCATCGTTGCTCCTTTGCCTTGTGAACCGCCGGACTTCGAACTCGGCGGCGCCAGCGCGTTGCAGCGCCAGCAATGGAATGGTCGGCTCGGTGGCACCGGGCTTGAGCGCGCACGAGAGAAAAAGCGCGCCGAGCCTCACGACGGTCGGGGAGGCTCATGTCGCGATTCCCCACACCCCGAAGGCCCACGTGGGCAGTCTCGAAACAGATTCTCGCCGCCCGATACGGTCTCGCGCATCGCGGCCCGGACGACCCCGTGGCGAGGCGGGATCCGGAACCCCGTGGTGGCCTGGTTGACCCGGATCCGAACAGATAGCATGCGGCGCCCACTCCGCTGGCAGACCGCGAGGGTCAGCACACAGTATTCTTGAGTGGCCAGCTCCAGCCGCGCTCCGCACCCGATGAAGGTCCAGCTCGTACACCCACCGCTCTTCCTGAACGTCCACGCGATGACGGCGCTGCGACCCAGCCTGCCGCTGGGTCTGGCCTACATCGCCGCCGCGCTGCGCCGCGCCGGCCACACGGTCAGCCTCGTCGACGCCGTCGCCGAGGCGCCGGACCAGATCACGCAGAGCACCGCCAAGAAGCAGCTCTACGCGCTCGGGCTCACCGCGCAGCAGATCGTCGATCGGCTCGATCCGACGGCCGACGCCTTCGGCGTGACCAACATGTGGACGTTCTCGTGGCCGCTCGTGCGCGAGATGATCCAGATGATGAAGGAGCGGTATCCGGACAAGCCGATCGTGTGTGGCGGCGAGCACTTCTCCGGACTTCCGAAGGAGTCGATGGAGCAGGCGCCCGTCGACTACATCATCCGCGGCGAAGGCGAAGAAGGCGCCGTCGAGGTCTTCAACGGCATCCAGCTCGGCGCGGACAAGGTCGACTGGTCGATGGTCCAAGGCATCTGGTACCGCGACGCGGACGGCACGCCGACGCAGAGCAAGGAGTCGCGCGCCCGCAAGAAGGACATCGACGAGATCGCGTGGCCCGCGTGGGACCTGATCGACATCGACGTCTACAACGAGCACCAGTTCATCAACGGGCTCAACCAGGGCAAGACGATGCCGATCCTCGCGACGCGCGGCTGCCCCTACCAGTGCACCTACTGCGCTTCGCCCAACATGTGGACGACTCGCTGGTACGCCCGCACGGCGAGCGACGTCGTCGACGAGATGCAGGAGTACAAGGAGAAGTACGGCGCGACCAACTTCCCCTTCCAGGACCTCACCGCGATTCTCAAGAAGGACTGGATCGTCGAGTTTTGCCACGAGCTGCGCGATCGCAAGCTCGACGTGACCTGGCAGTTTCCGTCCGGCACGCGCTGCGAAGTCATCGACGACGAGGTAGCCGGCCTGCTCAACGAAACCGGCGGCAACTCGCTCGCCCTCGCTCCCGAGAGCGGCAGTGAGCGCACCCGCAAGCTGATCAAGAAGCGCATGAAGACCGATGCGCTCGTCGACGCGGTCAAGGCGTCGGTGAAGAACAAGCTCAACGTCACGGCCTTCATCGTCATCGGCTTCCCGCACGACACCGAGGAAGACCTCGAGCTCACCAAGAAGCTCGTCCGCAAGCTCGGCCGGCTCGGGATCGACGACATCGCCGTCGGCTTCTTCTTCCCGATCCCGAACACCCAGCTCTACAACGAGCTCATGGAGGCCGGCCGCGTCACGCTCGAGGACGACTTCCTGATGACGCCGATCTTCGCCAACGAAGAGAAGCTGCTCGACGAGAACAACTACTGCGACCACATGACGGCCAAGCGGCTGACCAAGTGGAAGTACAAGCTGCTCGCGAACTTCTACATGAACTCGTTCGCGTTCCACCCGACGAAGCCGTTCCGCATCATGTGGAACGCGCTGCGTGGCAAGGAGACGCGGAAGCTCGAGACGTATCTCGTCGACCTGCGACGCAAGATCGGCGTCGCGGTCAAGAACAAGCTGCGCCGCAAGAAGAGCAGCTCGTTCGAGACGGCGCAGTAGTTTCGCCGCGGGCCCCGGGCCGACGGCTAGACTGGGCGGATGATCGCCATCCGCCCTTGTTCGATCTTCCTCGCGCTCGCGAGTGCCTCTTGGGGACTGGCTCAGTCCACGACGATCGGCGGACTGAACATGGATCTGCGGTCGTTCGCAGACGAATTGGTGTCGGCCTCACCGTCTCCGAGCTCCGCGGCCTTTCGGCGTGAGGAGCTGAACCCGAGTCAGCAGGGCATAGTCGCCACGCCATTCGACCTCCCCGCGGAGTTCGATCTCCTCGAGAGCACGATCATCGGATCCGACCTCACGAAGTGGGTCGGCATGTCGCAGCTCCAGTGCCAGTTGACCCTCGCCTTCCTCGACTTCGTGCCCCGGGATGGATCGGGTGACGACCTGGTCGTGTTCGACATCGGCAACATGGAGTCGATCGCGGTCGAGATCGGCGCGACGACCCAGACCTACTCGTTCCAGTCGTCGGGCACGACGGTCTCACTCGGTGCCAGCACGGCCGCCGTCAACTACGCACTCATCGACCTTGCGGACTTCGGCGTGCTCGAGGCTCCGGTCGTGACGCTGCTTGCGACGACTTCGGGCCAGCTCGACTCGGATCCCGCAGCGGTCGGCGCCCTGAACTTCACGGTCTCGAGCAGCTGCACGTTCCGGAACGGCAGCGGCATCAACCCGATCGGATTCGACTGCCAGACCCCGCCCGCGATTGGCACGGCCTGGAACACCACGATCGTCACGACATCCGAGACCGTGTCGACGACGGTCCTCGTGAGTCTCGGCTCCGCACAGGTCCCGTTCCTCGGTGGCGAAATCCTCGTCGCTCTGAGCCCGCCTCCCGTCGCCCTTCCGGGGGTGATGGGTCTCCACACGCTCCCGGTGCCGAATCAACCCGGCTTGCTCGGCGCAGAGTATGCATCGCAGGGGTTCCGAATCGACCTCGCGGGCGGATCGGCAACCCTCGTCATGCTGAACGCGCAGGACCTCCTGATCGGCAACTGAAGGGACGCGTTCTAGAGAGACTCGACGCGGCGACCTGGCACAATCGCACCGTGATCCGATTGCCATCTCACCTTGTCCATATTGCATGCATGACCGTCGGCGGCCTCGCGACGGCCCAAGCACCGGACCTCGACTGGTCCTCCGTCACGACGCGGATGAAGCTCGAACGAACCGCCGACGGCGCGCCGACGCTCGTCGGCCCGGCGGTCGAGCGCTTCGCGGCGATCGTTCGCGATCACCGCGTGCTGATGTTCGGCGAACAGCACTACGTGGACGGCGTGGCCGAGACCGTGCAGGTCGCGCTGCGTCAGGCACAGGCGCAGGAGGACGTGCACCTCGTGCTCGAGAACGGCACCTGGATCGCCGCACGTTGCTCGGCTCGCGGCGAGGATGCGATCGCGGCAGTGCGGCGATTCCCACACTCGTTCACGTTCGATTCGAACGGCGACCTCGATTTGCTGCGGCAGGCCGCGACGCGACCGCACGACGAGTTCGTGTGGGGCCTCGACCAGATGCAGAACGCGATCCACCCGCTCGATCGCCTCGTCGAGATCGCGCCGGATTCGCGCGCGGCTCGGCTCGCGCGGGGCGCGTTCCTCAAAGCCGCGCTGCGCTTCGGGCGGTACAGCCGACAGGACCACGCGCGTGATATCGATGCGCTGCGAGACGCGTTTGGAGACGAGTCACCCGAAGCGGCCGGGATCCTCGACGAGCTCGCGAAGACGCAGAGCATCTTCCTCGCCCACTTCGCGGGGAAGCGCGGCGAGATCTCGCCGCAGGTCTCGGTGACCGAACGCGAAGAACACATGGCCGCCCTGTTCGACGAGTATCTCGAGCGCAACCGCGTCGACGGCGCATGGCCTCAGATGGTCTTCAAGATGGGCGGCGCTCACGTGCTGTGGGGCGTGGGTCCGAACGGCATCGAGACGCTCGGCCAGCACGTGCGCGAACGCGCGCAGGCCGACGGCGTGAGCGTCTGCCACATCGGAGTCTCGGCGAACCACGACCCGGAGTTTCCTCCGGCGGACACGCTGCGAGCTGGCGAGATCACGCTGGTCGACACGGCGGCGGTGCGCGCGCTCCTCGGCGAAGACGGACTTGCCGCACTGTCCGAGGACGCGCGCCTGCGGCTCGAGCGCTACGACCAGCTGCTCTACCTCGAAGGCGCGGGCCGCGCGCACGAGCCGGAGATCGCGAGCTACAAGCGCAAGTTCCGTCAGCGCGTGACGGGGATGGTGCTACCGCTCGGCATCCCGCTCGTGATCCTGCTCACGGGCCTGTGGCCTGCTGGCCGCGCGCTCTGGCGCCGGATGCGCGGACGCGCGAACGCAGAGAGCGGCAGCGGCGCGATCTTCGCAGTCGCGCTGTGCCTGCCGGCGCTCGTGTTGGCGTGGCAGCTCGAGAAGATCCTCGCCAACTCGGACGGAGTGCCGGCGGCGATCGACGAGACGTGGTACTGGATCACGCACGGATTGATGTGGGCCGGATGCGCCGCAGCACTCGTCACGCTCCTGCGGCACGGCCGGCGCGGCACGTGGACACGGGGGCTGCAGATCCACGGGCTGGTGCTTCTGATCGCGGCGGTGACGCTCGTGATGATGATGGCGCACTGCAACTTTGGGGGGATGTTGGGGAGTTGAGGGCCGAAGCACCTCGCTTACGACCCACTAGTTCCACCACACTCGGAACCGCTTCATCCCGATACCGGGTGGCGCTGATCGGTGTTCGTCGACTTCTCGCCAGCTGAGCTCTCGAACCTCATCGGGGTCGAGCGCGGCAACGAGCTGCGCGAGTCGGTCCACGTCCAACGAAGCGTCGATGGCCACGGCGTCCGAGTACGGCCACATGCCGATACGGCGCCCCTCATAGGGTTCGATCATGCAGATCTCGACACGCACGCAGTCCACAGCGTCGTGAGACTCGACGCCGCGAAGAAACTCCAACCAGCCAGACGACGTGTCGAGCGGAGCAACGAGGTGATCGTGATTCGCCGCGATCGAGTAGCGACTGCGGTTCCCGCGAAAGAACGTGTCGAGGCTTACGAGTTGGCCAGATGCATCAGCACAAGTCACCGAACCCTCTGCGACCAGGACCGCGAGCAGACGTTTACACGCTGCAACATCGAAGTCTCCTGGCTCGTCTGGCTCGACGTGAAGGTCTTCCAGACGGATCGAGCCGCTTTCGAGGGCGCTCAATGGAGGAGTTTCTCGGTTCGTATTCTCGGCGTCGCGCATGAGGAACCCCAGCTTGCTTCCTTTTCCTGAGTGCAGAATGACTCGGTCATCCAGCCACCGCGATCTTGTTGACCACCGCGGCGCGTGGCGACATGGGCTTTCGCCAGTCACGGATGAGCACGAGCGTCACGAACATCCCGATGGCGGCGAGCACGAACATCGCCAATCCCAGCACCGGGTCACCCAAGTACGCCAGCACCGAGCCGATCCCGCACCCTACGCCCAACCACGCCGGCCAGGACAACGCGTGAGGTGTGCCGGGAAACTCGGTGCGGTCAGGCATGGTGCATCACCGGTCGCCCGGTGCCGAAGGCCTAACCTCACGATCCGTCTCCACCGCGACCGTGACCTTCGCCCAGAACACACGTCCGCGATCGTCGAACTCACGCACCGTATCCAGCATGTGCGCGGGATCCGGAGTCACCTCACCTTCGAACAGCGTGTCGCCGTTCACCTTGATCCGCACCGGCTTCTCGAAGTCGATCATCTTCGGGTGTAGGTGGATCGTCAGCTCGCGGATCTGGTCACTGGTCACTTCGAACGCGTTGTCGCCGGCGTTCTTCGCGACGACAGTCAGCGCACCTTTCACGTCCGGTCGCGGCGTAACCTCGAGCCAGTGCCGCACGTTCCAGCGCAGCGGCCGCGTCTCGTGGTGGACCTCGTGTTCGGGCCAGCCCTTGATGCCCCACGTCTTGACGAACTTCATCGCGCCGCCCGCTCGGAGGTAGACGACGTCGCGATACAGGTCGCGCGGGCGCTCGGCGAAGAACTTCGCGATCTTCGGCAGCTCGTCCTGGTAGATCTCGTGGCCACCGGGCTTCTCGACGAAGGTCCAGTCGAGGCCGTGCTTCTTGGCCCACGCGGCGTTGGTGCGATTGTCCTTGTCGATGCCGTACGGCTCGCGCTTGCCCCACGTGACGTACCCGGGCACGGCGAACAGATTGCCGATCGCCTTCTTCTCGACGTAGTCGTAGCCGCCGCTGTGCGGGGACACGGCGCCGAACCGATCGCCGAGATTGAGGGCGGCACGGTAGGTCATGTGACCGCCCATCGAATGGCCCGTCGCATAAACGCGATCGGGGTCGATGTGGAAGCGGCGCTGGACGTCGGAGATCGTCGAGAGGATCAGGGAGTTGCCGATGTGACCCCAGCCGCGCGACGAGTCGGGGGCGACGACGATTGCGCCGAGGTCGCGGGCGAGGGCCGGCGCGTAGATGCCGAGGTACATCGCGGCGACGCGGCCCGCGCGGGCGGGCGACATCGAGGAGTTGCCGCCGTGGCCGACGACGACGAGAGGGGTGGCATTCTCGGGGCGGTAGGACTTCGGAACGAAGAGGCGGTACTTGGACGCGTAGTCGACGTGGTAGCACGCGACGTCGTGGACGGTCGTCTTGCCGAGAAGGTCGGCGACGTCCGGGTAGCTCGCGCGCGGTGCGCGGAGGAGCGCTTCGATCGCGGATGGTGTGTCGGCGTCGAGCTCGCGCAGCGCGGCGAGCAGGCCGGGGGTCGCGGACGGCTTGGCTTCCATTCGCGCGTCGACGTAGCGATCGATCAGGTCCGCGGTGGACGGGGCGTCCTGCGCGGAAAGGCCTAGCGACAGCGTGAAGGCGAGCGGCGACGCGGCGAGCGCGAGGAGGAGACGGCGCATCGCCGGATCATAGCGGGGGCGGGGGCGTTACGAATTCGTAACGTTCGCTCGTCGCTTTTTGCACGGAGACAAATGCGTCAGAGACAAATGCGTCACCTCGCGTGTCGGAGGTAGGAGACGTCGTCACCGGTGCCGGGCAAGCGATCCGGTCCCGCGCTGACGACGTCGAATCTCATGCGAACGAAGCGGCGGATCTCGTAGGGGATACCCCAAGGGTCCAGGAGCCCATCCTTCGGTGCCTGGATCCACGCGTGTCCGTGCTTGTTCTTCGCGAGCAGCTTGTCCATCGTCGGGATCTGCAGCCGGTTGCGCTGCATATAGAGCTCGACCGCGGACGCGATCGCCGTGACGTCGGCACGCACCACGTCGATCCGGAACCGGTCGCGCTTGCCACGTCTCATCCGCGGCAGGGCACCGTGCTCGTTCGCGTAGTGAGCGAACACCCGCCATGCCGAGACTTCGTGTGCGCGAGCAGCGTCATTGGCCGCGTGCCAGTCGAGGCCGAACGAGATACCCGTGATCTCGGAGAGCGTGGCACACAGGGCGTCGACCGCGAGCTGTGGCGCGGATTTCCCGGTCGCTACAGGGTCTTCGTCCAGCGGCGGAAGCTCACGTCGGTCGTTCAGGTGCGCGATGATCGGGACGATGGCTCCGTCACCGAGCTTGCGGAGCACGCGGGTCGCGTGCTCTCGACTCGCCGACCCAGAAACGAGATCCTGGATCGCTTCGCGAACCCGCCGATTCGTCGGGATGTCCTTGGACTCGAGCTCGGTTTCGCGCAGCTTCCGATGTCGTTGGATGCAACGCATCGTCTCGACGATCACCTCCCTCTCCGGCCGGCCCAACGATCGACTCGAGCACGGGTCCGCGAGATAGAGCGAGCGCCCGGTCGACGTCAGGAACACGACGACTTCACGCTCGTCTTCCTCGCGAGCGAGCAGTTCGCGAAGCGACTCGAGTGTCGGCGCGAGGCCGTGCTTGTTCTTGGCCTCGGGCGGGACGAACGCGCGGAATCGGACGCGATTGCCCGGGCGCCCCTTCATCGCGACGCGGACCGCGATCTCGAGGTTCACAAAGCCGCCGGCTGGCCCGAGCTTGCCGAGTGCATCGAGATCGCCGCCGAGCACGCCGCGCACGACCATCGTCGACCGCATCTCGAGCTCGGCGGTCGGAGTCATGGTGAGCGGAGTCGGTCGACTCGCCTGAGCGGAAAGCGCAGACACGAGGCAGAACACACTCCAGAGCCTTCTCATCCCCCCATGTTAGGGAGGACCACAGGAATTCGTGCAGAATCCCTGAACCGGTTCCGCACCCTCGGGGCTGTCTATTCGCGACCGTGACTTCTACCGAAGACCAAGCCTACGCGGACGCTCTCGTCTCTCAGACGGGGTGGTTGCGCGATCTCGTTCGGCGCCTGATCGAAGATCGGGACGCGGCGGACGATGTGTGCCAGTCGACGCTGCTGCGCGCCTGGCGGCATCGGCCGTCGACGGACGGGGGGCTGCGGCCCTGGCTCGCAACCGTAGCGCGGCGGATCTGGATCCGCGAGCGCAAGCGGGAAGCGAGTCGGCCGGTGCGGGAGGCGCAGGCCGCGCAGAGCGAAGCGCAGCCTCCGGCGAGTGACGTCGTCGAACGGATGGCCTGGCAGCAGCGCGTAGTGGCGGCGGTGATGCGGCTCGAGGAGCCGTATCGCACGACGCTGTTGATGCGCTTCTGGGAGAGCAAGCCGCCACGCGCCGTCGCGTCGCACTTCGGTGTTCCTGTCGAGACGGTCCGCACGCGGATCAAGCGCGGCCTCGCCAAGGTGCGAGCCGAGCTCGATCAAGAGTGCGGCGGTCGGCAGGCCTGGGTCACGGCGATCCTACCGCTCGCCGAGCTGTCGGCGTTCGGCGTCGCGTGTACCTCGATCGCTACCGTCGTGATGACCAAGAAACTGACCCTCGCCGTGGGCGGCGCCATCGCCGCTCTGGCCTTCTTCGCACTGTCTTCGACCTTCGACCCGGGCGATCCGATCCAGGCCGAATCGGACGACCCGGTCGTCGCGGCCTCGTCGACGAACGACGAGTCCGACGTCGCTCCGGAAGCCGCATCGGAACGGGTCGTCGTCACGACCGAAAGCCGCGGAACTCCGAGGTTCGAAGAGGACCCCGCGTTCGAAGCCGCCATGTGCGGGTTCACCGGGCGCGTCGTCTTCGAAGGCATGCCGGTTCCGACGACCGGAGTGCGCCTCTACAGGATCGCGATGCACTCGCTGATCGACCAACTCGATCGACGCACCGGTTCCACGAAAAGCCCGCTCGAGTATCTCGACACCGAAACGGACACGGACGGCGTGTTCCACATCGAACGTGTCTGGCCTCGCGGGATGTTCGTGCTGCATTACGGCCGCGGCAGTGAAAACCCGGCGTACCGCATCCTCGAGGCCGCACCGGGGCCAGCCGAACTCGTGGACCTCGGCGACCTCAAGCTCGTGCGCACGGCGCGCATCACGGGTCGCGTCGTGGACGAAGACGGCGAGCCGATCTCAAACGCCGAGGTCTTCGGCGGCGACTTCCCCGGAGCAGCGATGGCTGCCGTGCCGCTCGACCGACTGACCGCGGACACGGTGATCGTGAATCGACGCCCCGGACTCGCGCCGGTCGTCGAGCTGCCGAGCTGGGCTCACGACTTCTATGACAACCTACCGATCGGGCGCACCCGCACCGACGCCAACGGTCGGTTCAGCTTGACCGGGCTCGCCGCGGGGTCGCATGTCTTGATCGCTCGCAAGGAGTCCCTGCTCCCGGTCGTCGAGCCGCGCGTCCGACTGCAGGCGGGGCAAATCCGCGACCTCGGCGATCTGACACTGACCTCGGGCGAAGAGCTGTGGGGTCGCGTTGTCGACACCAAGGGCGATCCTGTCCTCGGTGCGGAAGTCGTGGCGGCGCCGACGTCCGTCGTACCGATCGATCTGGGCCAGCGGCTGACCTCGACCGACCAGAACGGTGAGTTCTCGGCCACGGGCTTCCCGCGCGGCCGCGCCACGGTTGCCGTGCGACGCGGCCCCGGCGAACCGTGGACCGTCGCGGAGCCGCGCCCCGTCGACAGCGACATCGAGATCGTGCTCCCGGAGACGCACACGCTCACCGTTCGAGTGACGGACACGGCCGGCGGCGCCGTCGCGCCGACTCTCGAAATGCTGTGCGGCGAGACCCGCTCGACGACGACGATGGCGCAGTTCGGGATCGATCAGGGCATCGACCTCAGCGACCGGTGCACGACGGAAGACTCGATCGCGCACACGGTCAGCGACATCCCCGCAGGCGACTACGTGCTCGTCGTTCGTGCCGAAGGGCACGCAACTCGTCACGAAGCGGTCTCGCTGACGGAGGACACCGAGTTGTCCATTGAGCTCGATGCGTCGCCGCCGTTCCGTGTCTATGTGAGGTCGGCGAACGGACCGGTCCGCAACGCGTCGATCCTGGTCGGGATTCACCCGGACCACGCGCCGCCGACCAACGTGCCCGACCACTGCGGCTACACGGACGAAGCCGGCACACTCGTCCTCCCATCCGTCGCGGCGCCTCGCATCGTCGTCACGGCCGTGCACCCCGCGTTCGGTATCGTCGACGCGATCGCAGAGCGCGACGACGAACGCATCGACCTTGAGATGCTCTCGCCCGGCGCGGTCCATGGCACGTTCGTCCCGGATGAGCGCGCCGATCCCGCCTCACGGTGGGCAATCGCGCTGCGGCGGGACCGCGATGGACCGCTGGGCATGCTCGACGGGACCCCGCAGTTCGCGCAGGTGACACCGGACGGACGGTTCCAGTTTCTCGGACTCCAGCCCGGCAAGTACTGGCTCCAGCCCGTGCCGACGCTCGGCGAGCAGGTTACGCTCGCCCAAGTGATCGAGAAAGGCAGCGAGTGGTTCGAGCCACGCGGCGCGGGCAAGCTCGTGACCGTGCAAGCGGGATCGATCGCGGACGTGCGACTCGGTCAGACGCCAGGCTCTCGATCGGGGAACGGCCGCGTGCACGGCCATCTCCTGATCAACGGCCTGCCCGTCGAGGGCTACCGGGTCGATCTCTTCGGACCGGACGTGTTCGAGAACACCAAGACGGACGCACACGGCGCGTTCGTGTTCGAGAACAAGCCGTTCGGGGAGTACCACGTGTCGTTCACGTCCCACCCCGATCAGGTGCACATCTGGTCCGAGAGCCTCGTGCTCGACGACACCGCGCGCGGCGAGCTGCGCGTCGAAATCGCGGGGGCGCGCATCGCGGGACGGGTCGTCGACGAGAACGGGACGCCGGTCGCCAACGCGGAAGTCAGCGTTCTCGGGATGCCCGACGCGTCGTTCCATTCGATCTCGACATCCCTCAGAACGGACGCGAACGGCAACTTCGATCACGACGAGCTCGTGCCGGGCAAATACGCGCTACGCGCGGGGGCCGGTCATGGCGACCGCAGTAGCGGACACGTGAGGCTCGGCGGGAACTCTCTCTACAGCAAGGTGACGCGAGTCGAGACGCAGCTCACGAGCCCTGCGCTCAACATCGAGCTCGTCGTGCGCCGCGCGGCAACGATCTCCGGCAGGATCGACCTCGCGAGTCTCGGGTTGGAACCCGGAACAGAATTGCTCCTCAAGCTCAATCGGATCGAGCGCCCTAGCCCCGCATCGCGCTGGGAGATGCACGGACCGAGCGAGAAGGTGAACAAGGATCTCACCTTCGAGTTCACGAACCTGGCGCCTACGGAGTACCGGCTGATCCTGGTTCGAGAGGACGGCGAGGAGATCGCGGACAAGCGCGTCGACGTCACGAACGGGTCGATCGAGGATCGCGCCTTCTCGTCGTTCGACGACTGGACCGACGAACCGCCACGCTGAGATGGTAGACACCCTCTACTACGTCGCCGACCCGATGTGTTCGTGGTGTTGGGGTTTCGCCCCCGAGCTCGCGCGAATCGTCGACGATCTGCCCGCGACCGTCACGGTGCGCTACGTCATGGGCGGCCTCGCGCCCGACACCGATGAGCCCATGCCGGACGAAACGCGTGAGTACGTCCAGAGCGCATGGCGCGCGGTCGAAGCGCGCACCGGAGCGACGTTCAACTGGGACTTCTGGACCGAGTGTGCCCCAAGAAGGTCGACGTACCCGGCGTGCCGCGCCGTGATCGCGGCAGGCAGCCAGGACCCTTCTGCCGTGCCACGGATGTTCGCAGCGTTGCAGCGCGCGTACTACCTCGAAGCGCGGAATCCCTCGGACGAGAGCACTCTGGTCGACATCGCTCGCGAGATCGGCCTCGACGCTGATCGGCTCGCCCGGGACTTGCGCAGCAACGACACGCATGCCGAGTTCGATCGGGATCTCGCGCGCGTTCGTGAACTCGGCGTCGCTGGCTTTCCAAGCCTGATGCTCGACACGGATCCGCCAGTGACGATCGTACGCGGCTACGCCCGCGCGGATGAAGCGCGCGCCCGACTCGCGAGTCACGGCCTCTGACTCGATTGCGTCCGCCCCACACCGGGCGCGCGCGCTATCGTTCTCGGCTCATGCGAGCACCAGGAATCCTGTTGGTCATGTTGCCCCTCTGCCTCCCAGCGCGCGCCCAAGACGCGAAGCCGGTCGACGGCGCGAAGCTGATCGAAGCGGTGAAGGCGAGTCTGCAGCCCGTCGCGCGCGGTCGAGCCTCCGACGAAAACCGCGAACGTTTCGAGTCGGCCGTCCAGAACCTCGTCGCGAACGCCGCCGCAGTCACCGCGCAAGAACACCTCGAGCTCGCGTTCACGCTGTTTCGATCCCAGCAGGCCACGGAGTGTCTCGCGCTTTGTGAGGCTGGGATCGCCGCGCACGAGAACCCGCGCGGCCTCCACGACTTCGCCGCGATGAGCCATCTCGTGCTCGCCGAGGACGTCGTCACCGCTACGGCGGTACGCGACCACGCAGCCGCCGCGGTTCGTGCGTTCTCCGCCGGACGCGAGGCGAAGGCCACGACGATGCACAACCGGCTCTACATGAACCGCGCGCTGATGCTCAACTGCGAGTTCGATCGCGCGCTCGCCGAGTTCGACGCCGCGATGGAGACCGACGAAGTCGCGAAACGCATGCCCGCGAACCCACGCACGACCCGCGGGATGATGCTCCTGTGCGGCGGGAAGTATGCCGACGCCGCGAAGGAGCTGACCCACGAGTCGTTGACGGACGAAGAAAGGGAACACTTCGCGACCATGCGGATTCGTGCGCTCGCGCTTTCGGGCGATACGGAGGGAGCCGAAGCCGAGGCCCGCGCGCGCTGGGAGAAGAAGGGCAGGACGTGGGACCTCGCCCTGCTCGCCGACGTGCTCTCCGTCGCGGGCAAGCGACGGGACGCGCTCGCTCTGCTGCGGAAGAATCCGATCCGCGAAGAAGACGTGCCGGAGTCCGAGTTCGAGGAGCTTTCGCAGTCACGCGCCGCGTTCGAGTACCTGATCGATCTCGGCGACAAGCGGCCGAAGGACCTGCGACAGCGCCTCGCCGAGCATCTCGGCCACCACTTCGAAGTGATGAACAGCGACACGTCGACGGCCGGCATGAAGGGATCTCCGCTCGGCATCGGCTACGTGGCGCGCCAGGCCCCGACCAGTCTCAAGGACTGGGGCACGGCGCTGATGTTCTTGGTCTGCGCCGTCGACCGCGCGAACCACGAACCGTCCCAGCTCGAGAGAGCCATCTTCGGCTCGCTCGACGATCCCGGTCTCGAGCCCGCCCTCGCCGATCCCGCGCGGGCCAAGCAGATCCTCGGCGGCACGCTGATGATGTGCGACGAAGGCGGCGTCATGACCACCATGCGCCTCGCCGAACGACTCTGACCGCGACGTTCGATTTTCTCCGGAAACCCACCTTGGGTTCCGGCCTGGGTTCCCGCTTCACACAGGCAGACCCCAACCCAGGAGATCGAAAATGAACGTCAACACCTTCTTCCGCACTCTTGCCACGGCCTGTGTCTTCGGCCTGGCTTCGCTGACCTCGACGTCGACCTCGGCCGCGCAGGCCGGCGGCCCGACCGGTGGCCCGACGGGCGACCCGAACTACATCCCGGGTGTCCACGCGCTCTACGGCCAGGGCTGCGGCAGCAGCTTCGCCGGCCCGATCACGCTGACCCCGATGACCGTACCGGACATCGGTACCGACATCCTCTACGAGCTCGGCAACGGCGTGCCCGGCAACCAGGCCTGGCTCATGCTCGGCCTCGCGCCGCTCAACATCGACCTGACGCCGATCGGCGCGTGGGGCTGCCGCCTCCTCGTCGACCCGCTCCTCTCGATCCCGAAGAACATCAACGCGCTCGGCATGGCCGAGTTCGAGTTCACGGTGCCGAACAACCCGGTGTTCATCGGCACGCACCTGTTCGCGCAGGGCGTCGCGGTCGACGCGATGGCCAACGCGTTCGGACTCGTGCTCACGAATGGAGTCGACTCCTCGATCGGCGGCACCCCCTGATTCGAGCGAGCGTTTCTTCCATCACCATTGCGGGCTGCGCACGGATTCGTGCGCGGTCCGTTCTTCGTTTCGCGGGCCGCGACTCCAGCCGGTAGAGTCTCGCGCCGCCATGAAAGCCAAAGCCAAACTCACCCTCTGGTTGCTGAAGAACCGCAAGCTGATCGTGCCCGGCCTGATCTTGATCGCCGCCGTCGTCGTCTGGCTCGTGTGGTTCCGCTAGCGATCGATCCCCGCGGTCAGTCGCGCGGCCAGAAATACGCGAGCGTCACGCAGTGGAACGCCGCGATCGCGAGATTGCTGACGACGCCCGGCTGTTCCGGACGCATTTTCCGGGATTCCTGTCCTCCCTCACCCGCCCCGATCAGGACCTCCAGAGCCAGCGACGACCGGTGGAGCCACCGCACCGAAACCCCTTCGAGCGGCGCCGGGACCTCGCCTTCGACCCCTGGAGACCTGAGATGACGATTCGTTCCGCGTTCTTCCTCTTCGCCCTCGCCACGACCCTTCCCGCACAGTCGACCATCGACTGGAACCTCGGCACGCCACTCGGTGCCGGAGACGACACGATCTCGACCGTGAGCCTCGCGTTCGCCTGGACGTGTCCGTGCGGAGGCTTCATCAGCTCGATCGACATCGACTCGAACGGCCGGATCTTCGCGCCAGGCGCCGACACGTCGGACTTCTCGCAGAGCATCATCGAGCTCCTGGCCGACGACTGCGTCCTCGCGCCGGCCTGGCGGGACTGGACCTTCACCGGACCGGGCGACGTCTACTACCGGGGCGATCCGACGGAAGCCGTGGTGACCTGGCACAAGGCACAGATCTTCCCCGGTGGCGCAGGACTGCCGTCGTACACGTTCCAAGCGAAGCTCTTCCCGGACGGCAGCTTCTGGTTCACCTACTGTTCGATCGACGACGAGTGTCTCGTCGGCTACTCGACCGGGGGCGACGCGGATCCGGGCGCGAGTGACTTCTCGACCCTGTCGGTGAACGGCTGCTCCGCATACGAGTCGTTCCCCGCCGGCGGATTCGATCTCGGCGGCGGCGGGCTCGAGTTCGTCCCGGCCGGCCCGACGAGCTACGCGGCGATCTGGCATCCGGGTCCGGTCGCGACGATCGCATTCGCGTGCACCGCGACGCCAGGACTGTTCGGCGCTCCGACGCTGAGCGTGCCGAGCGCGCCCGTGTCCCTGGGCGAAGACCTCTGCGTCCAGTTCGACACTCCGAACGGCGCGCTGACCGGCCTGCTCGGCATCATGATCGGCGTCCCGGGCCCGCCGTTCTCGATCTGCACGCCGGCCTTCACGTTCTGCCTGACCGGTGGCACGTTCATCGGCAAGCCCGTGACGTTCGTCGGCGGCTCGTCGACCTGCTGCTTCGACACGTGCGACGCGCTGTTCGGACTGCAGATCAACTTCCAGGGCTACGTGTTCGACAATACGTCGATCTCCTGGCCGTGCATGCCGCTCATCGCGTCACGCCGGCTCTCAGTGAACTTCTGACGTCACGAGGTCGGGTGTTTCGGCGCGGCGCGAGACGCGGTCTACTGGAGGAATGCCGCCGCACGACTCGCCCGCGCCGATCGACGACGAACAGCTCGCGCGACGTATCGAGGATCTGACTCCACGTTTGCTCGCATGGGTCCGAAGCAAGTCGACGGGGTCGTCGCGCATCGATCCCCACGATCTCGTGCAGGAAACCTGGTTCCGCGCCGTCAGTCGCATGGACACGTTCGACGGCGCGACCGACGACGACTTCGCGGCGTGGACGTTCGGCATCCAGAAGATCGTGTTCCTCGAGTCGCGACGTGCCGCGCAGCGCGGCGCGCGCATCCGCGGCTCCGACGGCCAGACGGAACTCGAGGCCGCGCTGCGCAACGCGCCCGCGGCGATGACGACGTTGACCCGACGGCTCGTGCGGAACGAGCAGCACGAGCTGTTCCAGGAGCGGATCGCAGAACTCGATCCCGAGGACCGTCAGCTGTTCGAGCTGTGCGCGCTGGAGCAGGTGTCGCGCGAGGAAGCCGCAGAGCGCGTGGGCTCGACGAAGGCCGCGGTGACGAAGAAGTGGCAGCGGCTGCGCGCGAGGCTGGCGGAGGCCGGTGGGCCGATCGAGCTGTTGGGGGCGGGGTAAGTTCGCTACTCCTGCCTGAGCGCCCGAACCGCAGCGTGGTTCGGCGCGATGCGTTCCGCGAGCAGCTTGAAGAACTCGGCCAGGGGGTCCTTACCATCCCCATCCTTTCCACCGATGCTCGGCAGGTGTTTCGCCGCATCGACGAGCGCTGTCACCTCGAGTGGATCCTCCGCAAGGATGTGCAGCACCGCTTTTCCGATCGCGGCGGCGTCGCCACTGAGATGCGCTTTCAGGTGAGCGATGCCGGCACGGTGAGCCTTGGCAGATTCCTTCTTCCGACCCCGCGGCTTCTCGCCGAGCAGCGCGATCACCCGTTGTTGCGCGTCGATCGCAGACAGAAGCGCATCGCGCGCGGCACTCAGGCCCCTTGTCTTGGTCGCGAGAACGGCGCGCAACCGCATCAGCCACGCACGCTCCGACGCGACCCGCCACATCGGGACCCGCGAGTCGCCTTCGGGAATCGTATCGAGAAGCGCATCCGCACCGTCGTAGTCGCTGATCCTTCGCGCGAGCTGCACCTGCGAAATCGTCGTGTTGTGGATCCACGGACGAAGCGCCTTGGCGCGGTCCAACCACTCGGCCGCGGACTCGAAGTCGAGCTGAGTCTTGTAGGCCGTGCCGAGATTCTGCATCGCCCCATGGTGTTCGGGCGCGAGTTCGAGGCTGCGAAGCTGCGCCGTGATGACCTTGGGGTAGTCCTTCTGCTTCTGGTGAAGGTTGGCCAGGCAAAACTGCGTGAGCGCCGTAGGCGTACCGAGCTGTTGCTCGAATTCCGTGACCTGTTGAATCAAGGCTGGAATCTCGGGGGCCCGCAGCCCCAAGCAAATGCCACGAATATGCAGCCAGAGTGCACGCACGTCCTCGCGCGAGCCTCCCACCCTCAACAAGGCTTCGGCTCGCTGCTTGAATCCGCGTTGTCGCCCGCGGAGAGCGTGATACCCGGCAACGCATGCTTCGAGAACCGTCGCCGGATCCGGCAAGCCCTCGAGATCGAGTGCCGCGTGACCCGTCTTCTTCCGATCCATCCGCCGATACCGGTCCGCACAGGCGAGTAGATACTCTCCTGAGTCCGCGTCGACGATCCGCTCGAACTCCTGCACCGCCTGATCGTGCTCACCCCGATCGAGGTGAACCGAAGCGAGCGCCATCCGTGACACGACGTCCTCGGGATGATGACTCAGCGCAAGCCGGAGCTGCTCTAACCAAACTCGGCTTTCCGCCTTCGGGACGAGCGCCCGCTCGTGCGGGAACGACTCCAGGGCGTTCAAAGGATGAATCTTCGCAACCGCCTCGATCCATTCCTGGCGTCGACTCCCTGCGCGGATCTCGTCCCACGCGGGAAGACTGAACAGCAAGATGACGATGGCAATCAGCGTCGCGGTAATCGCGGACGCCTGCGCCGGACGGCGCTGCACGAGCCGCCGCATCTGCAAGAACGCACTCGGCGGCACGGCCTGGATCGGTTTGACCTGGCGGATTCGCCCGAGATCTTCGGCAAACTCGAGCGCGCTCGCGTAGCGCCGGTCACGATCGACATCCATCGCGGTACGCAACACCGTGCACACGTCGCGACTCAACCCTCCGCGCAACCGGCGCGGATCACGAACCGCGCCGTCCTGGATCCGCCGCCCGATCTCGGTCGATTTGCCGGCATGGAACGGGTTGGCGCCGGTGAGCGCCTCGTAGAGCGTCACACCGAGCGAGTACACATCCGTCCGGCGATCCGGTCGTGGATCCCCGCCGCGCACCTGCTCGGGGGACATGTACGCGGGCGTCCCCATGACGTCGCCAGTCTCGGTCAGCCCGGGCATCTCGCTGTCGTTGTCCCGCGCGAGACCGAAATCGAGGATGACCGGCACGCCGTCGTCGGTGACGAGAACGTTGCTCGGCTTGACGTCGCGGTGGATCACGCCGGCCTCGTGCGCAACGTGGAGCGCACGCGCAAGCTGCTCGAGGAACGCGAGCGTGCGCGGCACGTCGCGAAGCTCGGCAGGTCCGGGCAGACGCAATTGGTACGCGTTCGTGGCATCGCGAAGCAAGACGGCGTCTCGAATCCACTCCGCAAGCGTGCGCCCTTCGACGAAGCGCATCGCGATGTAGTAGCTGCCCTGGTCGTGCCCCGTCTCGTAGACGGGGCAGATGCTCGCGTGGTCGAGCCGGGACGTGACCTGGGCTTCGAGCTCGAACCGGCGCAGACCGTCGCTCGACGGCAGCGAACCGTGCACGACTTTCAGAGCGACGTTCCGCGGCAAGCGCGTATCGCGCGCCAGGTAGACCACGGCCTGCCCGCCGCGACCGAGCTCGCGGACGACTCGATAGGGCCCGATGGTCTGCGCGTCCGGATCATCATCTTGCAGCGGCTCGTCGACTTGCGCATCGAACTTGGAGTCGAGATCGACGAGCGCGTCGAGCAGTCGCTCGCGCGCCTTCGGGTGCCGCGCGAGCCAGTCACGCAAGGAGCCTTCCTCTGAATTCGAACCGTCGCGACCGAGGTAGTCCTCGGCGAACGCGCGCACGGGGTCGTGATGGTCACCCATTCTGTTCGTCTCAGAACGACACGATCGCGTCCACGTAGTTCGTCAGCAGAAGTCCGCCCAACGTGTTGACGGGCGGGACGGTGAGAAGGGCACCCTGCACGCGAATCCGCAGCCCCGGCGGCGGCGTCACGAACACGTCGAACTGCGCCGTGGAGCCGACCAAGGACGACGTGATATTGACCGCCGGAATCGACGGCGACGCGTAGAGCACGCAGCCGTAGAGGTCTGGGAAAAGCGGCTGCATCGGGAATCCGTTCGAGCCGAGCACCGGTCCGTCGAGCTCCACGAGCGCAAAGACCGCGGCCGTGCTCGCCGGCAGGTTCGTGAACGTGACGCTGTAGGTCGACGCAATGATCGCCGCGGTGGCGGGCGAAGCCAATAGGCGCACCGGACACACCTGCAGGTCTTGCATTTCGAGGAGCACGGTGTCGAAGAACTCGTACGTCGACCCGATCCCCGCCGGAAACCCGGTCAAGTCGACCTCTCCCGGATCGATCCCGGTGCCGTCCGACGCGCCGACGAGGAAGTCGTGCGCCGCATCGTCGATCGTGTTGTCGCGGAACGCGATCACGAACGTTCCGCTCGCGAACATCTGGATCTGGAACGTGTTCATGCCGATGGCAGGGAACTGCGGCACGTCCTGCCACTCCACGACCGCGTAACCCGCACAGTCCGTGTATGCGAGGACCTTGCCGCCATTGTTCGGAGCCCAGTCGTTCCAGCACGCGAGCATGCCGCCAACCTGGCTGAGAAACTCCGGGACCGAGGGAGTGAAGTCGGACGTGTCCGCGCCGACCGCGAGGATGCGGCCGTTCGAGTCGACGTCGACCATGCCGACCAAAGCGCCATCGGGCATCGGGAACGACCAGCCGTCGAGGTCGAACGTCACGATCGAATCGTCCGCCATCTGGAGGTCGGTGCCGAAGGTCGCAACGTTCGGATCGAACGTGCCCGTGCCATTGAGGACCGTGTAGCCGCCGCCACCCGGTATGAACGTGAGCGCGTTCGGCGGACAGTTCGTGCACGATCGACCGCCTGAGCTCGCCGCCCCGTACGGGAACGGCCCGCACGGCACGGCAGGCGAACACGTGTAGCCAGCGACGCCCGCGTCCTCGAAGCAGAGCGCGCTGTCGAAGATGTCGAACGTCCCGAAGTCTTCGAACAGCTGGGTCGCAGGACCCGCACCCGGCGACAGGTCGGTGGATGCACCGACGCCGCTGCCGTCCGACACACCGACGATGCCGTCGTCCACCGCGGTTGCGGGTGCGTAGGACAGGACGAAGTCGCTCTTCGTGCCAGGAGGCTGCCCCGCGACGGTGAACACCTGGATCGCGAACGTCATCGCCCCACCACCACCGAACGGTGGCACCTGGAGCCACGTCACGTTGACGTATTCACCCGCCGGATCCTCGTAGACGTAGATGCCGCCCCCAATCTGAGGCGCCCAGTCTTCCCAGTACGGCGCGATCTGCACGGTGCTGATGTGCTCGGCCACGCTTTCAGTGAAGTCCGACCCCGACGATCCGACCGGCACGAGGCGTCCGTTCGAGTCGATGTCGAAATCGGTCGAAGCCGACCCGTCCGGCCAACCGAGCACGAAGCCGCTGCTCGTCGTGATTGTCGTGATCGTGTCGTCCCCAGCAACGACGCTGGCCCCGAGCTCCCCGTCGAAGCACTCGCAGCACTCTTCGGTCAGAAACCGCATGAGCGGACCCGACAGCTGGCCCGAACCGTTGCCGATCGTCCACTGGTAGTCGGTGTGCGAGGCGTCGGGCGTGCACGCGTTGGGCAAGTACTCGATGAGCGTGATCGGATCGAAGTCGAACGGCCCCGACGTCTGGCAGCCGCCCCCGAGTGACACGGACTCGCTGCCCGTCGTGCGCGTCAGCCCGCTGCCGGTGGCGAGCAGGCCGTTCGGCGGATATCCGATCACGTGCGTCTGCACGCAGACCATCCCGAGCCCCTCGTCGTAGTAGCGGAACGCCGAGCTCTCCACGCCAGACCCTGCCGGCGTCTGCGGGCGAGCGATCCGCTCTCCCGGATCGAGATTGCACATCGCATCGACGTCATCGGTCGACAGGTCGATGTCGAGTCGGTTGACGATCGGAATGATCGGACCTCCGGGAGACTGACGGATTCCGTAGGACACTGCCGTGTGTGGCAGACTCGACTCGAGATCGACGAACATCACCTGCGACTCGCCCGACCCCGTCGTCGCGAGGGTCTTCGAGTACAGCATGTGATGATTCGCGCCTTCTCGGTCCCGATCGATCGACAGCGCATCGATGTCGTCACACTCATCGAGGCCGAGATCGGCGTACGACAAGAACACCGACGGCGTCGACCAGGATGAGCCGTTCCACGTCGTCTGCAGGATCGTCGCCCCGCTCGGGCACATGCCTCCCCACCAAAACGGGTTCGTGTACTGAAGCGAGGTCGCGGTCACCGAGAAGTAGAACGTCGGGTTGTCGGATAGCGGCTGGTTGAGCGGCGGCCGCAGGTCGACCGGCTGCGTCGGCTTCTCGTTGTACGTGCGAATGAAGTAGTCGTACGCATCGACATTCGGAATCGCGCCGACACCGGACTCACTGGCATCGAGCGCGCGGTGCACGCGGTCGATGAACGACGGATGCATCCCGGTGCTGCCCGGCACCGTGTATGAGAACAAGTCCGACTTCGCGCCGTTCGTCGAGGCGCAGTCGACCTCGCGCTGGATCACACCTTGTGCGCCCGCCGAGTCGTCACCCGTGCTCATCGAACTCACCGAGAAGTGCACCGCCTGCCACGCCCGCGGCAGCTCGAGCTTGGCCGCGCCGAACTCGTCCGCAGTGATCCAGTCGTGCCCGATCGAGAACGCATCGATGTCGACGAACCCCAGCGGGCTTTGCGACTCGATCTGTAGCAACGCGAAGTTCGGGCCCGTCGCGCTCGACTCGTCGACCGGTGGCGAGGACTTGAACCCCACGTCCTTCGAGAACACACCCGGCAAACCCACGCCGAATTCGCTCTGGAACGAGAACGACGCATTCGTCCCGGCGAAGGGCCCTTTCGAACCCGGCGGACACTGCGCGACCAAGGAAGGACCGATGCAGACGGCGGCGAGAAGCAACTTCATGGCGAACACCTCGATGGAGCCGGCTCCTCGTCTTGTCATGCAGTCGCCAGCGAGGACATCCAACTCGGGCTTTATGTGACTCCCACCCGCATCGTCTCCGTTTCGCGCTCGTTGCGCAATGAATGCGGAGGCATTGAGAATGCCGGCAGACCGCTCGGCCGAAAACGATCGGCGCGCGATCGCGGAGAAGCTCCCGAGGACGGTGACGATCGCATCCGACCTCGTCGCCCCCTACCGTCCGACGACCCTATGTTCGGTCTGTTCACCCGCTGGCGCCGGCGGCGCATGCTCGCACGCCCCATGCCCGAGGAGTGGTTCGGCTACTTCGAGCGCATGGCCTGCTGGCCCCACCTGTCGTCCGCCGAACGCGACCGCCTGATCACGTCCGCACGCGTCCTGCTCGCCGAGAAGAACTGGGAAGGCTGCGGCGGCCTCGTCCTCAATGACCGCATCCGGGTCACCATTGCCGCCGAAGCCGCGATGCTCGTCCTACACGCGAAAACCTGGGACTGGCCGAACGTCTCGTCGATCCTCGTCTACCCGCACGCGTTCTTCGATCCGACCGAACAGGAAGGCGAATCGGGCGTCGTGAGCCAAGGCCACGCCAACCACGGCGAGGCTTGGCTCGACGGCCCGGTCATCCTCGACTGGCACGAAGCCCATGCCGGCGTCGCCAACCCCCGCGACGGCCGCAACCTCGTGCTCCACGAGTTCGCGCACAAGCTCGACATGCTCGACGACACGATCGACGGGCGCCCGCCACTCGATGGCCGTGTGACGGCGGCGCGTTGGCGTGAGGTGATGATGCGGGAGTATGAAGCGCTGTGCGACGCGAGCGATCGGGGTCGGGTGACGGTGCTCGACGACTACGGTGCGGAGAACGCAGCGGAGTTCTTCTCGGTGGTGACGGAGTCGTTCTTCGAGGAGGGGGCGCAGGTGCGCGAGGGACACAGGGAGTTGTATGAGGTGCTGAGTGCGTTCTATGGGGTGGATCCGGCGGGGTGGGGACGGTGAAGGTCCACACCGAAAGAGGGTCCACTGACCATTCCTGAGGATGACGCTTCGAACCTCGCTCGGTTGGATCGCCTGGCGCGACTCATGACCGCCAACTCAGAATCCAAACCGCTCCGAGTAGTCGCGAATGAACCCCCAGCCGGGATCCTCGCGCACGCTCCAAGTCAGCCGCGGCTTCGGGAATGCCGTGCAAACACGCTGAATCGACTCCTCGAGGCCGAACTGTGAGGACACGTAGACGTGGTCGGCGGCCATCGTATTTGGCAGAGAACACCTCGCCTACTGGCGCGCGGCCGCTCAGCCGATCGCTTCGTCCCGGACAGTCTCACGAGGCCTCATCGCCCGTCGAACGATCCCCACCCGGGTTGCGAAGCATGTGGTCCTGCTTCGCACTGGGAGGCGGCGGAGGCCAGTCAGACGCAGCGACAACGATCAGCATCGCCACGAACGAGCCGACGCCGGTCAGCCAACTCTCGAAACTGAACCCTACGACCAACGCGATGACAACGACGACCACCACGGTCCACGCCATGAGTCGTCGCTGGTACTGTCGGAAAGCCAAGCGGATGAGATCTTGGTCGGGTAGTTGGGTCGGCGAGCGTCGCCGGCCGCTAGTGGGGCGTCCGCAGCAACATTCGTACACCGGATGGTTGCTCTAGGTGTCCGCCGCATCCGCTGGCTGCCGATTCCAATCGGCGCCCACCGCGGTTCGATGCGCCATCCACCCGGGCCGAAGGTCCGCGATGCTCGCCAGCGATGGATCGAGGTCCACGGCCGTTCCCATCCCGATGACGCGACCATCATCGGCGTCGTCCGTAGTGCCGCACAGGAATCCCCACGAGTGGTCGTCCTCGAAGTGTTGCACCACCAGGACCGGGAGTCCTCGCTCGACGACTCCGACGGTCGTGATCGCTGCGACGTTTCGCGCTTGATCGAAGGGCCAGTCCATGCGCCAGCTCTACTTGGGCCAGGGGTTCCGGCCGGCACGAATCTCGGCAGCGATCGCTGGCGGCAACTCCTCGAGCGAGCAGCTGCACACCTTTTCGCCGCCACCGATCGACGACGGCATCGCGGACCAAACGCTCAGGTAAGCGCGAGAGTTCGTGGACCCGATGAACGCTGTGGCGAACGCGGGTTGCATGGGTGCGCGGGCCAGATCGAGAAACTCGGACGCCGACACGTGGCGATACCGATGGTTCACGCAACCAGAGGCGAGTAGCAGCGCGACCGCGCCGAGACCAGCGAGTCCGGCAGCGATCGTCCAACGTCTTGGGGTGCTCATGAGTCGCCGACTCCGGTTCGTCCAGGTATGCCTCTCAGCTGGGCGTCAGCTGCGGAAGCGGGTCAGGCAGCATCTTACGAACCACCGACGAAGTAATCCTCGACTCGACCATCGTCGTCGATCCACACGTAGCAGATGGGCTCGCCCAGAAGGAACACCAGGACGCTGTTCGAGATCTCCCGCTCCTTGTAGGCCCAACCGTCGACGTAGTAGTGATCGGGTGTCGTCGCACGTTCGAGCACGCAAGACGGTTCGCCGAGTCGACTGAGGACGTCGGCCCGGCTCAGACCCAGCGCAAGCTTCGATCGGATTACCTCGTGACCGAACGGATCCCGAAGCCGTACTCCGACAACGGAGAACCCCCACGCGCACACAGCGATGCCGACGATCGTCAGGGTGAAGACCACGGGAACTCGCGCCCCGCCTGTGCCGCTCACCCTCATCCACCATCCTTGCTGGCCTGCCGCAGCTGCTCCAAGTGCCGATCGCCACGCCACCACGGCGAGAACTTCATCGCGGCCATCAACCCGACGATCACCACGGGCCAAGCCCACCGCAACTCGGGGACGTCGAGCACGAACCCGGCGATCATCAGCGCGATTCCCGCCCCGAGGAGCAGGCTCACGATGGAGATCTGGCGAATCGAATGCTTGGGCAGCACGACCCATTCGTCTCGCAGGATCTCGGGTAAGCGCTCGACCAGTCGGTCGAGGTCGCGATTGGTCTCGTCGTCTTGCGTCATGGGAGTCCGCAGTGAGGGTCGGAGTTCGATCGATGAGCGTTCATTCTTCCGGGCGAACGTCCACGGTCCCGAGGTTCTTCACGATTTGCCCGACGATCGCCATCCCGAGGCACATCGGGGTACCGAGCAGGGACAAGAATCCCAACCCGATCGGGTTCGCGCCGTCCGGCCCGAACGCCGCGACGCACACCAGCGTCACGACGCAAAGGAGCGCCAGCAGGAGCCCCGCCCGGCGGCCCCAGAGCCCCAGGACTCCGAGTCCCGTCAGCCTCGGCACCGTTCGGTCACTTTCCTGCATCCCAGTCCTTGTACCCGACGAAGCACCGCCATCCGATCCCCCCTTGACTCCCCCGACCACCGCGCCATACTCCCTCGCCCGATGACTTTCTCCGCACGCCACCACCAGCATCACCATCACCACCCGCTCCCGGGCTGGTCGATCGTGGTGTGACGCGCGCGCAGATCCCTCACGACGCCGGCCCGCGGGCCGGCGTTTCGCGTTAAGGCGCGAGGTTTCCGGCCCGGTCGGCACAGCACAGCCGAACCGATGGAATCCGAAACCAACCCCACTCCGCTCCGCCTGGCCCTGCCGAAGGGTCGCACCCAGGAGTCCGTACTCACCCTGCTCCGCGAAGCCCGGATCCGGGTCGACGTCGGGCAGCGCGGCTACCGGCCGCAGATCTCGCTGCCCGGCGTCGATGCCAAGATCCTCAAGCCGCAGAACGTCGTCGAGATGCTGCACGCGGGAACGCGCGACATCGGCTTCGCCGGCGCGGACTGGGTCGCGGAGCTCGACAGTGAACTCGTCGAAGTGCTCGACACCGGGCTCGACGCGGTACGACTCGTCGCCGCGGCGCCGCCGGAGCTGCTCGAGAACGGCAAGCTGCCGGGCCGGCGGCTGCGCGTCGCGTCCGAATTCGAACGGCTGACCAAGGGCTGGATCGAAGATCGCGCACTCCAGGTCGACTTCGTGCGCACGTTCGGGGCGACCGAGGTGTTTCCGCCGGACGACGCGGACTGCGTCGTCGACCTGGTCTCCACCGGCTCGACTCTGCGAGCGAACAACCTCGTCGAGTTCGACGAAGTGCTGCGGTCCTCGACGCGGCTCTATGCGAACCCGCGCGTGCTCGACGATCCTGCGAAACGCGAACGGATCGACCAGTTCGTGCTCGTGCTCGACTCGGTGCTGCAGGCGCGACGCCGCGTGATGCTCGAACTCAACGTGACGTCGGATCGACTCGACGCCGTCGTCGCGATGCTGCCGTGCATGCGCGAACCGACGATCTCGCAGCTCGCCAGCGACAGCGGCTACGCGCTGCGCGCGGCCGTGTCCAGCGACGAGCTGCCGACGCTGATCCCGTCGCTCAAGGCCGCGGGCGGAACCGACCTCTGCGTGACCTCGCTGTCGCAAATCGTGCCATGACGAATCCCGTCCTGAAGCTCGACGCGAACGAGGGACCCGTCATCGACCCGGCGCCGCTGCTGGACACGATCGCGGACGAACTCTCGGGTTTGCTCCGCGAGTACCCGCGCGGCACGTCGTTCGAAGAGGCCCTCGCCGAACGGTTCGAAGTCGCGCCAGATCGCGTGCTGATCGCGGCCGGTGGCGACGAGATCCTGGATCGCTGCTTCCGCGCGTTCGGAGGTCCCGGGCGCAACGTGGTGTTGCCGGAGCCATCGTTCTCGATGCTGCGCCACTACGCGAACACGTCTGGGACCGAAGTCCACAGCGTCGCGTGGCCGAGCGGTGACTATCCTATCGAAGCCGTGCTGGAGGCGATCGACACTTCGACGGCGATGGTGTTCGTCGTATCGCCCAACAACCCGACCGGTGCGGTCGCAACGGTCACGGACATCGAGGCGACCGCGGCCGCGGCGCCCGACGCGGTGCTCGTGCTCGACGCCGCGTATGCCGAGTTCGCCGAAGTCGACCTGACGCAGAGCGCGCTCGGAGCCCGCCGCGTCATCGTCGTGCGCACGTTCTCGAAGGCGTGGTCGCTCGCGGGATGCCGCGTCGGCTATGCGATCGGCAGCACGAACGAGCTCGACGCGCTGCGGCGTGTCGCGAGTCCCTACCCGGTCTCGCGAGTCAGCCTCGCGCTCGCACGTGCCCGACTCGAACGTGACGCCGAGCAAGTCGCGGTCGGCGTCGAGCGCGTGCAGCTCGAAGTGCGCGCTCTCCAGACGCTACTCGCAGAACTCGGGGTGGAGACCCAGCCGTCGCAAGCCAACTTCGTGCTGCTGCGCGTTCCCGACCCGAACTGGGTGCGCGACGCGATGCTGGCGTGCGGCGTTGCGGTGCGCACGTTCCCAGGGGCGCCGATGCTCGAGGACGCGGTCCGCATCTCGTGCCCTGGCAACGCCACGGACTTCGAGCGTCTGACCCGCGCACTGCGCACGGTGTTCCGTCCGGACGCGGTGCTGTTCGACGTCGACGGCGTGCTCGCCGACGTCTCGCAGTCCTACCGCGTCGCGATCCGCGAGACCGCGCGCGACTTCGGCGCCGCGATCGACGATGTCGCCGTGAACGCCGCGAAGGTCGCCGGCAATGCGAACGACGACTGGCAGCTCACGACGACGCTGATCCGCGAAGCCGGCATCGACGCGTCGCTCGAAGATGTGACCGCGCGCTTCGAGGAGCTCTACCAAGGGACCGACGAGAAAGCGGGCCTGTGCGAACGCGAGTCGCTGATGATCTCGAGGGACGCGCTGCGCAGGATTGCGGATCGCTTCCGCACGGGCATCGTAACCGGTCGTCCGCAGGCGGATGCCGCGCGCTTCCTCGAGCGGACCGAGACCGCGGCGCTGCTGCCGACGGTCGTGTGTCGCGAAGACGCGCCGCTCAAGCCGAACCCCGCGTCGGTGCGGCTCGCGATGACCAAGGCCTCGGCCGAAACCGCGTGGTTCGTCGGCGACACGCCCGATGACGTCGTCGCGGCGCGCGGCGCGGGCGCGCTGCCGATCGGCGTGCTGCCACCCGGCGCGGGCGAGGAGCTGCGCGCCGCACTGCTCGGCGCGGGTGCCGCGACCGTGCTCGAGACCACCGACCAGATTCAGGAGCTCTTGCGATGACGAACCCTTCCCAACCCGTTCGCTCCGCGCGCCGCCAGCGCGTGACCAAGGAGACCCGAATCGAGGCACGGGTCGTGCTCGACGGGCAAGGCAAGGCCGAGGTGTCGACGGGGATCGGCTTCCTCGACCACATGATCACGACGCTCGCGCGGCACGGCCGCATGGACATCGAGCTGTCGTGCCAGGGGGACCTACACATCGACGATCATCACACGGCCGAGGACTGCGCGATCGTGCTCGGTTCGTGCATCGACGACTGCCTCGGCGATCGCGGCGGGATCACGCGTTTCGGATCGGCCTACGCGCCCCTCGACGAGGCGCTGTCGCGCGCGGTGATCGACTTCTCGGGGCGTCCGTGGCCGTGTGTCGACCTGGGGCTACAGCGCGAGTCGATCGGCACACTCGCGTGCGAGAACATCCCGCACTTCCTGAACTCGCTCGCGATTGCGGCACGCGCAACGCTGCATGTCGACGTGCTGCGCGGCGAGAACGATCACCACCGCGCGGAGTCCGCGTTCAAGGCAGTCGCGCTCGCCGTGCGGGACGCGGTCGCGCGCACGGCCTCGGACGACGTGCCGAGCACCAAGGGAGTCCTCGCATGACCGATCCGGTCTACGTGATCGCGACCGGCCTCGCCAACGTCCGCTCGGTGCGCGCTGCGATGGAACGCGCGGGCGCCGAGGTCTCGCTGACGACGGACCGAGACCGCGTCGCGAACGCCTCGCGCGTGGTCCTGCCCGGCGTCGGCTCGTTCGGGCCCGCGATCGAGCGGCTGCGCGAGCTCGAGCTCGAAGACGCGATTCGCGATCGGATCGACGCCGACCGGCCGACGCTCGCGATCTGCCTCGGGCTGCAGGTGCTCGCCGAGGGCAGCGACGAGGCGCCGAAGGCGCAGGGCCTCGGCGTGATCCCCGGCCGCGCGACGCGCTTCGAAGCGCCGCTGCGGGTGCCGCAGATGGGCTGGAACGCCGTGCGCAACGAGAACGGCACCGAGCCGTCGTGGTTCTACTTCGCTAACTCGTATCGACTCACCGACGCGCCGGACGGATGGCACACGTCGACCGCCGCCTACGGCGGTGAGTTCGTCGCTTCGATCGAGCGCGGCGCGGTCACCGCATGCCAGTTCCACCCCGAGCTGTCGGGCGCAGCCGGCCGCGCGCTGATCGAACGCTTCGTCGGAGGTGCGCGATGCTGAGTCGCCGCATCATTCCGTGCCTCGACTTCGAGGGCGAACGCGTCGTCAAGGGCGTGAACTTCCAGGACCTGCAGGACATGGGCAACGTCGTGGAGCTCGGCACCGCATACGAGCGGCAGGGAGCCGACGAGATCACGATGCTCGACGTGTCCGCGACGCCGGAGGGTCGCTCGCACACGACCACGACGGTGCGCGCGCTGCGGGCGCAGCTGTCGATTCCGCTGACGGTCGGCGGCGGCGTGCGCTCGGTCGACGACGCGCGCGCGCTGCTCGACGCGGGAGCGGACAAGGTCAGCGTCAATACAGCCGCGGTGCGCGACCCGAGCCTGCTCGATCGCATGAGCGCGGAGTTTGGCGCCCAGTGCACGGTGCTCGCGATCGACGCCAAGCGCGATGGCTCGAGCTGGCAAATCCTGACACACTCGGGCAGCGAGGACGCGAAGCGCGACGCGATCGAGTGGGCCGAAGAAGCGTGCACGCGCGGCGTCGGCGAGATCCTGCTGACGAGCTTCGATCGCGACGGCACCGGCGCGGGTTACGACACCGAGCTGCTGCGCGCGATCTCGTCTCGTGTCGAGGTGCCGATCATCGCGTCGGGCGGCGCGGCGACGACGCAGCACCTGATCGACGCGCTTTCGGCCGGCGCGGACGCGGTCCTCGCGGCGTCGATTTTCCACCGGCGCGAGTTCACGGTCGGCGACGTCAAGCAAGCCCTGCAGGACGCGGGCATCGAGGTGAGACCATGATCGTCCCCTGTATCGATCTCTCGCGCGGCCACGCCGTGCAGCTCGTCGGTGGTGAGTCCGTCAAGATCGACGCTGGCGATCCGATCGCGATCGCCGAGCGGTTCCGGCGCGTCGGCGATATCGCGGTCGTCGACATCGACGCGGCGCGAGGCGACGGCGACAACGCCGACCTGATCCGCGAGCTCGTGCGTATCGCGCCGTGCCGCGTCGGCGGTGGGATCCGCGATCTCGACACGGCGAAGGCATGGCTCGACGCCGGCGCGACCAAGGTCGTGCTCGGCACGTGCGCAACGCCGGAGTTCCTGCGCGAGCTGCCGCGCGACCGCTGTGTCGCCGCGCTCGACGCGCGCGACGGCGAGGTCGTGGTCGCGGGCTGGCGCGAACGCACAGGCCACGATGTGTTCGAGCGGATGCGCGAGATTCGCGGCCTCGTCTCCGAGTTCCTCGTTACCCAGGTCGAACGAGAGGGCCGCATGGTCGGTGCGGATCTCGAGTTCGCGACGAGGCTGCGCGAAACGTGCGGCGACGCGAAGCTCACGTTCGCCGGGGGGATCCGCACGGCGGAAGAGATCGCCGAGCTCGACTCGCTCGGCATCGACGCACAGGTCGGCATGGCGATCTACTCGGAAAGCCTGGATCTCGCCGACGCGTTCCTCGCGCCGGTGCACTCCGATCGCAACGACGGGCTGTGGCCGACGGTCGTCACGGACGAGCGCGGCGTCGCGCTCGGGCTGTGCTGGTCGAGTCGCGAAAGCGTGCGCGAGGCGATCCGCTCGGGCCGCGGCACGTATCAGTCCCGTCGTCGCGGCCTGTGGGTCAAGGGTGAGTCGTCCGGGGCGACCCAAGAGCTCGTGCGGATCGAGGCCGATTGCGACCGTGACGCGCTGCGCTTCACGGTGCGTCAAGCTCCGCCGGGCTTCTGCCACAACGCGACCCACACGTGCTGGGGCGACACCACGGGGCTCGACAGACTCCAAGCGACTCTGTCCAACCGCAGGCAACACGCGCCGCAGGGATCGTACACGCGAAGACTGTTCGACGACGGCTCGCTCCTCGAAGCGAAACTCGTCGAGGAGGCGCGTGAGCTCAGCGAGGCGCGCGAGCGCGCCGACGTCGTTCACGAGGCGGCCGACGTGATCTACTTCGCGAGCGTCGCGATGGCCCGTGCCGGAGTCAGCCTGGCCGAGGTCGAACGCGAGCTCGATCGACGTTCGCTCCGACTGACCCGCCGCGGCGGCGAAAGGAAGTCATGATGTTGCGCGAAGTCGCACCCGAAGACGTCAATGTCGTTCGCAACTCCGCGATCGACGCTCCAACGGTCGCACGCGCCGCCGAGATCGTCGCCGCGATCGAGCGCGGCGGTGAGCCCGCGCTGCGCTCGATCTCCGTCGAACTCGGCGATCTCGATCCGAATGCTCCGCTGGTGCTCGGCCGAGACGCGATGGACGCCGCACTCGCGTCGATCGACGCGGAGACGCGCGCCCTCCTCGAACGCGCCGCCGCGCGCATCAAGCGGTTCGCATCGGCCCAGCGCGAGTCGTTACGGACGCTCGACATGGAAGTGCCCGGCGGTCGCGCCGGTCACACGATCGCGCCGGTCGACTCGGCCGGTTGCTACGCACCGGGCGGTCGCTACGCGCTGCCGTCGTCCGTGCTGATGACCGCAACGACCGCGCGCGTCGCGGGCGTGAAGCACGTCACCGTCGCGACACCGCGACCCGACACCGTCACGCTCGCCGCATGCGCGATCGCCAGCGCCGATCAGGTGCTGACGGTCGGCGGCGCGCACGCGATCGCCGCGCTCTGCGCCGGCACGTGCACCCCGCGCTGCGACGTGATCGTCGGCCCCGGCAACCGCTGGGTCACCGCCGCCAAGCAGATCCTCGCGGGTCGCGTCGAGATCGACATGCTCGCGGGACCCTCCGAGCTCCTCGTGATCGCCGACGATTCTGCCGACGCCGCGTGGGTCGCGGCCGATCTCATCGCGCAGGCGGAGCACGACGTCGACGCGTTCCCCGCGCTCGTGGCGACGTCACGCCGCCTCGTCGAGGACGTGCAGCGAGAACTCGCGCGCCAGCTCGAGGAGTTCCCGAACGCCGACGTCGCGCGCGCTGCGATCGAGTCCGGCTGCGCTTGCGTCGTCGACGACGCGGAAACAGCGGCCGCGGTGAGCAACCGCATCGCGCCCGAACACCTCGAGCTGATCGTGCGCAACCCGGACGCGTGGCAGCCGTTGCTCGAGCACTACGGCGCGCTGTTCATCGGCGCCGGTTCGGCCGAGGTCTTCGGCGACTACGGCGTGGGACCCAATCACGTGTTACCGACGGACGGTGCAGCGCGCGCCGTCGGCGGCCTGTCGGTGATGCGCTTTCTCCGCATCCGCACGTGGCTTGCGCTCGACGCCAAACGCGAGGACTACCGTGGCGTCGTCCACGACGCGCGGGACTTCGCGCGACTGGAACGTCTCGAGGGTCACGCGCGCGCGGCGGAGTGTCGAAGCCGCTAACCCGCGGATCCCGCCCGTGCTCGCACGAGTTCTTCGAGGACGCGGTCGGTCTCCCAGCGCGGTGATCGCTCGGCCAGCCGCGCATTCTCGATGCCCGGCGCGGTCGCGACCGGCGCCGTGACTTCAATCGAACGTCCCGTCGCCGACTCGAGGATCGGCGCGAGGTCGCGGAAGTCGAGCCACCGATCGAACGTGTTGTAGACCTTCCCCTTCACCGCGTCGTCGCCGATCGCGTCCGCGATCAGCCGGGAGAGGTCACTGGCCGCGGCGACGTAGCATCCGAGCTGCGATCGAATCTGACCGTGCTCGAGAGCCTCGTCGACGATCTTGCACACGTAGTCGCGCGACGCGTCGGGATACGCACCGAGCACGAAGCCCGGACGGAACACGCACGTGTTGAGCCCGGGATCCCCGCTGCCGGCGATGACCATCTTCTCGAGCGCCGCCTTGTGCCCGCCGTAAAACTCGCCAGGCCAAACCGGGAAGTCCTCGTCGAGCGGCAATCGGTCCGCACCCGGAAGACGGCGCGGATCCGAGCCGTACACCGCGAGACTCGACACGAAGACCAGCTGATTGCGCGTCGTAGCCGGCGTGCGTTCGATGAGTCGAATCGTGCCCGCGATGTTGTTCTGCACGAAGTGCTCGGCCATCGACCGCCCGGGCGGTAGCGGCGCATCCATGTCCTGATACGCCGCGTGCACGATCGCATCCGCGCCGATGACGAACCGGTCGAGCACCTCGACGTCTTCGAGCGTCCCTTCGCAGAACTGCACGCCGTCGCGTTCTTGCGGCGACTGACGCGTCAGCGCGCGCACCTCGTGCCCACGCACCAAGAACTCGTCGACGAGCGCGCTGCCGAGAACTCCGGTGGCTCCGGTGACGGCGATGATCATCGACGGACGATCAGAGCCACCAACCGAGCGCGACGCCAGCGAAGAGCGTGGCGCCCGCGACGATCATCAAGACGCCACCGAGACGCAGCCCGCGCGAGGCTCGCTCCAACCCGAACGACGCCGCACCGGCCGCCGCGAGGACGAACGCGATGCACATCGCATCGCGCTTCACCGTCGCCTCCGGGACCCAGCTGACCACGCCGTACAGCACGGCGGCCAGGATCAGCAGCGGAGCCGCGAGGGACATCGCGCAGACCCGCAGCACGTCGCTACGGCCGGTGTCTCGAGCTGCCAGGTTCATGCGAACCACGATAGCAGCAACGACCGGAAACCGCTCACCAGCGGACTAACCCTGCCGCGACAGCACCCACTCGCGGTCCACCGCGTGGTAGGCAGCTTCGTCGGGCGCGATCACGTTGTGAACGAGGAGGCTACGGAGCGCCTGGTCACTCGTCTGCATGCCGAGGCCACGGCCGCGACGGATCAGCTCCGGCAGCTCGTCGAACTCACCGTCGCGGATCGCCTGGGCGATCGCACGCGTGCGAATCATGACCTCGAACACGGGCACGCGACCGCCTGCGTGCGACCGGTTGATCAAGCTCTGCGCGGCGACGCCGCGGAGCAGCTTGGACAGTCGACTCAGGACGAGCGGGCGGTCGTCTGGCGGCACGAGCTTGGCGACGTCGGTGATCGCACCTACGACGTTGCTCGCGTTCAGCGTCGCGAGGACGAAGCAACCGCGCTCCACGGCTTCGAACATCGCGAAGAGCGTCTCGGCATCGGTAAGACCATCGACGACGACGACTTCGGCGCCCTGGCGGTACGCGTCGCGCACGCCTTCGGCCATCGAGTCGACGTGCGCGCCAACTTCACGCTGATGAACGAGCGACTGGCTCGAGTAGTGAATGAACTCGATCGGCTTCTCGATGGTGTGGATGTGGAACGCACCCTCTTGGTTGATGCGCTGCACCAAAGACGCGAGCGTCGTACTCTTGCCCGATCCGAAGAAACCCGTCAGCAGGACGATGCCACGCTGGAATCCCGTGAGGCTGGAGAGCACCGGCGGAAGGCCGAGCTCTTCGAAGGTCGGGATCTGGTCCGGCATCCTGTGGAAGACAACCGCGAATCCGCGGCACTGGCGCATGACCATCGTGCGGAAGCGCTGACCTCCGGACGTCGAGTACAGCACCTCGACCTCTTCGCCCCGCTCGAGCTGCTGCCGGTGGTCCTCGAAGAGGAAGTCGCGCATCAGGTCGGCGATGACCTGCGGCGACACTCGATCCATGTCCGTCGGTACGACGTTGTCGCCGACGCGCACGAACGGGACGTGGTCGGGCAACAGGTGCAGCGAGTTGCCTTCCGTCCGGATGACGCTCGCCAAGAGGTCTTCGAGTTGCGATCTATCCATGCGAAGGTGCCTCACCAACTCCGTCGATCGAACGCAGGAACAAACTCTTGTCCTGCGCGAACGGGAACACGTCTTCGAACGAAACCTTGCCGGCGTTGAGCAACGCGAGCAGGCTCGAGTCCATCGGGTGGCCGTGGTTCTCGTCTTCGATCCGCATCAGCAGCTTGAGCTTCTCGATCGAACCACAGCGGACGATCTCGCGAACCGAATCGTCGAACCGCAGTACTTCGGTCGCACAGTGGAACTGGTCGCGATCGATCGACGGCACGAGTCGGGTCGCGATGACGCTACTCAGGACCGACGCGAGGATGCTGCGCACACGACCCTGGACGTGTGTCGGGTAGAAGCCGATCACTCGCTTGAGGACCGACGTCGCCGACGCGCCATGGACGACGGCCACAACGAGCGTGCCGCTCTCGGCCGCGTTCAGCGCGAGGTGGAACGCCTCTGGGTTCGAAGCGTTGCCGAGGAAGATCGCGTCGGGATCGGAGCGGAGCGCCGCTCGGAGTCCGCTCTTGTAGCTCTGCGTGTGCACGCCGACGCGCCGCAGGCACACGCGCGTCTCCTCGTCCGGTACCGGGTACTCGATGCAGTCGTCGAGCACGATGATGTGGCGACCGCGCGGCTTCGCCGCTTCGTGAAGCAGAGTTGCGAATGTCTCCGTGATGCCGTTGCCGCTGTCCCCGGCGAGCAGGATCAGGCCCTTGCCTCCGGTAATCGCTTCGCCGACGGCGGACTCGATGTCCATGTCGGCGAGCGGCCGCACGGTTTCGCGGTGCAGTCGGACGTTGACGCCGATTCCGTCGCTGTGCCGGAAGGCGGTGACGCGACCTCGCGCGACGCCGGCCTGGTGATACTCGCACGTCACCGAGTGATGCTCGGCGATCTCTTCGAGCATGTGCGGCCCCATGTGCTCGCGCACGAATTGCCAGACCTCCGGACCACCGAGCGGCTCGCCATCGAGCGTGCACAGCTCACCGGCAACGCGCGCGAGCGGCAGGCGCCCTTCACTGAGGTGCAGCTCGTTCGCGCCGAACGCGACCGCGGCTTCGAGATACTTACCCGAGTCCTCGCCCTGCAGGTCGAGGGAACCGAGCGCGCGCTGACGACGGGTCTGCTGCAGCTTCAGCAGACTTTCGAGCGTGCCAGAGTCGATCAGCCGTTCTTCGACAAGGATCTCTCCAAGCGGACGCCGACCGCCGGCCAGCAGTTGAATCTCCAGACAACGGTCCAGGTCTTCCTCGCGGATGACCCTGCTCTCCAGCAGGATCGTTCCAAGGCGAGTGTCCTCCATGCGATCTCCGATCCGAGAAACCTCGTTGATATCGGTGTGTTTCGGATCGTCGGGCGCGCGAACTTGACCCCGAACGCGCAGTCGACCGTCGTGTTTGCCGACAGTCCTGGGCTAACGGGTCGCGAGCGCGCGCAGCTGGTCGATCGAGGCGAAGCGCGGATCGAGCTGTTGCCGGCGCTCCGGGCCGTCCGGATCGTGGACGGCGAGGCCGGCGACGTGCGCGCCTCCCGCGTCGAATCGCAGCTCGGAAGCGAGGAGCGCGCGCGAATCGTCGCCGCGCCAGAGCACGACGTTCTCGGTCAACTGCAGGTGCTCGAGATCCGCGCGCCCCCGGGCCGCGGACACCCGCACGCCGTCGCCTAGGTCCACCTCGACGCGCTCGAGAGTCAGCGCGTCGAACGAGCCCGCGATTCCGATCGAGCCCGAAGCGGACGGTTCCGCGCGTTCGGCCGTCCAGCCCGGCAGGACGTCGGAAGCATCGACGCGCAGCCCTTCGACCGCGCCGAGCGCCGGACCGGGCCGTGCGGCCACGCGCGGAATCGAGTCCTCGTCGGGGCGATACGTCCCCACGACCCACCAACCGATCGCGACGACGCTGAGGAACGTCGCGACACCCAGGACCGTCGAGCGATGCGCGCGCACGGCTCGGGTCAGAAGCGGATCAACACGCCGCGCGTTCGGTCGCCGTCCGGCGTGGCGTCGGTGAGGTCGAGCGCTTCGGCGGACGTCCAGAGCACCCGATCGACGACGGGTTCGTCCGCATCCAGGAGCTCGAACCGATTGAGAGACAGCTCGAGGTCCCGCCCGTTGAACGCGACTTCGCTCGTGACGACGCGCACGATGCCGTCGCGCAACACTTCGACGCGAGGACCGCCGTCTTCCATGTGGACCCGGATGTCGATCCGGTTGCCGAAGCCGTGAACGCGGCGCTCGCGGATCTCGAAGGCGTACGTCGTCGGCTGCAGATCGCGATAGTCGATCGAGTCGTCGGCGATGCTGATCCGGAATACGAGCGCGTCCCCGGAGTTCGCCGCGTAGACGCGCCGCAGGTCGACCGCCCGCAGCAAGCCCGTGCGCGTGTCGGACAGCGGGTCCTGCGGCAGCAGCGCCTCGGTCGCGGGCGCCCAATCGTCGAACTGACCGTCGATGACGATCGGCGCTTCGATCAGGGCATGTTCGGCAGTGAAGAGACGGAGCAGGTCGGTCGCGCGGTCCTGCGCCATACCGGGCAACACGCCACCGAGGTCCGGTTGGGTGATCGTCCCGGCGAGCGGGAGCACGCCGTCGAACTGAGGCAAGCCGTTGCGCGGCACGAGCGCGCCGGTCTGGAACGGCGCAGACAGATCGATGTCGATGCCACCGACCGCGCCTCCGAAGCGCAGCCGCTGCACACCCGCGCCGGCGAGCGACTCGCGCACCGCGACGAGGTTGCTGCGCAAGTCGGCACGCGCATCCGAATCGAACGAGTCGCGGAAGACGAGCAGATCGTCGTCCTGCGGATCGTTTTCGCCGTCGAGCGCGTCGATTGTGCCGATGGACGCGAAGACCGCCTCTTGCAGCGCCGTGATCGTGCGGGCGTCCGGCGTGTTGCGCAGCAGACCCACGGCCGGGAACAGCGCGAAGAACTCCTGCCACGTGTCTGCCGTCGGGATCTCGGCGGTCACGCCCGCCGCGTCGAACTGCAGCTCGACGTCCTCCAGCCAGTCGAACAGGAACATCGCGCCCGTCAGCGACGCGCGCAGCGCCAGCGCGTCGGCGACGTCGACCTCGCGATCGCCGGGCAGCTGCGTGAGCAACGCCGGCAGATTGACGAGGACCGCGGTGTCGCCCGGCACTCGGTCGACGTCGCGAAGCGCGGCCTCGAGCACGGGCCGGATGCGCTCGCGGAACAGCGCCTGGATCTCGCTCGCCGACGGACCGCCCGGCGGCACGCGGAGCGTGCGGGGCCAGCGCCCGGAACGGACGCGGGACAGCAGGGACTCCTGTTCGACGTCGAGACCGATGGCGACCAACGCCTCGCCGATGCTGTCGAGACCCGGCCCGATGTTGCGACGGTCGTCGAACGCGACGAGCACCCGGCTCACCGCCCGCAGCAGGTTGCCGAGCGGGTAGTAGGGGTCCGCCGCCTGGGCTTCGGAGAACATGACGTCGGCCTCGATGACCTCGGACGACGTGAGGTTCGCGAGCTTGGAGTAGCCGTCGAGCACGAGCTGCGCGGCGTCCGCGGTCAGCCGTTGGTCGTTCGTCAGACGCACCTGCAAATCGACCAAGTCACTGAGAGCAAAGGTGTAACGTTTGGCCTCGCGGTCGAACGCGCCGGCCGACGAGAGCACGAGGCGGCGCGGTCCAGTCTCGATCGGCAGCGCCGACGGCCGCCCCTCGGGCCACACCCCGACCACGAGCAGGTCGTCGAACGACCGGAACTCCGGCACGTCGACCGCCACGGTCGTCAGGGCCGGGATCCGCAGCACGCCCGGGTCGGGAGTCGTGCGGATCTGGATCGCACGCGACACGGGCACCGTGCCCGGCTCGTCGATGTCCTCGCCGACGTCGATCGTGAATTCGATCAACCGCGTCAGCGCCCCGGGCTGGATCGTGATCTCGAGGCCCTCGAGCGGCGATCCACCCGCTCCACGGATCACGCCCCCACCGGGTCCGATGCGGGCGGTGAAGGAACCTTCGCCCACCCGATTGAGGATCGGACTGTCGCTCCCGCTGCACGCGGCGAGCAGCAAGAGCAGGGCAATTCCGCTTCGCTTCACGACTTGCATGATCGCGGCCGGGCCGTTGGCTGTCGAGCCCACAGTCACTGCCAGCGCGCCATCAGGGGGCGGTTCCCGGTCGCGGCCGACCCTGATAAGATCCTTAATGTCCTCCCCGCCTGCCTGCGGCAGGCCCGCCACAGCCCCTCATTCCCCGACCACACCGATGGCTCCGAAAGCAGCAGCCGCGAAGGCCAAGTCTACGTCCAAAGCTCGATCCACGGCGAAGAGCACAAAGTCTGCGCCGCGGCGAAAGACCCGCAAAGTCGAGAGCCAGGAGGTTTCGATGCCTCGCGCGACGAGCAGCATGGACGACAAGGAAGTCCTGCTCAGCGGCGGCGCGCGCACCGGCACCGCCTACGGACGCTGTGGCGGCCGAATCCTCAGCAGCCGCATCGAGCAGGAAGTCTGTGACATGCTCTCGCGCACGGGGGTGACGCACAGCCACGCGCCCCGGCACTTCGAGGTCCGCTACGAGGACGAGTCGGTCGCGGCCTACGCGCCGATGATCGTCCTGCGGGTCCGCGGCCGCGAGGGCAAGACCGTGGTCGTCGAGGCCGCCGACCGCATCGACGACAGCACGCTCGGCAAGATTCGCGCGTTCCGGCGCCAATACGGGGCGGAGTTCTACCTCTGCATGATCGCCCCCGAGGAGATCCTCGACGACATCCCGTTCGACGCCTACGACGAAGCGGCGACGACCGAGTTTGCGCAGAACCTGATCAGCCGCCTCGCCGAATAGGCGGGCAGAATGCGGCCCGCGGCCGGTTTGGTATTGGAGAGTCCTTAGCTCGCCGCTATCTTCCGGAGCCCGATTTTCGGCCTGAATCCGCGTCCCGCCTTGTCCGAATCCTCCCTCCTGACCCTCGCTCGTTCCCAGGAATTCGAGAGCCTCGAAAGGGCCTGGCAAGATTCTCTCTCCGACCCGGGAGACGTTGCCACTTACAGCGAAGCGCTGAAGACACTGTGCGACAGTGACTCTCTCAGCGTCGCGCTGAAGCTCGGAAGCCAAGTCGTCGATACGCTCGCTGACGGCGGCCGCCGCGCCGATGCGATCTCGCTGTGCACCACGCTCGTCAAAGCCGGTGCACTCAGCGAAGGTCTCGCTCGGCGCCTGTTCGATCTGATCGAACAGGAATACGGCAGCACCGACTGGTACTCGCTCGCCATCGAGATGAGCGGCATCAGTCCCGCCAATCTGACGAACGACGCCTTCGCCCGATTCGATCGCGTCCGCCACTACACGGTCGGCAACGTGCTCTACCACCGCGCCGGCTGGGGCGAGGGTGTGATCGAAGACTTCGACTCGACGAACCGCGAACTGACGGTGCGCTTCGCGAACGGCCGTTCGCAGGAGTTCCCACTGTCGAGCGCGCTCGACAGCCTCCGCCCGCTGCCCGCGGACGACCTGCGCTCGATGCGCCTGCAGGCGAAGGAGCAGCTCGAAGAACTCGCGGCGAACGAACCCGCGGTGCTGATCCGGAAAGCCGTCCAGCTGTATCGCGGCCAGGCGACAAGCACGCAGGTCAAGAGCGAGCTGTCGCCGTCGGTCATCCCGCAGAAGAAGTGGGCGACCTTCTGGAAGAAGGCGAAGACCGCGGCGGCCCACGACCCGTGGCTGCAGATCGAAGGTAGCAGCACCCGCCCGACGTTCGTGCTCCGCAAGCGCCCGCTCAGCCTCGGCGAAGAAGCGCAGCGCACGATGCAGCACGTGAACGACCTCGGCGAAGCGATCGCGGTCTGTCGCGACTACTTCGCGCGCGGCCTCGACGACTCGGCGAAGGACATCATCGTCGAACTCGCTCGCGAGAAGGTCGAAGCCGGCATCGAGAAGGGCAACGAGTCCCACGCCCACCTGCTCGACGGCATTCTCTTCCTCGAAGAGCATCAGTCGCACGCGTCGATGTCGGCCGCCGAAGAGGTCAAGAACCTCCTCTCGGTCGGCGAGGAAGGCAAGTTCGACATCCGCGCGCTCGACGACCTCGAGACGCAGAAGTCCAAGGAACACGCCGTCCGCCTGCTCCCGCAGGCGTTTGGCGACGAGTGGGCCCAGCTGTGCATCGATTCGATCACGAAATGTCCGGCTACGGTGCTCGAAGCCGTCATCGACGAGCTGCACGAGAAGAAGCGCGCCGCGGCCCTCGTGAACGTGTGGGAGAAGGTCGCGCCGTATCCGCGCCGCCACCCGGTCCTGCTGTTCCACCTCGGCCGCCTCTACGCCGAAGGCGTGTTCGACAGCGAGCCCGCCAAGCCGGACGTGATCACGATCGGCCGCGTCATGATGACGCTGGCCCGGACGACGTCGGCCGAGCGCAAGGGCGACCCGATGCAGAACCGCATCCGTTCGCGCCTGACCAGCCTGCTGACCGGTCGTCGCGCGCTGCTGGAGCGCTGCTTCGAGAACATCGACCGCGACAACCTCGCCCAGTATCTGCAGATCACCGAGCGGGCCGGCGAAGACTTCCCTCAGGAGATCACGGACGCGACGCTCCGCGCGGTCGCCAACAAGTTCCCGGATCTGACCAGCAAACCCGAGCCGCCGTTCTGGGAAGCCAAGGACGCGATCTACGTCACCGAGCCCGGCCTCCTTCGCCAGAAGGAAGAGTATCGGGTCATCGTCGACGAAAAGATCCCGGCCAACTCCAAGGCGATCGGCAACGCGGCCGCCCTCGGTGACCTCAGCGAGAACAGCGAGTGGGAGGCGGCGATGGAAGAGCAGCGCAACCTCACCGGCCGTGCCCAGGAGATGGACACGCAGCTTCGCATGGCGCGCCTCATCGAGGACGTCGAGTTCGACGGCAGCGTCGTCGCGCCGGGCACGCGCTTCACGTTCTCCGACCTCGACTCGGGTGAGCGCACGACCTACCGCCTCCTCGGCCCCTGGGATTGCATCGAAGACGACATCCTCAACTACCGCGCGCCGATCGCGAAGGCGTTCCTCGGCAAGGCGCCGGGTGACGAGGGTCACTTCGACAGCCCCGAAGGCGAGCGCCACTTCCGGATCGACGAAGTCGAGAAGATCGTCTAGAGCGCGACCGGGTGACGTGCCGATCCAAGAGTTGGATTGGCTTCCCCCTCGCGCTTCACCTTGGAGTCCGGCGTCGCCGGAGACTTCTCTCCAGGCACGGGTCTACCTTGGGTCTTCCTGCACGGCCTCGCATCGTCGCGGACCGGAACGAAGGCCGAACGCGTGCGCGAACTCGGCGAGCGCCTGGGTCACCCGGTGTACCGCTTCGACTTCCGCGGCCACGGTGAGTCGATCGGCTCGCTCGAAGACGCGACGCTGAGCCAGTTCTGCGATGACGCGGTGGCCGTCCTCGAAAAGTCGGGGCCAGCGGTCGTCATCGGCTCTTCGCTCGGCGGGCTGATCGCGGCTTGGACCGGGGCCCGCCGCCCCGACCTCGTGCGCGGCCTCGTGCTGATCGCACCGGCGCTCGGCATCGTGCCGCGGCTCACCTCACCGGGCCCGATCGCGACGGCCGCACCCGGCCCGGCGTGCTCGATCGACATCGGACCGCAAGCGATCGCGGACGCCCTTCAGTTCGACGAACGGCAGCTGCCCGAATCCCTGACGATGCCGGTGATGATCGCGCACGGCGCACTCGACCCGACGATCCCGGTCGCGGGGAGCGAATCCCTACACGCCGCGATCCTCCACGCGGAGAAGGAACTCTGGGTCGCACCCGACGGCGACCATTCGCTGCACGCGCATCTCGACGAACTGCTCGACCGCATCACGCGATTCGTCTCGAGCCACTGCGGCGGTTGACCCCCCGCGGGCCGCGCCCGACACTCCGAAGACCGTGGACATCGCGAAGGTCCCCAAGTCGCTCGCCCGCCGCGCGATCGAAGTCGTCGGCTGGATGGAGCTCGGCTGTGCCGAACATGCGCTCGAGAAGCTCGAGCCGCTGCTCGAGACACCCGGCTCTCGGCCCTTTGCGCTCAAGCTCCGCATCCAGCTCTGCATCGACCTGCACCGCTACGACGACGCGCTCGCGGCCCTCGACGAGATCCGCCCGTTCGAAGACGACCTCGCCTGGCTCGATCTGACCGAAGCGTGGTGCCACAAGCGCACCGACGCCCTGCCGAAGTCGATCCAGTGCATGGAGCGCCTGATCGATCGATCCGGCCGCTGCGCGATCGGCCACTTCAACCTCGGCTGCTACCTCGCGCTGAGCGGAGCGTACGACCGGGCGATCGAAGAAGTCACGATCGCCTGCGGCCTCGACGAGAAGTTCCGGGAACTGCTCGCAGACGAGCGCGACCTCGATTCGGTGCGCGACGACGTGCGATTCCGACAGCTCCTGCCGCGGCGTTGAGGTCGGAGTAGCCCGCAGCCGGAAGCACAGCTACGATGCGACGCTCCCCGCGGGTCCTTAGCTCAATTGGTTAGAGCCGCCGGCTCATACCCGGTTGGTTGCAGGTTCGAGTCCTGCAGGACCCAAATTCCCGCGCCGTAGGCGCGGGAATGTGGGGCCTGCAGGACTCGGTGTGCCCCTGCGCTTCGCGCCGGGGCACTGCGAGTCCACGCGCCCGGGCAACGCGCGCCATAGGCGCGGCAATGTGGGTCCTGCAGGACTCGGTGTGCCCCCGCGCTTCGCGCTGGGGCACTGCGAGTCCTTGCGCGACCCTCACGCGCCGTTGGCGCGGCAAAGGGTCCAACCCGCTCGGTGCGCCCCCGCGCTTTGCGGTGGAGCACTGCGAGTCCACGGGCACCCAGGGCCAGGGACCCGGACCCCGATCCCGCCAGTACGGTGAACCGGGCTTGCCCCGTGTCGTATGGTTTCGGCATGAGACCGTTGGCCCTGGTCCTACCGTTCCTCGCCGCTTGTGCCGGTAACCCCGTCGAGCTCGTCGATGTCGAGCTCACGGAGGTCGTGCGGGCGCACCAGATCAGCGCTTATGACGGGCGCGGTCTCAGTGACTGCACGCTGGCGCTGCTCGACAAGCTCGGGCTCGCGATCGACGAGCATGATGTGGCGATCGATGCTCTCGCGAAGCCGGTCCGCAGCATCACGGATCGAGAGCGGTGGATGGCGCGGGCCGAGCTGCTGTTCCGGCGGGGGTGCCGGAATCCGAAGCTCGCCGCGGACGACTATCTGACTTCGGCGTGCGAGGCGGCCCGGGCGTTCGGCTGTCCCGGGGACGACGACCTGACGGTCGACCCGATCCGCAACCGGGCGCTCGAAGCGTACGACTACGCGCTCACGCGCTTCCTCCAGCGCTGTATCGATGCCGCGCCCGACCTGCCGACGCTCGTCGGGCGTCTCTACACGGAATTCGAACTCGAGGTCGACTGGCAGGCATCGACGCACTGGGAGCTCGAAGACTTCGATCGCTGGGTGTGTGCGGACACGCTGCGCTTCACCGGACTGCGCAACCGACACCGTCGACCCGGGGTCGGCGTTCCGCTCGTCGTTCAGAGAGACGGCTCACGCGGACTACCTCCCGATCGTTCGCACCTGACGCCCGAGGCGGTCACGCGCGCCGCGACCGTCGTCCTCTTTCCGTCGAAGGACGGCGACAAGCGCGGCACGTTGCGCTTCTTCGATCCGCGCACGACACCGCGCATCGAGGTCCATCCGGGGGTCACCGTGCCGCTCGCGGCCGACTTCACGGCGCCGTTCGGCTACCTTCTCGCGCAAGCCAATCTGCACGAGTACGAGAACCGCAGCTTCTTCTACGCGACGGTCGACGATCACGGCGGACTGTTCCTGCTCGAGGACTACGACCCGTCGCGGCAGCCGATCGTGATGGTGCACGGTCTCTGGGCGAGCCCGTTGACCTGGCGCGATCTGACGAACGATGTGTTCGGTGATCCGACGCTCAACACGCGCTACCAAGTGTGGCACTACATGTACGCCACCGGCGCGCCGCTGCTGGAGAACGCCCGACTGCTGCGCGAAACGCTCGAGCAAGCGCGTAAGGACCTCGACCCCGAGGGTGACGACTACGCCTCCCAAGAGGTGCTGCTGATCGGTCACAGCATGGGTGGCCTGCTCACGCGGATGGCGCTGCTGACCACCGGCGACTCGATCTGGAACACGCTGTTCGACCGACCGTTCAGTGCGATCGCCACGCAGCTCGACGATCAGGATGAGAAGCTCGCGCGCCGTCTCTACTTCTGGAAGCCGCTTCCCTACGTGAAACGCGCCATCTTCATCGCGGCGCCGCACCGAGGCAGCGATCTCGCGGACAGCTGGATCGGACGTCTCGGCTCCTCGCTGATGTATGCGCCGAAGAAGCTGCGCAAGTTCGTCGATCGCGTGCGCAGTCGCACCGGTGTTCAGGTCGAGATCCCGACGAGCGTCGACGAGCTGTCGGGACTACACCCGGTCATGCGGTCGCTCGCCACGCTACCTCTCGCACCGGCGACCGCGTACCACAGCATCATGGGCAACGTGAGCGGGAGCCAGAAGAGCGAGGACTGGACGGACGGAATCGTGCCCTACTCGAGTTCGAGGCTGGACGGGGCCGCGTCCGAACTCGTGATCCACGAGGCCGACCACGGTGTCCACTTCGATCCGAGAGCATCGGCAGAAGTCCGACGCATCCTGCGCGACGCGCTGGAAGAGCAGCCGGCGGCCGAACCCGGCGGCACGCCGTGAGCTGCGACCCGCGCTGGGGCGATCGGCTCGTCGACCTGCAACGCCGCGTGCGCGACGTGCTCCGCAAGACGATGGCCGCGCAGGATCTCGACGCGCAGAGCCGGCAGGTGCGGGACGACGACGGCGATACGATCTTCGGGATCGATGTCGATGCCGAGGACGTGCTGCTCGCCTGTTGCGAAGAGTGGAGTCGGAACACGTCGTTCGTCGTCGTGGCAGAGGGCCTCGAACCCGAGGGCCGGCGATTCGGGGCCGGTGATCCCACGACGCGCGTCATCGTCGACCCGATCGATGGGACGCGTGGGCTCATGTACGACAAGCGCAGCGCGTGGAGTCTCGCGGCGGTCGCGCCCGAGCTTGGCGACGACACGATGCTGTCGACCGTCGAGATCGCGGTTATGACCGAGCTACCGACGACGCGGCAGAACATCGCCGAGACGCTCGTCGCAACGCGCGGGCAAGGCACGAGCCGCATCCGCGAGGATCTCGCGTCCGGTACGCGGTCGGAGCTGCCACTGCAGCCGTCGCAGGAGACGCACATTCGCCACGGCTTCGCGACCGTCGCCAACTTCTTCCAAGGCGGCAAGGAGCTGACCTCGCGGATCGAAGAGGAGATCTTCGCGCGGTCGCTCGGTGGCTGGACCGAAGGCAAGGCCGAGGTCTACACCGACCAGTACATCTCGTCGGGCGGCCAGCTCGCCGAACTCGCACTCGGGCGGGATCGGTTCGTGCTCGACATGCGCCCGCTCGTGCATCGCTCGCTCGGCCACGCCGACACCCTGTGCTCCCGGCCGTACGACCTGTGCACGGCGCTCGTCGCGACGGAGGCGGGCTGCGTCGTGACGAGTCCGCTCGGGGGACCGCTCGACGCCCCGCTCGACACGACGACCAACGTCGGCTTCGCCGGCTACGCGAATCGGACTCTGGCCGAGCACCTGATCCCGATCGTGACGGCCGTCCTGACCGAGCACGGGCTATCCTCCTGAGATCTGGCACGCGGCTTGCTGAGATCCGGCACGGGGCTTGCTAGTGTGCAGGCCGATGCTCGCAGCGCTGCGCTCCAGACTCTGGTTCCGACTCGTCGGCGTGTTCTTGCTCGCCAGCGTTGTGCCCCTGATCGGCGCCGGTTGGATCACCGCCGGCCTCCTCGAAGAACGCGCGCGCTCGGACGCCGACCAGCAGCTTCGCTCGCTCGCGAATCTCGGCGAATCGCTCGTCGACGGTTGGATCGCCCGGGGCCAAGGCAAGCTCAGCACCGTCGGCCGCCTCCTCGGTGAACGCACGACCGGCGTCGCCCCCCAGATCGCTTCGAACTTCGCGTTTCGCGACAAGGTCATCGACAACGTCAACGGCCTCGTCGAACCGGCCGATCTCTACCTCGACATCCATTTCTACAACAACCGCGCGAATCCGGAGCTCGTCAGCCAGGTGGCTACGGTCGAGGTCGAGCGCGCGCAGCAGCTCACGCCCGACTTCGAAGCCGTGCAATCGCGCGCCAACGACTTCAACATCAACAACGCGCTCGTCAACACTCCGCTCAACACGGGCGAGCCCGTGGTGTCGCCGGTCGTGAACGAGCACTTCGGTTTTCCAGCGCTGCAGGTTTCGGCGCCGGTCAGTCAGAACGAGCGTCCGAGCGGAGCCCTCGTCGCCTATCTCGACATCCGCGTGCTCGAAGAGCTGTTGCACCCGGTCGCGAGCGACACGCGACGCATCGAGCTACTCGACCGAGAAGGAAAAACCGTCGTGGCGATCGGCGAGAAGACGGCGTTCGAGCACAGCGTCGTCGAGCCGGTCGAAGAGTTCGGATGGACGTTCACAATCGCCGAGCCGCGTGACCTGGCTCTCGCGGCCGCACGCGAAGTCCGCACGCAGGCGATCCGGTGGACCGGGGTCGCAATCGCGATCGCGATCGTGCTGTCGTTCCTCTGCGCGGCGTGGCTCGTGCGGCCGATCCGCACCCTGACAGGAGCCGCGAATCGGATGGAGAGCGGTGACCTCGGGGCACGCGTCGAGCTGCAGCGCGGCGACGAGATCGGCAAGCTCGGCAACGCGTTCGACAAGATGGCGGCGGCGCTCGAGAAGCTCGACTCGGCCAAATCGAGCTTCCTCGGCACCGTCTCACACGAACTGCGGACACCCCTGACGTCGATGCAGATGTCGCTCGCCAACGTGCTCGACGGCGTAGTCGGCGACATCGAACCGCGACAGCGTCAGGCGCTCGAACGCGTTGCCACCGGGATCCAGCGACTCGAGCGCATGGTCCGCGACGCGCTCGCTCTCGCGCGCCTCGAAGCCGGCGCGGAGTCCGTCGCGCTCGTCGAATGCGAACTCGCCGCGGTCGCTCGCGACGCCGCATCGACACTCGCGCCGATCGCGGAAAGCCGACAGATCACGATCGAAGTCACGGGAACCGGGCGCGCGCTCGCAGATCCCGAGCAGCTGCATCGCATGCTCGTGAACCTGCTCGACAACGCCGTGAAGTTCTCGCCGGACGGTGGCACGGTGACGGTCGACATCGACGGCGCCTCGCTGTGCGTGACCGACCAGGGGCCCGGATTCACCGTCGAGAACCCGTTTGCGGCGTTCGTGCAAGGCGAGCGCGACGGCGTGAAGAACCCGGGTTCCGGACTCGGCCTCTCGATCGTGCGGCACCTCGTCGAGCTGCACGGCGGCAACATTCGAGTAGAACAGCGACAGGGCGGAGTCGTTCGTCTCGACCTGCAGAAGCCATGAAGTCCCGACTGCTGATCGTCGACGACGACGAAGCGATCCGTATCTCGCTCGAAGAACGCTTTGCCGCACGTGGCTTCGTCGTAACGACGGCAAGTGACGGCGACAAAGCCATCGAAGCCGCGCGCAAGCGGCCCGACCTGATGTTGCTCGATCTGCAGATGCCGGGACGAGACGGCATCGAAGTGCTCCGGGCGGTCCGCGAATTCGACGATGCGATGACCGTGATCGTCATCACCGCGCACGGCACGGTCGACCGAGCCGTAGAGGCGATGAAAGCCGGCGCGTACGACTTCATCGAGAAGCCGTTCGACCCCGCGCGCATCGAGGAAGCCGTCGGGCGCGCGAACGAACGCGCGAAGCTCCAGCGCGCGCACCGGGCCCATCGAGACGCGCAACCGGGGCCGGACCTCGTCGTCGCCGACCCGCGCATGCAGGCCCAGCTCGAGATCGCGAAGAAGGCCGCCGCGAGCGACGCTACGGTGTTGATCACCGGCGAGAGCGGAACCGGCAAGGAGATGGTCGCGCGCGAAGTCCACGCGTGGAGCAGCCGCTGCGACGAGCCGATGGTCGCGGTGAACTGCGTCGCGCTCGCAGAGAGCCTGCTCGAATCGGAGCTGTTCGGACACGAGAAGGGTGCGTTCACGGGCGCGAACGAGCGGCGCCGCGGCCGCATCGAACTCGCGCACCGTGGCACGTTGTTCCTCGACGAGATCGGCGACATCTCCGGCGCGTTCCAAGCAAAGCTTCTACGCGTGCTGCAGGAGCGCTCGTTCGAGCGAGTGGGTGGACACGAGTCGATCGAAGTCGACGTGCGTGTCGTCGCGGCGACCAACCGCGACCTCAAGGCTGCCGTGCAGGCCGGGGAGTTCCGCGAGGATCTCTACTACCGGCTCAACGTGATCGAGGTCCATCTGCCGCCACTGCGCGAGCGACCGGGCGACCTGCTCGCGTTGGCCGAACACTTCGCGGCCACGACGGGTGCGAGAGCAGGCCTACGCGCCGAACTGAGCGAGGCAGCCAAGGCGCGACTCACGGCGCACAAGTGGCCGGGCAACGTGCGCGAGCTGCGCAACGCGATCGAGCGCGCACTCGTGATGTGCGACGATGCTGTGATCACCTGCGACGACCTCCCCCCCGAAGTCATCGCGGAAGCCGAGCTGCCGCCCGAAGGCTTCCACGCCCGCGTCGAGGCGTACCGCAAGAAGCTGATCCAGGACGCACTCGATCAGTGTGGCGGCGTGCGCACGAAGGCAGCGGAACTGCTCGGTCTCCAGCGCACCTACCTCGCCCGCCTGATGCGCCAGTACGACCTCCGCTGACGTATCCGATCGAGCGTGCGCCCGTATCGGATCGGATACACCAAACGACCGAACGCGCGTGGAATCGGGCGCGGCACGCGGGTTGCTCTTCGTCAACCTCGAGAAATCGAGAGAGCAACACATGATCCGATTCACGTTCCCGTTCCTGCTCGTCGGCGCGACCATGCCCGCCCAGCAGATTCACGACGCGCTCCCGCGTCCCCCCCAGCACCACAATCCGAAGGACATGGTGCTTCTCCAGCAGCCGCTGATGGCGCTTTCGAAGTCCGGCGTCGAGAGCCCCTACAAGCATCGCCTCGCACCGAGCGCGCAGCCGTCGAAGAAGGTCGCGCCCGGCATGGTCCGGTGGCACCGAAACGAATACGAAGCCGTCGTCGCGGCCCGCACGTCCGGCAAACCCGTGCTCGTGTTCCAGCTACTCGGCCAGCTCGACGACGAGTTCTGTTGAACGAACGCGCGTATCGCGAGGAGCGTGAACTTCTCGCAACCGACCGTCGCCGACTACCTGAACGAACACTTCGAGTGCGCGTGGACGAGCGTGCGCAAAGTCCCGAAGGTCTACATCGACTTCGGTGACGGCACGACGCTCGAGCGCACGATGCTCGGCAACATCGCGACCTGGTTCTGCTTCTCCGACGGCGTCGCCTTCGACGTCCAACCGGGACTCGTCGACAGCGGCGAATTCCTGCGGCGAGCGAAGCAGGCGGTCGGCGCGGCCCGCGCACTCGGTCGAGAGGAAGACCGGCACGCCGCGGTGACCCGCTACCACGAGCAGGCGCTCGCCCGCATCGAGGCGGCGAAGCACCGACCCGCCGAGAGCACCGATCCGCAGCGCGATCGCGAAGCCATCCAGGTGAAGCGTCGCGTGGAGCAGCCCATCCTGTCCAAGACTCCGGCCGTGACTTCGAGAAAGCCCGCAGCGCTCACGGACGTCACCGCGCTGCAGTCCGACACCAGGAACAACCGCCGCTTCCGCTACCCCCTCGCTCACGCGCTGATGGCCGCACAACCTCGACCGGTCACTCCGACGAATCTGGCTCACGCTCTCTTCGAGAAGGTCCTCGAGATTCCGCTCCAGGACCCGTTCCTCGGGCTGGCGCCTCGGATCCTCGGGGGTGAGGGCGGACGGACGCTGCACTACGTCCCGATTCGCTAGGAAGTTCAGGCCGGGGCCGGCCACGGGATTTGCGTCGCTATGATCGTGGCCATGATCCCGCTTCGATTCGTACTCGTCTTCACGACCCTCTGCGCGACGACGCTCGTCGGGCAGCAGCGGGTCGAGAAGTCGACGATGCTGCCCGCCGGCAAAGTCACGATCACCTACGCCCCGACCGAACTTCGCGGACGCGAGCCCGAGACCAGCCTAGAGATGGGCGACGTCTGGCGCATGAGCGCGGGATGGGCCGCGGAGCTCAAGACTGACGCCCCGCTGATGTGCGGCGACGCGACGATCCCGCCCGGCGACTACCGGATGTCGGCGCGCTATCAGGGGCCATCGAACTGGCGCCTGCTCCTGTTCCGCGGGCCGACAATCTTCGTGCCTGGGACTTCCTCGATGGTCATGCCGTTCGAGTTCGCCTCGGACGAGAAGGCCCAGGAGACCCTCGCGATCGACCTGACTCCGGACAAGAACGAGTTCGGGCTCAAGCTGCACTGGGGCACGATGTCGCTGTCCGCGCGCTTCCAGGCGCTCGAGGTGAGCTCGGTCGAGGCGAAGATCGGCGGCAAGCCGTCCCGATTCGAGTTCTTCCACCTGCCTTCGACCCGCAGCATGCACATGCGCGTCGCCACCGGCGAACGCCTGCTGTTCGGCACTTGGCATCACGACGGCGTTCGATACGACCTCTACGGCGAACACGACCGCAACGTCATGCACCTGCTGATGAAGAACTTCACGGCAACGGACGCGAAGCGCGGACTCAAGCACACGAAGCAGAACTACGAGCAGACGCTCGAGTACCTGAAGTCGAACCCCGACGACGCGGCGGACGTGCGCGCGTGGGCGGACAAGACGAGCGACGAGATCAAGGAGCTCGAGCGTCTCGCCGAACGCGCTGCGGCACGACCGGCAAAGCTCCAAGTGCGGGGTAACCTCGTCGCTCTTCGTGAAGGTTCGAAGGCGCTGACGTGCATGGCGAAGACCGAGGACGACGCGTTCTCGATCCACCTCACGTTCGGTCAGCGGCGCGCCGAGTTCGTCGTGCCGCACGCGCAGCTCATGCCGAAGTCCGAGTAACGCATGCACGCGCGATCTCTGCTGTATTGGAGCGCCGCGGTCTCGAGCCTCCTCGCCGCGAACGCGTCGGGACCAGGACCGCGAGAGAGCAGCGATCACTTCATGCACTCGGGCACGTGCGCCGACTGCCACTCGGCCAGCGAGGAGGCGACGGCGCTGCGTTCACCGCTCGGCGACGACGTCTCGCCGCACGGCACGTGGAAGGCCACGATGATGGCCAACTCGTTCCGCGACCCGTATTGGCGTGCGCAGGTCTCCAAGGAAGCCGCCCTCCATCCCGAGAAGGCCGGCGAAATCGAGGCGCTGTGCCTGCGGTGCCACGCGCCGATGGCACACCACGAAGCGCGACTCGAAGACTACGAGCCCGAGTCGATCGAGAGCTGCGAGATCGACGCGCTCGCGCAGGACGGCGTGTCGTGCACGATCTGCCACCAAGTTCAGCCGGATCAGCTCGGAACGGAGAAGAGCTTCTCCGGCCACCTGCAGATCGAGCCTGGCCGCGTCGTGTTCGGCCCGTACGAAAACCCCAACGTCGGCATGATGCGCGGCACGACCGGGTTCACGCCCCGGTTCGGTGCACACATCCAGCGTTCCGCGCTGTGCGGCAGCTGCCACACGCTGATCACGCATCACGGCGGCGAGCCGTTCCACGAACAGACGCCGTATCTCGAGTGGCGCAACAGCGAGTTCTGCGACGAACCCGAATACAACGGCGAGATCGATCGCTCGGAGACGTCGAAGACCTGCCAAGAGTGTCACATGGCCGACGTCGGCACGACGCGCATCGCGCGGGATCCGAACGGCAATGACCTGTTCCTGCGGGATCGCGAGCACGTGCGCGCGCACGGGTTCGTCGGCGGCAACGCGTTCATGCTCGACTTGATGCGCGCGAATCACGAAGAGCTCGAACTCGACGCGCCTCCCGAGGCGTTCGCGCGGACCGCGCGCATGACGCGTCGCCAGCTCATGAATCACACCGCGCGTGTCGCGATCCGTGCGGCCGAATCGGACGGCGACGACGCGATGTTCTCCGTGCGTGTCGAAAACCTCTCGGGACACAAGCTGCCAACCGCGTATCCGGCGCGCCGGGTCTGGCTCCGCGTGGAAGTCACGCAGGGCGGAGAAGAGGTCTTCGCGTCGGGACGCTTCGACGCGGACGGCCGCCTGCTCGGGATCGAAGACGAGCTCGCGATCCCGCACTACGACACCATCGATGCCGAAGACGAAGTCGCGGTGTGGGAACTCGTGACGTTCGACGAACACGGCAAGCCGACGACAAACCTCGTCGACATGGCCGCGCGCGGGAAGGACAACCGCCTGCTGCCACGCGGCTGGCGCGCAGACGGCCCACACACCGAAGTGACGAGCCCGGTCGGAATCGGCGACGACGAAGACTTCGGCGCGGGCGGCGACACCGTCCGATTCCGCGTGTCGATGAAGGACCGACCACGCATCCCGGTCGTGGTGCGGGCCTGGTTGCACTACCAGAGCGTGCCGCCGGCTTGGGTCGACGCACTGCGCCCGATCGACACCCCGGAGGCGAAGCGCTTCGTGCGGATGTACGACGCGCAACCGAAGCAACCCGAAGTGCTCGGCTTCGCCGCGACGCGGATCGGGCGCTAGGGCTCGCGCGGAACCTGGACGACCCGATCCTCTTCGGCGACCCACGCGGTCAACTCGTTGCCGTAGACGCAGCCCGAATCGAGGGCGATCGTGCTGTCGGTTCGCTCGAAGCCGCGACGCGCCCAGTGCCCGAACACGACGGTGTGCTCACCCTCGTAGAACTCGTCCCACGGTCGATACGGATCCTCGGGCGGCGGCCAGTCGGACGTCGGCCGCTCGCCGTCCGCGGTGCAGTAGCGCGCGTTGACCGCGAAGTCTCGATCGGCATCGTCGAGTGTCGCGAGGTCCTCGACGGTCCAGTGCGGGTGCAGCGCTGCATGCACCATGATCACGTCGTCGAGAACGCGAACGACCGGCTGCGATCGCAGCCAGTCGGCTAGGGTCGGATCGTCGATGCGGTCGTGAGCCAGCCAGTAGAGGTCGTGGTTCCCGATCACGCACTGCGCGTCGAGGTCGACCATACGACGCAACACGCCAATCGAGTCGGGCCCCTTGTTGACGAGGTCACCGACCTGGTAGAGCACGTCGGTTCCGGGTCGGAACTCGACCGCGTCGAGCAGGCGCTCGAGCGGCTCCGAGCAGCCGTGGACGTCTCCGATGAAGATGCGTCGCATCGCGGCGACAGGCTACGCGCGTCAGCTGCGCTGGTCCACGGCAACGTAGTCGCGGTCGTCCGGGCCGACCCAGTTCGCGCGCGGGCGAATCAGGCGGTTGTTCGCACACTGCTCGAGCACGTGTGCGGTCCAGCCGGCGACGCGGCTCATCGCGAACACGCAGGTGAACAGATCCGCGTCGATGCCCATGTAGTGGTAGGTCGACGCCGAGTAGAAGTCGACGTTCATGTCGATGCCCTTGCGCGACTTCATCAGCTCTTCGAGTCGCTCGGACATCTCGAACCACTTCGGCTCGCCCTTCTGCTTCGCGAGATCACGCGCGAACTGCTTGAGGATCAGCGCGCGCGGATCGACGACTTTGTAGACGCGGTGGCCGAAGCCCATGATCTTCTCGCGGCGTGCGAGCATGCCGTCGAGGTGCGCCTCGACCGCGTCGACGCTGCCGATCTCGAGCAGGGTATTCATCACGGCCGTGTTCGCGCCGCCGTGGAGCGGACCGCGCAGCGTGCCGATCGCGGACGTGACCGCAGAGTAGATGTCGCTCATCGTCGCGGCAGTGACGCGCGCGGCGAAGGTCGACGCGTTGAACCCGTGCTCGGCGTGCAGCACGAGGCAGGTGTCGAAGATCTCGGCTTCCTCGTCGCTCGGCACAGTACCGGTCAGCATGTAGAGGAAGTTGGCGGCGTGCGTGAGGTCTTCACGCGGCTCGACGATGCTCTTGCCTTTCCGCACGCGGTCGTAGGCCGCGACGATCGTCGGCAGCTGCGCCGTGAGACGGATCGCGCGCTCGCGGTTGACCGCGTCATCGGTCGTCAGCACGTCGTCGCCGATCGCGAGCGCCGACACGACGGTGCGCAGACAGTCCATCGGGGACTGCTCGCCCGCGAGTCGCTGCACCAGGTCGAGCGCGAGGGTCGGCAGGCCACGCTGCTGGCGCATGTCCGTGCGCAGCTTCGCGAGCTTGTCCTGCTTCGGCAGTTCGCCGTCCCACAACAACGCGGAGGTCTCGACGAAGTCGCTGTGGTCCGCCAGGTCCTTGATCAGATACCCGCAGTAGCGAAGCTCGCCGACGGTGCCATCGATCTTCGCGATCGCGGAGTCTGCGACGGCTACTCCCTCGAGGCCCGCCCTCGGGGCCGCTTGCTCAGTCATGATGAGATCGTGTTACGGTGAGAGGTAAGAGCTGGGGCGCCGTCCGGTCGGAGCCGTAGGGTGAACCACGGACCCGGGTCCGAATTGCGCCGCTCGGCAGGTGCCGACCAGCGGAACACTATCGCGCCAGAAGGACGCTTACGATAGTCATCGAGGACGTGAGGCGGGTCTCTTGAGCTTGTTGCGTGCCGCGTCCTCGATCACCGGCCTGACGCTGGTCTCGCGGGTGCTGGGGCTCGTCCGGGACGCGATGATGCTGAACATCGTCGGCGTCAACTGGGTCTCCGGCTCGTTCCACATCGCCTGGATGGTACCGAACATGCTGAGGCGCCTGTTCGGCGAGGGCGCGCTCGCCGCGGCGTTCATTCCCGCGTTCACGAAGACACGCGCAAACCAGGGCGAGGATCGGGCAAAACGCCTGCTCGGCGGCGTGACCGGGGTGCTCGCCATCTCGCTGATCGGGCTGTCGGTGCTCGTCGTGATCGCGTCGCTCGTGCTGCCCCCCGAGTTCTGGCAGCTGGACGGCGGCGAGGCCGCGACGACCGAGGAGCGCGGGGCGCTGCTGTGGGAACTCACGCGGATGCTGTTCCCGTACGTGCTGCCGGTGTGCCTGCTGGCCGTCTACGCGGGCGCCCTCCAGTCCCTCGGCAGCTTCGCTCCAGGGGCGGCGGCGCCGGTCGTGCTCAACGTCGTCTGGATCGGCGGGCTCGCGTTCGCCGCGAGCCAAGGCAGCGACCTGGTCTCGACGTGCCGGATCGTGGCATGGAGCCTGCTCGCGGGCGGCCTGCTGCAGCTGTTGCTCGGAGCGGTGCCCCTCGCGCGCCGCGGTCTGCTGCCGCGGCCGAGGCTGCCGGAGCGCGGTGACGGAACCCGATCGGTCTTCCTCGCGATGGCGCCCGCCGCACTCGCGCTGTCGATCGTGCAGGTCAACATGCTGTTCGATCAGCTGCTGGCCGAGTTCTTGGTGTTCGCGGGTGCGAACAACCACATCTACATCGCCAATCGGCTGCTGCTCTTCCCGCACGCGCTCGTCGCGATCCCGCTCGCGACCGCGGTGTTCCCCGAACTCGCTCGTGCCGCCGAGGACCCCGCCGCGCGCCGCGACGCACTCGCGCGCGCGGTGCGCTACACGCTGTTCCTCTCGGTGCCCGCCGCCGCCGGAATGATGGTCGTCGCGATGCCGCTGATCGAAGTGGTGTTCGTGCACGGTCGCTACACCGCAGACGACGCGGCGCAGTCTGCAGCGGCGACCGCGCTCCTCGTCGCGGGTCTTCCGGCGCTCGGGATCGCGCAGCTCTACGCGCGTGCGCTGTTCGCACTCGGCGACACGAAGACGCCGGCGCGCATCGCGGTCTACCTCGTGTTCGTCAACCTCGGGCTCAACCTGTTCTTCGTGCTCGTCTGCGGCCTGGGCGTCGCCGGGTTCACGCTCGCGACGACGTGCTGCTCGTTCTTGAACATGGTGATGTTGCGGCGCGCGCTGACGCGTCGCAACTCCGTCAGCAACACCGATTGGCCACAGCTCGTGCGCATCACGGGGGCGGCCGCCGCGATGGTCGCGGCGCTCTACGGACTCGGACGCGCGCTCCCGGCATCGGAGGCGCGCGCGAGCATGATCGCATTCCACCTCGCGATTCCGATCGCGGCCGGCATCGCCGCGTTCTTCGTCGCGTGCATCGCGCTGCGGGTGCGCGAACTGGGCGAACTACGACAGTGGTGGCGCAACCGCCGTCACTCGACTCGCTCGAACTCCATGTAGGCCCGGTCGGCCTGGTAGATGCGAAGCAACGTGCCGGCGCGCTGGAAGCGCCGTTGCTCGACGAGCCCGGACTGCTCGATGCGGAGCTTGCCCGGATAGTCGTGGCCGAGCAGGCTCGTCGTGATGAGCTGATCGCCCTCGACGCGGTAGGACCGAACGGACGCCTGGACGAACGGCGCCACGCGCGGGTGTGTGACCGTGCGCGTGTTCAGCGCCATGTGACTGCGACCGAAGTAGACGTAGCCGCGCGTCGTCGCGAGTTCGGCACCGCCCTTGACGACCGCCCGAAGCCGGTAGAAGCCCTCTAGCGGCGTCGGCTTCGAGAACTCCTGCAGCAGATCCTTCCGCTCGACCTTGCTGCGGAAGGGCTCCTGAATCGGCGGTAGAGCCGGCCGCGAAGTCGGCACGCGCTTCTGCGGGTCTTGATCCGACGCGAGGAGACAAGCGAACGCGAGGACGATCAGGCGCATCCGTGCAGCCTAATCGATCGGCACGACGATCTCGTCGATCACCTCGGCTTCGTTCGTTTCGACATCGACGGAGCCCTGACGCACGCGCCGCACGCGCTTGGGTCGCCCGTTGTCGAGCTCGAGAACCCTGACGAGCACGTCGGCGGTGATACGCACGGAGCCCTGCGGAACGCGAGCCAACTCGAACTGACCGTGACGGTCACACGTGACGACCTGGATGCCGTTGGGGCCGTGCTCGTGGAACACCTTCGTGCCCGCGATCGCCTTGCGACTCTCGCGATCGATCGCGAAGCCGCGCAGCCGACCCGCGCGATGCACAGACAGCTCGACGTCGTCGTCGCCCGCACGCACGACGCACTTTCGGAACGTCAGGTTCTTCGGAAGAGTGGGTGCGACGATCGTGCAGCGCATCGGCGACGGCGGCAGGTTGTCGAAACGGAAGCTGCCGTCCTCACCGACCTTCGCGATCGCACCCGGCAGGCGGAAGATCCGCAGCTCGAGCCCCGTCGGGTCGTAGCCTTCCGGCGCGATCACGCGACCGACGACGGGCCGGGTCGGCGCCAGCGAGAACGAGTCGAGTTGGTCGATCGAGCCGTGCTCCTCTTTCTCGTAGAGCCCGTAGCCCCGCGCGAACACGCGATAGGTCAAGAACGGCACGGTGTCGGAGATCTCTGTCAGCGTGAACACGCCGTCCGCATCCGTCAGAACCTCCTCCAGCAGCACCCCGCGCGCACCGCCGCCGAAGGCCTGCACGCTTGCGCCTTCGATCGGGACGGAGCCGCTGTTCGTCCCGGCGACGACGCGGCCGCGACGGCTGAGCGGCTTGCCGAGCTTCACGGGGAGCGCGGGCTGCCCGGCTTCCATGAGGCCGTAGGTGGCCCCGAAGCCACTCGCCTTCACCCGAATCAACGCATTGCCCGGGACGAGATCCGTGCCGACCGTCACGTCCGCCGACTCGGCGTGGTATTCCCCGATGCGCTTCGGCGGACTCGTGCCGGTGCTCGACTGGTCGTTGGAGAAGAACTCGACGTGAACCCCCGCGAGCTTCTCGCCGTCCGGTCCGCGAACCTGCAGCTGGGCAAAGCTGTTGCGCCACGCGTCGTAGCCCATGAGTCCCAGCCAGAGCGCGGCGGCGAGCCCCGCAGCGATCGCCAGAACTCTCGGTTGAAAGACGATCGGCAGGCGCGCCTGGGGCGCGGGACGGCGGCTGCGGCGAAGCGGCGGCGTGATCGGGTTGTCGCTAGCGGTGTCGGTCAACATCCTTAGTCTGCGATCTATACGCCAATCCGACTACTATCTCCTCCGATGTCCGACCCCTATGCCGAATCCAAACGAACCGCGGCGCGCGCTGCGGCGGATCTAGTCGAGTCGGGGATGCGCCTCGGGCTCGGGACCGGATCGACGTTCACGCACGCTCTGGACCGCCTTGCCGAGCGAATCCGCGACGAGAACCTCGAGTTCGTCGGCATCCCGACCAGCCGCGCGACCGAAACCAGGGCGCGCGAACTGGGCCTGCCGCTCACGACCCTCGACGAGGTCGAAGAGCTCGATCTCGCGATCGACGGCGCGGACGAGGTCGATCCCGAGAAGTGCCTGATCAAGGGCGGCGGCGGCGCACTCGTCCGCGAGAAGATCGTCGCGACCGCGGCGCGTGACCTCGTGATCGTCGTGACCGAAAACAAGATGGTATCACGGCTCGGCGACACCTTTCGGCTGCCGGTCGAAGTGATCCCGTTCGGCACACGGCAAGTCGCATCCGCTCTGCGGAAGCTGCAGCTCGAACCCCACTTGCGCTACGCCGGTAGCGAGCCTCTCGTGACCGACAACGGCAACCTGATCTACGATTGCGAAGTCCTCGGGGATGCGAGTCCGGCTGATCTCGACGCCGCGATCAACGCGATCCCGGGCGTGCTCGACAACGGCCTCTTCGTCGGCATGACGAAGTGCGTCCTCATCGGCAAGGCCGGTGGTGCGGTCGATCGCATCGACTGATTTTTGGGTCGATTTCCGACCACCCGCCGCGGTGCGTGCGTAGCGCCATCGCCACGCATCCGATGCTGAGAGCCGCAAGCATGACTCACCTTCGAGTCACGGGTGTGGGGTGCCTTCATGATTCAGACGCCGAATCCCGCCTGACACTCGTCGTGTCGGAACCGGGGTCGGCGTCTGGTTTTGTACGGGCGAGTCTTTAACCTCGCTCAGATGCTCGTGTACCTGGTGCGCCACGGAATCGCGGCGGATCTCGCACCGGACGGCGCGCTCACCGATGCGGATCGCCCCTTGACCGACTTGGGAATCGAACGATTCCGCAAGGCTTCGGAAACGTATGCGCGGCTCATGGTGCGACCCGATCGAATCATCAGCAGTCCGCTCGTGCGCGCGCGGCAGACGGCCGAGATTCTGGTCGACGTTCTCGACTGGGACGGCGAACTCGAGTTCTCCGAGGACTTGGTCTACTCGGCGACGCCGACGCGCGCCGCGACGATGCTGCAGGGCGAATTGCTCAACGACGCGGACTCGGTCGCGCTCGTCGGGCACGAGCCACACCTCGGCTCTCTGCTAGGGCTGCTCTTGAACGGCGTCGACCGCGCGCCCGTGCCTCTGAGCAAGGGGATGTGCGCGTCGGTCGAACTCAAGGAGCCGCAGTCGATGGTCGGCAAGCTTCGCTTCGCGCTGTCGCAGAAGATCGCGCGGAAGATGGTCTGATCGCGTGAGCGCCCTTCCCGATCATCACCGCTACGCCGAAGCGGTCCTGTTCATGATCGAGAAGCACGGCGACCAGCGTCGCAAGGACGGGCGGCCCTACATCATCCACCCTCTGCGCGTCGCGGAGACCGTGCGCGCGGTCGGCGGGATCGAAGACTACGACGTGCTGCTCGCCGCGCTGTTTCACGACCTGATCGAAGACACGGACTGCTCGTATTCGACGATCGAGTTCCGGTTCGGTGCATCGGTCGCGGACATGGTCGCGGACTTGTCCGGAGACATGCGACTGCCGCGCGCCGAGCGCCGCGCCGACGTGATCGAACGCGCGCGCCGCGCGTCGAAAGAGGTGCGCACCGTCCGACTCGCCGACCGCTTGGACAACCTCCTCGACATGAACGGCTTCAGCGAGCAGAAGAAGCGCGCCTACGCCGAGGACGGACTGAAGCTGCTCGACGCGTGTCGCGGCGTCAACGCCGCGCTCGAAGCGGAACTGCAGCGCGTGTGCGACGAACTAATCGGCCGCTGATCGATACAGCGAGTAGTGGTAGAGACCCGCGAGCATCAGCGCGTGCTCGATCTCACCGCGACGCACGGCATCTTCGACATCGGGCAGCGGCATCTTGACGACCTCAAGGTCCTCGCCGAGGTCCTGCTGGATCTCACCGACCTTCACGCAGTCCGTCGCGAGGTAGGTGTCGCAGCGGTTGGTGAAGATCGCGGGATTCGGGTAGCAGAACCCCAGGTAGACGAAGTCACCGCGCGCCTCGTAACCCGTCTCCTCGCGCAGCTCGCGAATCGCCGCATCGCGCGCGCTCTCACCGGGATCGACCACGCCGCCCGGAATCTCGAGCGACATGTGATCGGTGCCGTGTCGATACTGCCGCACGAGCAACAGCTCACCGTCTTCGGTGAAGGCGACGATGTTCGCCCAGCTCCACGTGTCGACGAGGAAGAACCCCGACTCACGTTCGTTGCGGGGCGAACGGCGACGCGCCTCGATGACCTTGAAGATCTTGAAGTCGAGGAGCGTCTTGCGGCCGACTTCGGGCCAGGGCTGCAGCACGGATCAGCGCTTCATCGCCGCGCCGCTGGCGACCATGCGCACGGTCTTGCGGGGCGACGTGATCTTGGCGGCTTCATCGTGCTTGCCTTCGTCTTCGAGCAGGTGCTTCTGTTCCTCGACCGAGATCGTCTTGATCTCCATCTCACCCTCGCAGATCAGCGAACCGGTCAGGTCGACGGGCAGGTAGGAGTCGCAGTTCTGGAACTTCACGAACAGCGAGTTCGCTTCGGGGCCGACCTTGACCCAGCAGCCCTTGACCGGGCACACCTTCGCGATGTCGCCGCGCACGCGGATCGTGCGACCTTGGAAGCTCGCAGGATCAGAGAGCACGTCCGCGACGTCGACGACGCCACCGGCGTGCACGCCGTTCGCGTAGAACTCGTAGTCGGCGGTGTCGAGCATCGAGACCGGAGCCGAGGGGCGCGAGGTCGGACGGGAGTCGGCATTGGCTTCCTGCGCCGCCTCCGGCATCGAGCAGGCGACCATGGAGAAGGCGAGGAAAGCGGCGGAGAACGTCTTGAGCATCTTTCTCGGGTTCGAGTTGGAAGAAGGCCGGGGAGTCTACAGCGACTTCAGCGCCGCCTGCACGTCCCTTCCTTCGGCTAGGCCCTTGTACTTCGCCATCCAAGCCTTCATGAACTTTCCCGTGTCCTGGGGACCCGAGAAGCCGACCTCGGCTGCGACCTCTTTCACCTTCTCGGCCAGCTCGTCGCCACTCATCATCTGCGGCAGGTAGGTCTCGATGATCGCGATCTCCGCGAGCTCGCGTTCGGCGACCTCCGCCCGGCCTGTCTCTTCGGCCTGGACCACGGTCTCGCGCCGAGTCTTGACGGCGCGACGCAACACGGCGAGCTCACCGTCTTGATCGAGCTCGTCGGTGCCCTTCTGGTGCTGTTCTTCCTTGAGCGCGGCGATCAGCATCCGGAGCACCTGGAGCCGATCTTTCTCGCCGCCCTTCATGGCCGCCTTCATGTCGGCGGTGAGCTGCTGGAGCATCTGGTTGGCCATGGCCGGAGTGTAGTCCAAGGCCACGCCAGCGCCGCATCGGGATCAATCGTCGCCGAGGCGACGCGAGATGCGCTTGCGCGCGCGCGAGCCGAGTTCGTCCTCGGCCGCGTCACGAACGCGAGCCCGGACGGTGGGGTCGCCACCGTGGGGCCCGTCGATCACCGCAGACAAGAACTCCTCGCGATCGCGACTCGGCAGGTCGTTGACGGCGGCGATGAGCATCCGAGTGAGCTCGGACGAGATGTCGCCACGTCGCACAAGCGAGATCGCTGCATCGGCGCGTCTACTGCTCGGCACTTCGGCGAGACCGCTGAGGATCGCGTAGTGGTTGCGCGGATCCTCGTGACCCGCATGCGCCGCGCGCGAGAACAGCTCGGCGCGCGACGAGCTGCTGCGATCGTCGAGCGTGCGCAGGACCTGACGCAGGAAGTCGGTCGAGACCTGGCCCTCGAGCAGGGTCTGCAGCGCCGGCGCTTCGTCGCGGCTCGGCAGCTCGTCGACGGCGTCGATGAGGCGCGTGGCGGAGCCCGGATCGCGCGCGAGCGGTGCCGCGACCGATTCGAAGATCTTGCGGCGATTGCGCGAGGAGTAGTCGTCGATCCGAGCCAGCGCTTCTCGACCGGTGAGAACGTCGGCAGCGGGGTGCGTCACGATCGCGACGACCGCCTCGTCGTGGTCCTCCTGGGTCAGCCCCCGCACCCATTCTGCGAGCCGCATGTCGCCAACGCCTTCGTGTCGGAGCGCGGTCATCGCGACGCGCTCCGCGATGCGGTCGTTGACGTCGAGATCGGCGGCGTAGTCGAGCAGATCCGCGGCCCGATCCGGTCGATTCCCGACCCACTCGTCGATCGCGCGCTCGACGGCCACGCTGAACGGGAATCCGCGCGTCGCGCGCACCATCTCGGCGCCGGTCGAGGTCTCGACGCCGGCGAGGGTGCGCATGTTCTCGAGCTGGCCCCGCCACTTCGGAATGTCGGGGTGGTCGACGCGCTCGTAGCTCCCGAGCCAGCTGAATCGCTCGGCATCGGCGAGATGGGTCGAGTCCGCGCCGTGGATCTGGCCCTCCCGGTAGCAGGCGACCATCAACGGACCGTTTCCGTGCCGCTCGTAGATCGAATCCCCCGTCGAGCCACGGAAGTAGCTGCTGTGGGAGGAGAAAGTGCAGCCGGTGGCGGCCAGGAGAGCGAGCGCGAGGATGGTTCGGTGCATGACGGTTCGGCTACGTCTGGGGATGCCCCGGGGTTTCCGTGGCCGCGAATGTGTCCCGAGATTTCGCGAAAACCCGCCGAATCCGACCTCCGGCGACCCCTGGCCGGGGTCGCCGGCCAGGACGTCAGTCGCCAGCGCTCGAGCCGGCGCCCGCGTCGTCGGCGCCCGGATCCTCGTCGCTTGGCACCTTCGCTGCCGCGACCAGGCTGTCACCGTCCTTCAGGTTGATGCAGCGAACGCCCTGCGTGTTGCGACCGATCAGCGAGATGCCGTCGGCGGCGGTCCGGACGATCTGCCCGCCCCTCGTGATGAACATCACGTCGTCGCCGGGTTTCACGGCGACGAGGTTGACGACCTTGCCGTTGCGCTCCGTCGTGCGGATGTCGATCAGGCCTTGGCCGCCTCGCCCTTGCACGCGGAACTCCTCGACGCTGGTGCGCTTGCCGTAGCCGTGTTCACACACGGTCAGAAGCGATGCACTCTCGTCGGTGATCACCATGTCGACGACGACGTCTCCGTCCTTGAGCTTGATGCCGCGCACGCCGCGGGCACTGCGACCCATCGCGCGGGCGTCACCCTCCTGGAAGCGGATCGCCATGCCGTCGCGCGTGCCGAGCAAGATGCTCTGCCCGGCCTTCGCAAGTCCGACGCCGATCAACTCGTCGTCGTCCTCGAGACCGACGGCGATGATGCCACCCTTCTTCGGACGGCTGTACGCCTGCAGCTCGGTCTTCTTGATCAAGCCGTTGCGCGTCGCCGTCACCAAGAAGCGGTCGTCGAACGACTCGACCCGGAGGATCTCGGTGATGCGTTCGGACTCTTCCTGCGTCTCGACGACGTTGGCCAGCGCACGTCCACGCGCGCTGCGACCGAACTGCGGGAGCTGGTAGACCTTCCGCCAGTAGACGCGTCCGCGATCGGAGAAGAACAGGAAGTAGTCGTGCGTACTCGCCACGAAGATGTGCTGCACGAAGTCGCCTTCCTTCGTGTCCGCACCGGCGATGCCCTTGCCGCCGCGACCCTGCGTTCGGTACTGATCGAGCGAGGTTCGCTTGATGTAGCCCTGGTGGCTGACGGTCACCACCATCAGCTCTTCGGTGATCAGGTCTTCATCGATGAACGTGCCGACTTCCTCGTTCGAGATCTCGGTACGGCGCTCGTCGCCGTACGTCTTGACCATCTCGTCGAGGTCTTCCTTGATGAGCCCGTTGAGCACGTTGCGATCCTCGAGGATCGTCTTGTAGTAGGCGATCTTCTCGCGAACCTCGTCGTACTCGGCTTCGAGCTTCTCGATCTCGAGGCCGGTGAGGCGCGCGAGGCGCATGTCGAGGATCGCGCGGCACTGGATGTCCGACAGCTCGAAACGCGTCGCCAGGCGCTCTCGCGCCTGATTCGGGTCGCTCGAGGTCTTGATGATCTCGACGACCTCGTCGATGTTCTGCACGGCGATGCGCAGACCTTCGATGATGTGCAGCCGCTCCTCGGCACGGCGCAGCAAGTAGCGCGTGCGCCGCGTGATGACGTCGACGCGGTGGCCGATGTAGGCCTCGAGCAGACGCTTCAGCCCCATCGTGCGCGGTCGACCTTCGTCGATCGCGAGGTTGATGATACTGAACGTGCTCTGCAACGGACTCAGCTTGAACAGCTGATTGACCGTCACCGCCTCGTCGTCGACGCCGCGCTTGAGCTCGACCACGAGGCGAAGGCCGACGCGATTGTTCGACTCGTCGTTGACGTCGGAGATCGTGTCGATCTGACCCGCCTTCGCGAGGTTCGCGATGCGGTCGAGGATCGTGTTGACCTTCACCTGGTAGGGCACTTCGGTGAACACGATCTGCTTGCGGTTGCCGCGCTCCTCGACGTGGTACTTGCCGCGCACTTGGATGTTGCTGCGGCCGGTCAGGTACGCGTTGCGGATCCCGTTCTTGCCGAGGATCGTGCCGCCGGTCGGGAAGTCCGGACCGGTGACGATCTCGCAGAGCTCCTCGATCGTGACCTCGGGCTCGTCGATGACCCGCTTCACGGCCGTGGCGATCTCGCGCAGGTTGTGCGGCGCGAGACTCGTCGCCATGCCGACCGCGATGCCGGTCGAACCGTTGCAGAGGAGCGCCGGGAACTTGCCAGGCAACACGGTCGGTTCGGTGCGCGCCTCGTCGTAGTTCGGGACGAGGTCGACCGTCTCCATGTCGCGGTCCGCGAGCAGGTCGACGGCCGCCTGCGACATCCGCGCTTCGGTGTAACGCATGGCAGCCGGCGGGCTGCCGTCGATCGCGCCGAAGTTGCCCTGGCTGTCGACGAGCGGATAGCGCGTCGTGAAGTCCTGGGCCATGCCGACGAGCGTCGGATAGACGACCGACTCACCGTGCGGGTGGTAGTTGCCGGACGTGTCGCCGCAAATCTTCGCGCACTTTCTGAACTTCGCGCGGGGACCCAGGTTGAGGTCGTCCATCGCGACGAGCACGCGTCGCTGGCTCGGCTTGAGGCCGTCACGGACGTCCGGCAGAGCGCGACTGTAGATCACGCTCATGGAGTAATTCAGGTAGCTCTCCTGCATCTCCTTCTCGAGAAGGAGCTCAGGAATCCGGCCTGGAGGAGGCGAAGTCTCGGTCATGTAGTCTGGTCATCCGCAACGCGGCATCTTCATTCTCCCCGGGCGGATTGACGCTATCAACGCTGCGCAAAGATCCGTTATTCTGGGTCTCCGATTCTGGCCGGGCCTCGACCCGGCCGGCCTGAGCCCGCTCGTGGTCAGGCCCCTCGTCTGGTCAGGCACCCCGAGAAAAGGTTGGAACGAAGAACCGCGATTATCTTCTGCATGGGTCGTGAGATGCTCGAAGGCACCGTCCTCGACCGCAATGCGAACTTCATGGCGTCCCAGGTCTCCGAAGCGGGATTCCGGGTCCGCGCGATCCACGTGATCGACGACGTCGAGGAGGAAGCGGTCGAGGCATTCCAAGAAGCCATATCGAAGCGTCCGGATTTCATCTTCGTCACCGGCGGATTGGGCCCGGGCCACGACGACAACACCCGGGAGTGCCTCGCCAAGGCCGCGGGGCTCGAGCTGGCGCTCGACGACGACGCCAAGGCCCACCTCGAATCCTCCTATCGAAGGCTCGTGGCCCACGGCAACGTGCGTGACGCCGAACTGACCGAGCCCCGACTGCGCATGGCGACGATTCCCGTCGGGGCGAAGTGCTTCGAGAACCCGATCGGAACCGCGCCCGCGATTCAGCTCACGCTGGACCGGACGGTCGTCTTCATGCTCCCGGGGGCTCCGGACGAGTGCCGGCAGCTGTTCCTCGCGAACGTCGTCCCCGTCCTCGAAGCCCAGGGACCCGACGGACACCGGCTCGCGACCAAGATCGAGTTCCCGGGTGGTGACGAGTCGCTCGTCTCCCGCATGCTCGCGGATCTCCAGCGCCGACACCCGGACGTGCACTCCCGCGCCCGTCTGCAAGGCAGCAGCACCGACCAGTCGGCCCGGATGCGCGTCACGCTGATCGCCGAAGGCACGGACCGAGACGCGGTCCAGACCCACCTCGACGCGGCGGCGGCCGACCTGCGCGCGCGCCTCGGACTCGAGCTGACCGGCCCCGGCGAAGAGTCGTTCGCCGAGTAGGGCGCGGATGGCGTCCACGTTCGCCGCGCGGCTGCTCCGCTGGTTCGACGGCGCGCGGCGCGACCTGCCGTGGCGACGCACCCGCGATCCCTGGGCGATCTGGGTCAGCGAGATCATGCTGCAGCAGACTCGCGTCGAAGCAGTCCGCGAGACCTACGAGCGGTTCATGGAACGGTACCCGTCGCCCGATCGCTTCGCGGCGGCCGACGACGAGGAGCTGCTGCAGGCCTGGAAAGGACTCGGCTACTACCGACGCGCACGTCTGCTTCGCCAGGGCGCGCGGCAGGTGGTCGACGAGCACGGTGGCGTCGTTCCCTCGACCGCGAACGCGCTCGGCGCGTTGGCCGGTGTCGGCAGCTACACGCGCGGCGCGATCGCGTCCATCGCGTTCGACGCGCCCGAACCGGCGATCGACGGCAACGTCGAACGGGTCTTCGCGCGACACGCCGCGATCCGCAGTGACGTCAAGAAGAGGCCGGCGCAGCGCGAGATCGAAGACCTCGTGCACACGCACATGGACCGGGCGCGACCCGGCGACTTCAACCAGGCGCTGATGGAACTCGGCGCCCTGGTCTGCACGCCTCGGAGCCCCCGATGCGCCGACTGCCCGATCGCGACCGACTGCCGGGGCCTGGCAGAAGGGCTCGCCGACGTGCTGCCCGTGCTGCCGCAGCGCAAGAAGGCGATCGACGTGCGCCCGCGCGCGGTCGTCTGCGACCGAGGCCGGGGGCGCTTCCTCGCGTGGCGAGTGCCCGCCGGAGAGATCAACGAGGGCCAGCTCGAGCTTCCCGGAAGCGGGGTGTTCACGACTTGCGAGTCGCCCGCGGATCTCGCCCACGCGCTGCGGGACCGATTCCGCGCCGAGTTCGAGATCGGGTCCGAAGTCGCCACCGTGAAGCACGGCATCACCCATCACCGGATCACGCTGACCGCGCATGCCGGCGCAATGGTCGGGCGACGCCCCCAGGCACTGGAAGACGCGGACCGGGACGGGCCCTGGACGACCGCCGCTCGGAAAATCCTGTCTCGGCTCTGAAACCGGATTGAGACACGGCCTCCGAGGCGGATGCTGCTATCGTCTTTCGCCCTCTCGGGACGCGATCCCGCACATGACAGAGAGACCGACTATGCAATTCATGAAGGATAAGGTCGTCGTCATTTTCGGCGTCGCCAACAAGCGTTCGATCGCCTGGGGCATCACCAAGGCGCTGTCCGACGCGGGCGCGACGCTCGCGCTCAATTACCAGAACGACCGCATGGGCGAAGCCGTCGCCAAGCTCGCCGAAGACCTGCCCGAGAAGCCCTACATGGCGGCTTGCGACGTCACCTCCGAGGAGGAGCTGGCCACCTACTTCGACGGGATCCAGCGCGAGTTCGGCCAGGTCGACGGCATGGTGCACTCGATCGCGACGGCCAAGCGCGAGGAGCTGGGCGGTGAGTTCGTCGACACGAGCTGGGATGGCTATGCACTCTCGCAGCAGGTCTCGGCCTATTCGCTGATCTCGATGGCTCGGCACGCGCGGCCGCTCATGAAGGACCGCGATGCGTCGATCGTGTGCCTGAGCTACTACGGCGCCGAGAAAGTCGTGGACGGCTACAACGTCATGGGCGTCGCCAAGTCCGCGCTCGAGTCGAACACCCGCTACCTCGCGGCGAACCTCGGCCCGGAAGGCATCCGCGTCAACGCGGTCTCCGCCGGCCCGATCAAGACAGTCTCGGCGATGGGCGTGTCCGGGTTCTCGTCGATCCTCGACAGCGTCGCGGCCAAGGCGCCGCTGCGCCGCAACGTCACCCAGGACGAAGTCGGCAGCGCGGCCGCATTCCTGTTGAGCGACATGGCGCGCGGCATCACCGGGCAGACGATCTACGTCGACTCGGGGTTCTCGATCATCGGCGTGTAGCGCCGTCGCGGCCGGGCTCCCCGATGGTCTCGGAGTCCTCTTCCGCTTCCGGATCTCCCTCCGGCTCGGCCAGGTAGTCCTCGATCCGCCGGCGTTCCTCGCGCGTCAGCTCGAGCAGCAGCGCACGGCGACAGTTGGCTCGCGCGGCCTCATCCAGGCCTGCTGCGGCCTGATTCGCCGCCAGGTTGAGCAAGGACGACACGTGGCCCGGACGGCGACGAAGCGCGGCCTCGTAGGCTTCCCGCGCCTCCGCCTCGCGTTCGATCCGCTCGAGGAACACGCCCCGATCGTGGTCGGCCCGCGGTGACGCCGGATCGAGTCGCGCGGCGTGCCCGAACAGCTCGAGCACCTCGTCGATCGCTCCCGGCTCCCGTGCGGTTTCGTCGCGCGGGATCAGCTCCGCCCGCGCACGCGCCTCGCCGAGGCACCCGTCCGCATCATCCCGTCGCAACCCGCGGTAGGCCGCGAAGCTCGACACCGCCCGCTCGAGCGCCAGCTCCCGGGCCTGGTCGCGCGACGTCGCCGCGATCGACAAGCTGCATGTGCCCACGCAGTAGAGCGCATCGGCGTTGTCCGGTTGCACCCGGAGCAGGCGTTCGAACCAGGCCACAGCCAGGCGTTCGTCGCCGAGTTCGTAGCGCAACCGCGCGGCGAGCTCCATCAGATCGGGGTCGTCGGGTCGGCGAACGAGCGCACCCTCCGCGCGATCGACCGCGGCGGAGACGTGCCCGATCGATTCGAGGAATCGGCCGTGCAGCAGCGCGACGACGCCATCGTCCGGCGCGATCTTGGACGCCTGCCGCAGTTCGCCCTCGGCGCGATTGAGCAACCGCAGGATCGGCGGGTCCTCCGCATCGGCGCGCGCTCGCCGCGACATCGCCAGCACGGCCAGCGCCCGTGCCGTGCGGGGCGCGAGTTCGAGCGTGGCCTCGGCCGTGCGGCCCGCGGTGACATGATCGCCACGCTCCAGCGCCGCGAGGGCCGACTCCGTGAACTCGACGACGCGCCGCTCCTCGTCGGCCGTCAGGGCGCGCCCTTCGACCGGGAGTTCGGATGCCATCTCCGCCGGGTCCGGGCTCACGCTCTCGCAAGCTGCCGCCATGGCGACGGTCAGCAGCAACCCAATCTCGCGCCGGAAGGACATCCCGAGCATCTTGTCTCCGGGCACGGGCATCTACAATGCTGGCATGACGCAGACCGAAGACAGCCGAGCGATTCAGGACCGAGCCGAGCACTTGGTCTCCAGGGTCCGAACCCTGCATGAGGAACTCGGACGCTGCGTCATCGGCCAGGAAGCCCTGATCGACGACCTCCTGGTCGCGTTGTTCGCCGGCGGCCACGTGCTGCTCGAAGGCCTCCCCGGGCTCGGCAAGACGCTGCTGGTGCGGGCCCTCGCGCACGGCCTCGGGGTCGAATTCGGCAGGATCCAGTTCACCCCGGATCTGATGCCCGCGGACGTCTTGGGCACTCGCATCATCGACGACACGAGCGACGGGCTCGAGTTTCGCTTCGAGCGCGGCCCCGTGTTCACGAACCTACTGCTCGCGGACGAGATCAACCGCACGACCCCGAAGACGCAATCGGCGTTGCTCGAGGCCATGCAGGAACACCGAGTGACCCTAGGCGACACGACGCACGTATTGCCGCCGCCGTTCTGTGTCGTGGCGACGCAGAACCCGATCGAACTCGAGGGCACGTATCCGCTGCCCGAAGCGCAGCTTGATCGTTTCTTGTTCAAGCTGGTCGTCGGCACACCGGCGGTCGACGACATGGTCGAGATCCTCGGAGCGACGACAGCCGAACAACGAGAGATGCCGAGTGCGGTTCTGTCCGCCGCAGAAGTTTGTGAACTTCAGGCCCTCGCACGCCGTGTCCTCTGCGGAGGACACCTACTTCGTTTCGTCGCCGAACTATTGAACGCGACCCAGCCGAACGAAAACGCCGACGCCGATACCACACGCTACGTTCGCTACGGCGCGAGTCCGCGTGCGGGGCAAGCGATCGTGTTGTCGGCCAAGGTGCGCGCGCTGTGCGACGGGAGACCATCGGTCTCGCGAGAAGACCTCGAGGCGTCGCTGCTGCCTGCGCTGCGTCATCGCATCGTGTTGACGTTCGACGCGGAAGCGGACGGGCGCACCGTAGATGCGCTGCTCCCCAACTGGATCGCTACGTCGGATCGCGCGAGCGGGTAGCTAGAAATTTCGTTTTCTAGGCGAATTGCCCGCAATACACGGTCCGAATGTCACGGTCTCGTCCCGACGCGAATTAAATCGATCCTGCTTGGAAAGAATCGCGTTCTCGAACGTCTACCACAGTGCATGGGACGAGCGGCTCCGCCCCCATCAGTGTGTGTCCTGCAGGGAAGGCCACACTGACCAGTGAGAGGGCTGGGGCGGAGCCACCGTGGCCGGGGGTCGTTTCGACGACCTCCGGCCCTCTTTTTTTAACGGTTCACGGCGCATAAACCATCCCCTCATCTCCGAGCCGTTCCACTGAAGCGCATGACCACCGACCTCGAATTCACGAGCACCGCCGACGCCTTCATGGAGGAGGTCTTCGCGGTTCTGTCCGAATTGGACCCCGACGAGCTGGATCCGGATCTCGCGATGGGGGTCCTGTCGATCGAGTTTGCGGACGGCACGAAATGCATCATGAACCGCCAGACGGCAGCCCATCAGATCTGGCTGGCGTCGGGGGCCACGGCGTGGCACTTCGCGCTCGAGGACGGGTCCTGGATGGACACCAAGGGCCGCGGAGAACTTCGCAAGGTCCTCGGAGAGGTCCTCAGCGAACGTCTCGGCCGCTCGATCGAAGTCTGACTCAGGCACTCTGACTCAGGCCACTCTGACTCAGGCCAGATCCGGACGCCGCAACTCTTCCTCGGGGGCGTCCGCGGCGACGACGACGCGCCTGCCGGTCAACGGGTGGAAGAACCGCACGCTCGATGCGTGTAGCAGCGGACGCTTCGCTTTCGGTAGACCGAGCGGACGTCGGTAGCCGTACTTGCGGTCGCCGACGATCGGGCAGCCGAGCTCGGCGAGGTGCACGCGGATCTGGTTTCGCCGGCCCGTCTCGAGTCGGCATTCGACCAGAGCGCCGTACTTGCGTCGCTCGAGCGTCCGGTAGTTGGTGATCGCGAGCTTGCCGCGACGGTCCGTCGTGCATCGCACGATCCCCGACGCATCCTCGAGCAAACGAGACTCCACGCGACCGGACAGCGGGGACGGCACGCGGGAGACGCACGCGTGGTAGACCCGCTCGACCGTCCGAGCGCGAAGCATCGCGTCGATCGCTTCCTGCGCTTCGGCCGTCCGCGCGACGATGAGGACGCCGGTCGTGTCCTCATCGAGTCGGTGGACCGGAAACACCGTCACGCCGAGCTGCCTCTGCAGCACGTCCATCACCGTGAGCTCGGCCCTGCCCGGCGCGTCCACCACGAGCATGCGCGATGGCTTGTCGACGACCATCAGGTCACCGTCGTCGAACAGGATCGGAATCGGCATCAGCCCAGACGACGGAGGGCGATGTCGAGAGGCAAGAGCAATCCAGCGAGCAGAACGCACAAACGCCACAGGTCGCGGAGTCCCCGGGCCGGCGGCGAATCGAACTCCACGGTCGCCCGAGCCTCGGGCTCCCGGCGCCCGCCCGTCGTGTCCGACGCATGCTCCAAGAAGGTCGTGTCCTCGGTCGCGGCCCGGTACTCCGGCGGATAGGACTCGACGACGGCGTAGTTGCGCAGACCGACGAGCTGGCCGCTCTCGTTGTTCCGCGAGTCGACGCGCAGGCGCATGAACTCGCCGTAGTTCTCGATCGGGATCTTCGTCTCGAACATCCCCGGCGCGACGTGCGCGGATTGGACCCCCCGGATCGATCCGGACGCCTCGACGACGGCGACAGTCGGCGTGACGTCGTCGCGGAAACGGCCCTGCCGATCGCGAGTGTCGATGCGCACGCGGACCTCGCCGCGATCGACGCGGATGTCCGCGGTCTGCTGCAGAACGGACGTCGTGCCCGTCGACATCACGCTGCGAACGACCTGGGCCCAGAACTTGCCGAATTGCTCCCAAGCGATCCAATCCGAAGCCCAGCGGTTCTTCGCGTCCGACGTGAAGGCCGCGGAGCGTCCCAGGCCGTAGTTCCAGTGGGCCAGGATCGGGTCTCCGTAGTCGGACACCATCAGCAGACGCGCCCGTTCCTTGGCCGTCGTCGAGATGTAGCCGAGCAACAGAGGCGCGTCCGCGAGTTCGATGCCCTTGAGCATCTGATCGTCGACGCCGGTGGACGCAGGGATGAACGGCTCTTCGACGAGCATGCTCTTGCTCGCCCGCAGCGTCTCCTTCGTGAAGATCTGCGGGATGTTGCCGAAGTCGTTCGTGAAGTAGGCCTCGCCCTGCCCGTGGTCGGCCATGGCGGACAGCAGCGCTTGATCCGCATCGCCGATGCCGACGGTCGACACCGTAATCTGCTCGGACGACATCGCATCGACGATCTCGATGTGCTGCTCGCGACCACCCGTCGTGTGCCCGTCCGAGAGGACGATCACGTGCTTGAGCTTCGCGTTGCTCTCGCTGAGCGCCTCGTAGGCGCGGTAGAGCCCGGCGTATATGTACGTGCCGCCGCCCTCCTGGATCCGCGAGATCTGCGTAACGATCTCGTCGGCATTCGCGGCGGGCTGCAGGTCGACGATCCAGTCCGCGGCTTCGTCGAACACGACGACACCGATCTGGTCCTTCTTCTTGAGCACTTCGACGGACGCGATCGCGGCCTCCTTCGCGAGCGCGAGCTTCTCGCCCGCCATCGACCCGGAGCGGTCGAGAACCAGCACGAGACCGAGGCTCGGCTTCTCGATCGTCTTCTTGATCGGCATCCGCACCGGCAACGCGTCTTCCACCGGCGTGCGGTAGTAGCCACCAAGGCCGAAGCTGCGCTCGCCGCCGAGCATGATCAGGCCGCCACCGAAGTCCTTGACGTAGCGCTTGACCATGCCGAGCTGTGAGCTGTGCAGGTCGGTCGCCGACACGTCGCTCATGATGAGCACGTCGTAGGCGAGCAGGTCGTTGAGCTCTTCGGGGAAACCGATCGGCGGCCGCACCTCGACCTGGATCTCCTCGTCGCGAAGCGCCTGCTCGAGGTAGCGTGCGTCACGTTCGGCGCCTTCGACGAGCAACACCTTCGGTCGGCCGCTGACGACGACCACGGCACGCGCGACGTTGTTCTCCGGACGCGGGTCGCCCTCGCTGACGAGCACGACCTGAAACTCGTGGAAGCCCTCTTCGAGCTCCTGCTTCGGGATGCGCACCGTGTTCCGCCCCTTCTCCAGCTCGACCTCTTCGGTCTTGAGCAGGAACTGGTTGCGGTAGAGCTTCATCGTGACCTTGCGATTGTCGGTCGCGTTGACCTTGAGCTCGAGCTCGACGGGCTCACGAATGCGCACCTCGCCGGGTGCGTTGAGGCGCTCGGCGATGACTTCGGCCTTCTCGTCGCGCTCCAGCACGCGGGTATCGACCGAAACACCCGCACGCGCCATCAGCGCGAGCTCCTGCTCCGGGTCGTGGCGAGTCCAGTTGCCGTCGGTGAACAGCACGACGCGGCGACGCGAGTCTTCCGGGAGGACGCTCCGCGCGAGACGCAACGCGTCGCGCAGGTTCGTCTCCTTGGTCTGCAGGTTCGCCTCGATCGTCTCGATCTCGGCCAACCGAGTGCGCGCTTCTTCGAGGCGTTGCGCGGCGTCGTCACCGGACATGTCGCGCTCGATCGCGAGAATAGCCTGCTTCGCGTCCTTCTTGCGCTGGCTGTGGAACAGCACGTCGGCCGTCTTGTCCTCGACCGTGATCGGCTCGGACGCTAGCTCCCGGACGACGCGCGGCTCGCCCCCGAACGCGATCAGCGCGACGCGATGATCGTCGTCGAGTTCCTTCGTCGCATCGGCGATGAATTCGCCGGCCGTCTCGAGAACGGCATGGCTGCTGCTGTCGGATACGTCGACGGCGTACACGACCGCCTGGTCGGGCTTGTCGAGTCGCAACACCGGTCGGCAAATCGCGAGCACGACGAGCGTGAGGCCGACGACGCGTAACCAGAACGAGCTATGACGCTTCCAGTTCGGCGCGAGCGCGTAGCTCTTGATCGCGGCGTAGGCGAGCAGCGGAATCGCCGGGATCAGGATCAGCAGATAGACGGGGTGTTCGAGATAGATCTCCATCGCCTATTCCGTCAATCGCCGGTGATACAGACCCCACTCGAGCAGCCACAAGACGGCCGCGACGAGCATCAGCAATGGCCACAGGTCGCGGCCGAACAAGAAGCCGGATCGCTCGATGTCGAGCTCCTGCTCGTCCTCCGACTCCGGAATCCGGAGGTCGGACTCGGCGGCGTCGAACAGGTTGACCGCGGTGCGGAACTCGCCCGAGCTCGTCCGCACGACGTAGCGGCCCGGTTCGGCCGTGTCGCCGAAGTAGAACTTCCCGTCGGTGAGCTTCAGCTTGTCGGTACCCTTCGCGGTCGCCTCGTCTGCGACCCACTCGTGGAACCATGCGACGTCGACCGACTCATCCGGCAAGGTGAAACGCGGGCGGATGACTTCGCCCGGCCGATACGTCGGCTCGAGCAGCTGGCTCTCCTCTTCGTGCATCCAACCGAGCACGTTGCGGAGCATGATCGGAAACGCGACCTTGAGGAAGAACAGGTCGGACAGCGCATCGAAGCCGAGATAGACCGACTGGCGGCCCGTCTCCCGGAACACGACCCCGACCGGTCCGCCCATCGTCGAGATGATCACGTCACCGCCCGTCAGGTCGACCGGGCGTGCTTCCGCCGGGTTGATCGTCTTCGCTTCGAGGAACCGGTTGATCGAATGGTCCTTGTCGATGTCGCGGATCCGCGGCGACTGCTCGACGCCGCGAAGCTTCGCCGGCAGTCCCCCGGGCAACGCGTTGACCGCGAGGAACCGCCCCTTTCGCGGAAGCGTCTTCGGCGCCCAGTTCACGAACATCACCAGGTCGAACGCGTCGACTTCGTCCGCGCTCAGCTGCGCCCACTCTTCGGGCCGTTTGATGAGCGACTGTTCGGCGTTCACGAGTCCGCCGAGGGCGGACATCGATGCACGGAACGGCTCCTCTTCGGCCTCGTTGCGCGCGACCAGAAGCACGGAGAAGCTGCGGCGCGTCGGCACGGACGCGTACGCGATGTCGTCGAGGGCGAGCCCGTCTCGGCCCGGCTTGCCGTTCTCATCCTTCGGATGGACGACCTCGGCCTTGGCGAAGCCACCGCGCTGCAGCGTCAGCGTGTGCGTATCGCTCCGCACCTCACCGGACTCCAACGTCATCGGCAGCACCTTGCGCGTGCGCCCCTCGACCGACACTTCGATCTCGATCTCGGCCTTGGCCTCACCCTCGTTCGCAACCGAGAGCAGCAGGTAGTCCGTGTCGAGAGCGAAGTTGCGACGCACCTGGAACCGACGGATCGAGATGTTGTCGACGGTCTCGCCGATCGGGATCCAGCGCAGGTTCTCGTGCTGCTTCTGCAGTTCGGCGACCTGCCCGCCGGCCGCGTCGCCGACGATGAGGATGCGGGGGTTCTTCTTGCCTTGGAGCAGGTCTTCGGCGAGTTCGACCGCGCCGCTGAGATCGCCCGAGGTTTTGCTCGGCTCGAGCCGGTCCGCGCCCTCGCGCAAGCGCAGCGTCGAGCGCGTGAAGCCCTGCAGCACCTCCGGCTGGGCTCCCGCGGCGACGATCGCGAACTCGTCTTCCGCAGAGCGTCCTTCACACAGATCCCGCACGCTCTCGACCGCGACCTCGAACCGACTGCGTTCGTCTTCGTCGGTCGCGCGACCCTGCATGCTCGCACTGGCGTCGACGACGATGACGATCGACTCCTCCTTGAGATAGGAGTCCGACAACGTCAACGACGCGAACGCGAACACCAAGCAGAGCGCGATCAGCAGCTGCAGCAGCAGCGACAGGAGTCGCTGCAGTCGCTGGAACAGCGTCGTGAACTGCTTGTCTGCGACGAGGTCGGCCCACAGCTTGAGGTACGGCACGACGCGACGGTGCCGCTTGATCTTGAGGATATAGAGGATCCCGATGGGGATCGTGATCACGGCGAGCCAGAGCCCGGCGATGGCCGCGAAACTCATGCGACCAGTCCTCCGCGCTTGAGGATCCTCAGCACCAGCGCGTCGAACGGAATGTCCGTGAACGCCTGGGCGTAGCCGATGTCGTTGCCGAGACAGAACGACTCGACCATCTTGCCGTGCGCGGCGAACGCGTCCTTGTAGCGCTTCCGCAGTGCGTCCGTCACCGTGATGTCCTTGAAGCCGGCCGTCTCGCTGTCGACGAGCCGCAGGTCCCCGCGCAATGGCGGATCGGCCTCTTCGCGATCCATGACGTGGATCACGTAGACCTCGTTGCGACGACTGCGCAGGTAGCGCAGCGCGGCGCGGATCCCTTCACGATCGTAGAGATCGCTGATCACGACGACGATGCCGCGACGGCGCTCCTTCGTGATGAAGCGCTTGAAGCTCCGACGCATGTCGGTCTCCTCGCGCGCCTCGAGACCGCCGAGGAAGTCGAACATGTGCCAGACCTTGCCCTTGCCGCGCAAGCGCCCCATCCCGTCGTCGAGGTCGGGACCGAACGGCAGCAGGTTCGCATCGTCGAGATTGCTCATCCCGATGTACGCCACCGCCGCCGCGACCTGGCGCGCGAAGTAGAACTTGTCCGGCTGGCCGAACGCCATCGATCCGCTCCGATCGAGCATCACCGACAGCCGCAGGTTCTCCTCCTCCTTGTAGAGCTTGAGGAAGAACTCTTCGAAGCGGCCGTAGATGTTCCAGTCGAGGAACCGCAGGTCGTCACCGACGGAGTAACTGCGGTAGTCCTCGAACTCCACGCTCGTACCACGACGCGCCGAGAGCCTGTCGGCCTTGATGCGGCCGGACAGGATCTTGCGGGCGACGACGTCGAGGTACTCGAGCTTGCGAAGGAACTCGCGATCGAACATCAGGCGTTCGCCGTCTGACCTTCTTTGATCTCGGGAACGGCCTGCAGCACCGCGTCCATGACGTCGTCCGTCTTGATGTCCTCGGCTTCGCCTTCGAAGTTGAGGATCAGACGGTGGCGCAGCGCCGGCTTGGCCATCTCGCTCACGTCCTCACAGGCGACGTGGTAGCGGCCTTCGGACAGTGCACGAACCTTGGCGCCGATGATCATCGCCTGGATGCCGCGGGGACTCGATCCGAACTTGACGAACTGGTTGACCTGGTTCGGCGCGACGTCCGAGTGCGGATGCGTCGCGCGGGCGATACGCACCGCGTAGCGCTTCACGTGGTCCGCGATCGGCACCGCGCGCACGAGATCGATCATCTCGAGGATCCGCTCCTTCGAGAGCACCGGCTCGGCCTTCGGGTTGTTGGATCCGGTCGTGCGATCGATGACTTCGACCAGCGAGTCCTCGTCGAGGTAGTCGATGAGGACCTTGAACAGGAAGCGGTCGAGCTGAGCTTCGGGCAGTGGATACGTGCCCTCCATCTCGAGCGGGTTCTGCGTGCCGAGCACGAAGAACGGCTCGTCGAGTGAGTGAGTGTTGCTCCCGACCGTGACGCTGTGCTCCTGCATCGCCTCGAGCAGGGCCGACTGCGTCTTGGGCGTCGCGCGGTTGATCTCGTCGGCGAGGATGACGTTCGCGAACACGGGCCCGCGCTCGAAGCGGAACTCCTTGTGGCCGTCGTCCCCCTGCACGACGACAGTCGTGCCGACGATGTCCGCGGGCATCAGGTCGGGCGTGAACTGGATCCGCGAGAACTCGGTGTGGATCGCGGACGACAGCGCGCGCACGGTCATCGTCTTGCCGAGCCCGGGCACGCCTTCCAGCAGCACGTGGCCACGGCCGAACAGGCCGGTCACGATCAGCCGGATTAGGTCACGATACCCGACGATCTCCTTGCCGATCTCGGTGCACAGCTTGTCGAAGTCGGTGCGGAACTGCTCAACCTTCTGGCGGACCTCGGTCGTCTCTTCGGACACGGATCTCTTCCTTCGTTGGGGGGGCTGTGTGTGGAGGCGCGCTCGAGTCGAGCGCGGGGGGGGTCTGGAGGTTAGCGCCCTTCGCCCGAACCTGCCGGTCGGGTGCGATCGTCGGGCTGCATGATCTCGAAGTAGCGACGGATGTAGTTGCGGTAGCCCACCGGGATGTTCTGCCGGTAGATCACGTCATCCGCGTCTCGCTTCGCGGCCATGAGTGCTTCTTGGAACGCCGTGCGGCTACGGCTGCCGTCGTTCGCGGTCTTGACCTGACCGAACGTCGACTTGCCCTTGCCTTCGCGGAGGCGAGCCTCGTTCTCGTCACCGTCACTCAGCGCGCGCTTCGCGCCGCCGAGGACCTTCTTCGAGTGACCCTTGCCGGCTTCGCTCGAAGGCATGACGAGGAGGCGCCGCTGCTGCTGGCCGTCCTGCTGCTGCGCGTTGCGAGGCCGACGCATGCGACCGAGCTGCGCCTCGTCGAACTCCTCGCCGTCGAACTCGCCGAGTTCGCCGAGCTGACCCTCGATGCGGTCGAGAGCTTCGAGGGTTTCGACCAGGAAACCGAGTTCCTGACCGAGCGCGTCGAGCTTCTCGAGCTCCGCGAGCAGCTCCTTGAGCTTCGCGATGCGCTTCTTGATCTTCTCGATCTCCATCTTGCCGGCCTTCTTTCTGAGCTTCTCCGCGAGCTCTTCCTCGAGCTTGGCCAGCTTCTTCTTGATCTTGTTCGCCGCCTCGCGGTACCGGCCCGCGTCCATGTCGCGGCGCGCGTCCTTCGCGTCTTCGCCGCGCGCGAGTTTGGCCGCGTTCTTCTCGAGCTCCATGCGCCGGCTCTCGAGGTCCTTGCGCTCCTTGTCGAGCTGGGACGCGAGTCGCGCGAGCTCGGCCATGGCGTCGCGCTTGCTGATCTTCTCCTTGAGCGCGTCGGACAGGTTCTTGACCTTCTGGATCGACTCGAGTCGCAGGTCGGCCAGCGCGTCTTCGGCGCGGTTGGCGAGTTCTTCGAGCCACGCCGCGCTCTCGTCGAGGGCCGCGCGCACGATCGGCGCGGGCGGCGGCGGAGGTGGTTCCTCGTTCGACCAGTCGACGAAGATCGGCACCAGCACCGCGAGCACCGGGGCCGGCAGCCACTTCACTTCGCGGGGGGTCGACGTCGGGTAGAGGTCGCGCGAACGCGCCTTGCCGGTCGCGGCCGCCGCGTCCTCGCGGACCGCGGCGACGAACGCCTGGCCGAGCGGGGCCTCCGCGCCCTGCTGCAACTCGAGCGAGCTGCTGAGCAGGTCCTTCGTGCCGACGGCGTCGTCGTAGCGCTTCGCGACCGCAATGTGGTCGACCGGGAGCAGCAGCGCTCCGCCGATCGCGATCAGGACGCCGGCCGCCAGGAATCCCAGAGCGAGCCAGCCCGTCGTCGACGTCGTCACGAACCACGCGACGACCGCCAAAACGACGGCGAGAACGAAGACGGCAGATCCTAAAACTCTGAAAAAGCGGATCTTACGACGACCGGTGGCGAGGGTGCGGACCTCGCTGCGAACCGGCTCGATGGATGGAAGGTTCGTCATGGCCAGATACCGGACAGAGGGCGGTGAAGCGTACCCGATCTGCCCTACGACAGATAGGGCCGCCGATTGTTCCGACCTGAATCCGAAGGTTTGAGACCTCCGGGCACGGCGTTCTGTTTCGAACCTTGTGCGAGAAGTCATCCGGGAATAATTCCCGATCGACTTCGAGCCGGGATCAGAACCGCAGCACGCCGCAGCTACTCGCGTGCGCCGACGCCGAACCGAAGTCGAGCGCGATGCCGGTGAAGGCGAAGTCCAAGCCGATCAGACCACCCCGGCCGGCCGGCGGGATCGTGACCGAGAACGCAGCGGAGCCGTTCGGGTCGAGGAACAGCCCCGGGCCGTTGATCTGCGCGATCGAGCCGGCGAGGTCGAGACACAGCGTGCCGGTCGAGCCCGGCAGGATCGCATCGAGCGCGACCGGCGCGCCGACCTGACCCATGAGGAACGCGACCAGCTCGCTGTTGAGCAGGTTGCCGTTCTGGTAGAGGAGGACCGGCTCGTCGGACCGGATCGCTCCGAGGCGGTCGGTCACGAGACTCGGCTGCCGACCCGAGAAGAAGCCGGTGTGGTAGCCCGGCGTCCCGCCGGGGTTGCTGGCCGTGAGGCTCGCCTGGTTGGTGGTCGCACCCGTCGCGAAACCCGCCTGCGCGGCGAGCGGCGCGATCGCGTACTGACCGAGCTCGAAGAACATCTGCGCAGCCGACCAGTCGATGAAGTAGCCGTAGCCACCGGTCGCGCCCGCGCCGTGGCCGGTTTCACTCGTGCGCGCGTTGCCGATGTCCCACACGGTGCTGCCGATCGCGGAGACGTCCTCGGGAGCGAGGGTCAGGATCGACAGCGAGTCCGAGTTCGATTCGGGAAGAAGTTCGACGCTGATGAACACGTCGGCGTTGTTCGGCATCGTGACGGGTGCCGGGAACACCACGTCGAACAAGAACGCTCCGGGGCCGGGCGTACCGATCGGCGAGTTCGCGTTGAATCCGACGGACGTCGCGACGTCCGGCTGCCCGGGCGCCGCCGGGTTCTCGGTGTGCACCCAGATGTTGAACGGGTTCGAAGTCGCGCCCTGGGTGTCCCCGATCAACATGCGCACACCGGCGATGTGGTGGACGGACGGGTCCGAAGAATCGAAGCCCCATCCCACGTGATCTTCCTTCGGGAACATCGCGACGTATTCGTAGTTGCCGGGCATGCCGCTCGAGGGATCGACGTCGTGCAGCGGCAGGCTGACCTGCATCGCGGTCATGTCGTGCGTCTGCTCGTGAAGCACGGTCTGGGCAGAGGCAGAGGCGGCGAGGAGCGCGCACACCGCGCCCGTACGGAATTCGAGGGTCATCGGATCACGATGGGGAAAGAGCAATGGGGTGCAGAACCATAGCTCGCCCTCACGCGCCGGCTTCTCGATTCGAGACGCGCGCGCACTCGCTCGGATCGCATCCGTCGATGCGATCGCGCGTTGCTCACTGCACGAGAAGTTTCACTTCGACGCGGGCGAGATCTTCGAGCTCCGCGCCGCAGACCGTGTAGACCTCGGCCTCGACCGTGACGAAGCGCGATCGGCTGGACGTGCGGATCGATGCGACGACGTCCCGATCTTGCGGGTAGTTCGGAACCGCGAACGCCGTCTCCTTGACGGCGGCGAGGAAGCCACCGAGCTCGCGGGTCTCGCCGTCCGCGCGGCGCAGTTCCGGCGCGACGGCGCCGGCCTGACTCGCGACCTCGATCGCGGCGATCGCGGAGACGCGACCGTCGCGCACCAGGAAGCTGTCTTCCGGAACTCGTCCCCCGAGCCAGAACGGTGCATCGACGTCGTCCGGGACCGAGAGGACCTCGTGCACGAACCATGCGGGGCCGCGATGCGGCAGCATGACGTCGATCGCCGGCTGAGGTGGACGTTCGCCCAGCTCGGGCAGCGGAATCGTGCGCGCCATCGCCCCGTCCGCGAACCCGAGCCGAAGGACACCACTCGAGGCGAGCTCTTCGTCGCCGCGGAACTCGAAGCTGACCGATCCTTCGTCCTCGGTCGGCACGAGGTCGAGCGTCAAGCGCGCGCCCGGCCGTACCGGCGCGCGATACTTGACGCGCTCGACGCCGGCCAAGAACTCGGCGCCGAAATCCTCGCGTGCGAGCCGCCACGCGGTGCGCAGCTGTGCGACGCCAGGAAACGCGGGATCGCCCGGGAAGTGCCCGACGAACGCCGGATCCTCGGCCTTGATCTCACCCTTGTGGTGTGTCGCCGTGCGCTCGGACCATGGTGTCGTCGGAATCGCCATTCGAACCAGGTTAGCGCGTCCGGGCTCGGATGCCGATAGTGCCTTCATGGACATCGAAAAGGTCGGAGTGATCGGTTGCGGACTCATGGGTCACGGCATCGCGCAAGTCGCGGCCGCGGCCGGCTATTCGGTCGTCGTCTTCGAGACCGACGCCGGCGCGCTCGAGCACGGCATGGACCGGATCGGTGCAAGCCTGGAGAAGCTTGCCGAAAAGGCAGTCAAGAAGGGCAAGCAGACCGAAGCCGCGGCAGCTGAATCCGTGCAGCGAACCAAGGAACGAATCTCCGGCACGCACGAACTGTCCGACCTCGCCGACTGTGACCTCGTCATCGAAGCGATCGTCGAGGACCTGAACGCGAAGAACCTGCTGTTCGTCGACCTCGACGGCATCTGCGAGTCGAAGACGATCTTCGCCTCGAACACGTCGTCGTTTCCGATCGAGCTCATGGCCGAGGCTTCGCGCCGTCCCGATCGGTTCGTCGGTCTGCACTTCTTCAATCCGGTGCAGCTGATGCCGCTCGCCGAGGTCGTGCGCACGGATGCCGCGAGCGACGAAGTGATCCAGGCTTCGACGGCGTTCGTCACGAGGTGCGGCAAGACCCCGGTCGCGTGTGGCGACACGCCGGGGTTCGTCGTCAATCGCTTGCTCGTGCCGCTGATGGTGCAAGCTTTGCTCATGGTCGATCGCGGCGATGCGACACCGGCCGACGTCGACACGGCGATGCAGCTCGGCTGCGGCCACCCGATGGGTCCGATCACGCTCGCCGACTACGTCGGCCTCGATACGACGCTCTCGATCCTCGAAGGATGGTGCGAGCGCTACCCGGACGAGCCCGCGTTCGTCATTCCCGGATCTTTGCGCACGCACGTCGCGGCCGGCCGTTTCGGCCGCAAGTCGGGCCAGGGCTACTACGCCTGGGACGGCGACCGGCGCGTCGACTGACGCACGCTGGCGAAGTGCCCACGAGCGGGCATCTTGTCGACAGTCTCCGGTGAATAGCCGGCCACGATCCGGGAAACTGGCGCCCCGCGCCCAAACCCCATTCCGGAGGCCGCACCGTGCCAATCCTGCGACTCGCCAGCACGCTCCTCGGAGCCATCCTCTTCGTCACCGCGCCCGCCGCCCAGGGCGGCGTCCTCTTCGAGAACTGGTCCATCATGAAGATGGCCGGGTCCAAAGTCGGCTACGTCCACACGCTGTCCGAACGCGTCAAAGAGGGCGACCGGTCGCTGATCCGGACGACGGTCGATACGCAGATGAAGATGAAGCGTCTCGGCGCGGCGATGGAGGTGAAGGTCTTCGTCGTCAACTACGAGGACAAGGACGGCAAGTTCGTCCGGCTCGAGACGACGACGGACATGTCGAACAATCGGAGCAAGACCAAGGTCTTGTTCGAAGGCAACACCGCCAAGCTCATCACCGAACTGATGGGTCGTACGCGCGAGCGCGAACTCGAGATCGACGAGAGCGTCGTCGGTCCCTACCAGCTGCAGATCATGGCGGCGAACAAGGGCTTCGCGGCCGGGACGAAGTGGAAAGCGATGACCTTCGTCCCCGACGTCAACTCGGAGACCGAGGTGTCGAACCACGTCATCGGTTCCGAAGTCGTCGAGCTCGATGACGGCACGAAGGTGATGCTCCACAAGATGGAGGTCGAGATGGACGCGATGCCCGGAATGACCGTCACGAACTGGGTCGACGATCGCGGAGTCGCGTTGAAGTCGGTCGTGCCGGCCGCCGGCCTGAAGATCGAAACGATCACGTCGACGAAGGAGCGCGCCCTCGGCGCCGCGAGCGGCAACGTCACGCTGTCGCCGGACGTCTTCGAGAAGACCCTGGTCGTCTCGCGTGAGTTCCTCCCGAGTCGCTACCCGGAGGCCGCGGTCATCAAGGTCATCCCGCGCGACAAGTCGAAGACGGTGACGCTGCCGTCCGGCGCGCGACAGCGCCTCGCGGATGCCGCTTCCGACGGAAGCTTCGAGATCACGTTGCGTCGCTACGTGCCGCAGCCCGGGAAGACCGGCACGCGTCCTCTTCAAGTCGTGCCGAAGGAGATCGAGGCCTCCCTCGCTTCGAACACGATGATCCAGTCGGACGAGAAGGAGATCCAGAGGCTCGCGAACGACATCGTCGGCGACGAGACCGACGCATGGGCCGCCGCGAAGAAGCTCGAGCGCTGGGTCCTCGAGAACCTGACCGAGAAGTCGATGGACGTCGGCTTCGCCTCCGCTCTCGAAGTGTGCCGCGATCGCGCCGGCGACTGCAGCGAGCACGCGGTGCTCCTCGCCGCGCTGTGCCGCGCGGCAGGCATTCCGGCCAACGTCTCGATGGGACTCCTCCACCTCGGCGGCGTGTGGGGCGGCCACGCCTGGAACGAGGTGTGGATCGACGGCGAGTGGTACCCGCTCGACGCGACGCTCGGACTCGGCTTCGTCGATCCCCTGCACCTGACGATGAGCTCGGCCCCGCTCGCCGACGGCGAGATGGCCAAGGAGTTCACGAACCTGATGACCGCACTCGGCAACATCGACATCCGAGTCCAAGAGCTCACGGTCGACGGCAAGACCATGAAGGTCGCAGACGCCGTGACCGTCGAAGGTCAGAAGTACACGAACCGCCTGTGGGGCTTCTCGTGCGAGGCTCCGGCCGGATTCGAGCACGAGCCGGAGCGGCCGCGTGCTCGCATCGAGTTCGAAGTGCTCGAGATCGAGGGCAAGAACTCCGCCGGTAAGACGTGTGAGATCGGCATCAACGTGCTCGACCTTCCTGCGGATTTCGCGTGGACGGACACCGTCGAGCGGATCTCACGCGGGGCCGAGAAATCCGTGCGCAAGCTCATGGTCGACGGCCGGGAAGCGCGCGTGCTCGACGGCTCGCGCGGAAGCCGCGCGTTCCTCGCCGCGGTGGTGCGTGCGAACCGAGCGATGTTCGTGTTCGAACTCGATCGGGTGGATGGAGACGCCGACCGGAAGATGTTCGAAGCGTTCCTGGGGTCGGTCGACTTCGACGTCGCGCGCTAGAAGCTCGGCCGAGAAGGACCATTTCCAGGCGGCATGAATCGGCTCACCCGGTCGGCGACAGATTCCTCGGGAAATGCCATGATTCGGAGTGATT